>JAAEMP010000475.1 GCA_024225445.1 Hyphomicrobiales bacterium | reverse complement strand
TCGCCTGTTATAACGGTGCAACTTGCGCGGTTCGTGACGCCGTATTCAAGCATTGCAAAGGCTAGCGAGTGCGAACGCCCCCAATAAAGAAAACTAGGATCCGGCAATATTGTAAATGGTTTGGAATTAAGGCCGTAGTACAATTCGTACATTAAATCGACATCCCATGAAATCCCGGCTGGTTCAGGGTCGGGATTTTCTTATCTGGTGGGAGAACCGGGAGAGTGTTCTCTTGTTAGATGGATTGATAATATCAGGGTTAACCAAACAGCTGTGTGTCAAAATGCACATCTGGGCACAGATGGCTATGTTAGTCTTCAATCGACAACCGTTATTTCAACCCGGCTCTACTTGCCCATTTGGGGGAAATTTAATGTAGAAATGGATTGAATGACTCTCTGACGAGTTACCAATGAAGGCTTCAGTCCGCAACTGAATGTCTTCATAAAGCTAACAGCGCCCTGTTTAGTGGTTGACGGTTGTCGCTTCTCCAGCGTGAGATCAGCAACACATTCTTTCAAGTCGCGCACCTCACGGCGCAGACCTTTGACCTCGTCAGTGGAAGCCTCACGTACTATATCGCCTGACAGACGCTTTTACCCACTTCAAGCAATTCCTTCGACCATTTATGGTACATACTTTCAGCAAGGCCCTCACGGCGGCACAGTTCAGCTATGCTCATCTCACCACGCAATCCATCCAAAACAATGCGGATATTTTCCTCGGCGCAATACTGGCGACGGATCTCGCGTTTGATTGTTCGGATCACTTTTTCTGAACCCGATCCTCGGATTCCTGATTTCTGTCCCATGAATGCTGACGGGAAACAAACGAGTCTTCTACAACTCATTGCGGATCAAAGCTACTCCCATCAACTATCCTTGGGGTTCAACAACTTAAATACTTACTATCCTGAACCCGCGTTAACTAAAATGGATCGTCATTTTCTCTTGGGACATTTTTTTTGTCAGTATTAACATTTACCGCCTCTCCCACGGCTGCGGCCACCGCCTGTTTTTGACCTGGCTTCAAGTCTGAATCATTGTCAAGTCCGGGAATTTGCACGCGCACTTCGCGGCGTGCAAAACTAATTCCGTTTTCTTCGAACGCCTTTTGTACGCGTGAATAAACTTCCTTTCGAATTGCCCATTGGGCACCCGGTTTAGTAGTAAACTTGCCTCTTATAACAATTCCAACATCGTCAACATCCGCTGCTCCTTGTGACTTGAACGGTTGGATAAAATTTCCTGCCAGTGCCGGATTTTCCATCATCTCCTGTCCGATTTTCTTGAACAGTCTGCGTACCTTTTCAAGATCCGTATCAAATGGCACTGTGAAACGTAGCTTCATGATGACATAGTCGCGACTGTGATTGGTCAACTTGGGAATTTCACCGTAGGGAATCACATGAACCGGACCATTTGGATGCCGAAGTTGCAGCGAACGAACAGAGATTTTTTCAACGGTCCCCACGGTTCCCCCAATATCAATGTATTCACCAAGGCGGAACGCATCATCCCACAAGAAGAATACGCCCGAGACAACATCCTTCACCAATGCCTGGGCACCAAAACCAATTGCAATGCCAAAAACACCTGCGCCAGCAAGCAGCGGGGTAATATTTATACCCAGCTGGCTCAAACCCAACAGAACGGTCAACACAACGATGGCGGTTTGTACGGCCATGCTGACAAGCGGTAAAACCGAGGCCAATCGTGATCTGCCCACGCCTCCACCTTCACTTTCACCGGCATTTTGCACATCGTCAGTGCTGGCATCTTTGGCGAGTTGATGATTAACCCACAATTTGGTCATTTCCCAGGCTAGGTAACCAATTGCCAAAATTAGCAAAAAACCGCCTCCTTTTGCGGCAATCTGAGCACCAAATCCCAGCTGTGCCAGATTTGCGTAATCAATACCCCAAAGTTTACCGACGCTGCCAAATATCAATGTGAGCAGTAGTATTCGGCCAATACGCAGATAGCTGTTTCTTGTCTCATAATATGCTAGCTCCGCCACCTCGCCTTCGCCCTGCATCTTTGGGAGTATTTGACTAATGATACTACGCAGCATGGTATCAAAAAACGGGACAAATACAATCAACAAGACAGTCAGGATGCCTGTGCCTGTCGCTAATTTGAAAACTCCTGTACTAGATCCCAGTTGCATAATAAAAACCTGAACTGTAATCAGGATCATTGAGATTATCGGCCACCAAATGGCCATTCTCTCCAGTCCTGGTGTCAGATTTTGATCTTCACCCCTGATGATCGATGCAATGCCTTTTCTGGCCCTCCACATCATGTATAAAAGACTGATATGAATAAACTGACCAATCCAGAAACGAAATGGAAAAATTCCACCAATCTGATAATGGTTCATAATCTGCACGAAAAACAAACCAACTCCAACGACACTCGCCAGCATCAAAAAATTTCTGTAGATGAAATTCGCGTTTTGAACATCAATTGAAACCAGTCGCTTCTCGGGCGTCTTTGGAGCCAGTACGAAGCGCAGGAAAATCTCAGTTGTTCGCACACCAAACAATGCATACAAGATAAATGAGATCATCAGAAATTGATCGGACTGGTTTGTGATCAACAGTTTTGTAGCAACAAGTGCCGCAACTACAAAAACCACCATTTTTAGTAATTCGACTGCTATATCCCGGGAAAATGACCTGAGTCCAAAACCAGAATCCCCAATTGTTTGGTCAAGAGCAGTTTCTCTCCAGGTTTTTGTGAATTTGTGTGTTGCAAACTCTGCTACAAAACCTGCAAACAGAGCAAGAGCAACAAATCCGGCAAACAACAAGTTCCCAACGGCCCCCCGTTCGCCGGCTATTTTTCCCAGGGCCTGAAATCCGCTGTCAATTGCCACAGGCAGGGCACTGATATTATCCCACATGAAACTGGAATAATCATACCATCCAGTTTTTATCCTCTGTCCAAATTCGACTTTTTCAATTGGTGTCTTTGAACTTTCAGTATTCGCACGCTTGTTTGTAATATTATTCAGAAGCTTGTTTAAGACGTCAATTTCTTCTTTGTTAAGGGTAGAGACGAACTCAGTGATATTCTGTTGCGTGACATGTTCATCAACTTCTGCCGGTACAGAGACTTCAGTTCCTGAACTTTGGGCAAACGCGTCAACAGGTGACAATGCGAGAATAAGTGAAATTGCAAAAGCTCTGATTATTGGAACAATGTGCATCAATCACCCACCTGTTATTTAAACCGTCTGCTTTATCAAACGGATTGATTATTGTTTTTTCTGGAAACCATCGAATCTTAAATGATTCAGTTATCCCAATCGATTCCGCTGTATCTGGCCAAGCTTCATGAATTTACCAGTTTCACTTTTATCAAAATATTCGTATCAGGTGCACGTCCACCATATACCCGCAGTTAAATTGACACTTTCTGACATTCAATATGCTGGTCAATATTGCATTGGAACAAAACTCATCACCAGTAGCATACATATTTTGGCAACTAGACCTCAACGTTTTTTTCTGTCTTTGTCCAGATTGTTGTATTCAGCGAATGCGTTGGAGAGCTCCAGCGTATAGGTAAACATGGCTTTTCTCAGCCGCTTGTCTTCATCGATATTGAAGTGATCAAATCCACCAAATT
>JAAEMP010000474.1 GCA_024225445.1 Hyphomicrobiales bacterium | reverse complement strand
GGAGGGTACGCCTCCTGGTAACAAATACTCGAAAAGGCACACGGCCTGTTGTTGCGCTTTCTAATCAGTATTCGCGCCCTCCTTGTCAAACAGAATGGCGTTAATTAATGGGTTATGACCCTAACAACCCTCTTTTTGTTCATCTTCTGGAAAAGATTTGGCGTCATATAGTTATCACTATCCTAATTTTTAGGAGTAACTTGGTGACGGATATAACTTTGCCACAAATACAGCCTAACAGCCGGACAAGTCTAAAAATTCATAAAAATGATGGTTTTTGACATCAATCCTATAATTATTCGGAGAAGACGCCCGATGAATACTCAATTTCGACACCACCCACTACCAAATTCCATGGGGAAATTATCAATTCTGGTTCAACTGTTGGCGTTTTTGGCGGCATTTTTTGTGATAACGGCATCGGCGGGAAAGGCAAATGCCCAAAGTTCCGATCGCTATACCATGCAGGAAGTGATCGACGCCGGTCACGGATTCTTTCAAACCACCTCCGGACATTTGGCCGCAGCAATCGAAAAAGTGTTTTCCAATCGAGGCCAGCCAAACGGCTACATTCTGGGCGAAGAAGCCAGTGGTGCCTTTATTGGTGGTCTTCGCTACGGAGAGGGTGTGCTTTATACAAAAAACGCCGGGGACCATAAACTATTTTGGCAAGGCCCATCCGTTGGCTGGGATTATGGTGCCGATGGTAACAGAACAATGATGCTGGTCTATAATCTGCCATCTGTTGATACCATCTATCGCCGCTATTTCGGCGTTACAGGCTCCGCATTTTTAATAGGCGGTGTTGGCGTAACAGTATTGACCAATAGCGGTGTTCACCTTGTTCCCATTCGCACCGGTGTTGGCGCACGTCTTGGAGTAAACATTGGTTATTTGAAGATCCGCAGCACCCCTCGCATCAATCCATTTTGATAATATACCGCCCCTGAATGCGCAAAATATCACAGACAGGGCATTATCTTAACCTTAACAACTTCCTTAAATGGACGTTGGGCATATAAGTGTGCCAATATATTTGTATCAAAATCCATCAGAATGCCGCATTGGTCCTAATAAATAGAATTCATGCTTCATAGCATGGGATATCGTATAGTAGGTGAGTAACAACGTGCTAGAAAGCATACTTTATTTTTTACTTGGGTTCTTGGCGGCGGCGCTTCTGGCGCTGATGGTTTCGCCTATGATCTGGCAACGCGCTGTATCATTGACAAAACGTCGCATTGAACGCTCTGTCCCTCTCACATTAAATGAAATTCAGGCGAATAAGGATCAAATGCGTGCTGAATTTGCTATGAGTACGAGACGTCTGGAGATAAGCGTCGATGACCTGCGCGAAAAAGCGGCAACCCAGATTATAGAAATTAACCGAAAACGCGACAGTATCGCCCAACTGGCAGAAGAACATGGCGAAAAGCTCCATGTCATCGAAGAGCTGCAAACAAAATCCGGTGAGCTGCGCATACAATTGCGCCGGCGTGAGGAACAACTCCAAACAACTACCGATCAACTGGACGAGGCCCGTAATAAGCTGGATGAACAGGCTTTGAAGTCTGAGAAATTGCACCAGCGCCTGGAAAAATCTCAAACTGAATCCGATAGTAACAAGATTGAATTGGTAGCAAAGCAAACCCAGCTTGATAATATGAACGACAGAATTCAAACCATGAACATGGCTCGCACTCAAAGTGCGGATATAGAAGATTCCGGCGAGGAAAAAATTGCGCTCGCCAAGGCAAATGCACTTCTGGATTCTGAATTGCAAGAAAACAAAGAAATTAAGAAAAAACTGAAAATTGCGAACCAACAACTTTCCAAAAGTAATGACCGGCTGGAAAGGAATGAACGCGAATTGCTACGCTTGCGCAAGACTCTGGACCAGGACGGGTCAACCAATTCTGTCCTGACCTCCCAGCTTGTTGAACAACGATCCCTGAATGTGGAACTGGAGGCTAAACTGGCCCATGCGAATTTGCAGATGGAGGCCCTGTTGTACGATGCTTCAAATGACAATATAGAAAAAGCCATGTCCTCACTAGAAACTGAAAAATCCAACCTTGCCACCAAACTTGAGGCGGTCACTAATGAACGCGACAAACTGGTTGACGAACTCTCAAACCTGACTAATTCCAATGATGCGGAGTGGGAGAATGAACGCCGGGAGAACTCAATTTTACGCGAACGTATCAATGACCTCGCGGCACAGGTAACTGCCATGACTGCATCATTTGAGGGTGATAATTCACCAATTAACGAAATTCTTTCCCGACAGGAAAATACCAAATTGCCTGGCAAGAAAAAATCGTCTGCAAAAAAACACAACATAACACTTGCCGACAGAATTCGAGCTTTGCAGGACGCCGCCGGTTAATTCAATTTCTCGACTAAACCTTTTCATG
>JAAEMP010000473.1 GCA_024225445.1 Hyphomicrobiales bacterium | reverse complement strand
TGGTCAGGCTGTGACAGCGAGGGTGGTTGGGGTGTCGGTGGTGGTGGCTTGTTCGAGTGCGGTGGCCAGTGCTGGGAGTTGCCGGTAGCCCTTGACCCGTCGGAATTGTTGCTCGGCGGCGAGCATGCCGGTGGCTGCCCACCGCAGTCTCAAACTCCAAGACCGCCAAATACCGGCCCGACTACCCGACGCGCTTCGAATCGATCGATCAAGCACGCACCTGGATGCGACGCTTCGCTCACTGGTACAGCCACGACCACTACCACTCCGCGGTTGCGTACCTGCACCCCGCCGACGTCCACGCCGGCACCACCGACGAGATCGTCAACGCCCGCCAACAGGTCCTCAACGACGCCTACCAAACAAACCCCAACCGCTTCCGGAACCGAGGATGTCCCGTTGGTTGTTGAAGTTGCTGCGGGTGGTGGTCCCGGTTGTTATGCAGCGAGTTCGTTGTGATCAGTATGGCAGGCGGGTGTGACAGTGGCGGTGTGGCGGGTGAGCGCTGATTTGAGGTGGCCGAGTT
>JAAEMP010000472.1 GCA_024225445.1 Hyphomicrobiales bacterium | reverse complement strand
GGCAGCCTAAACAGTCTTTCCACTGATCCTGACAATCCCAATTGGTTGATTGCTGAGTTGGTCATTCCGACTAATGTTGGAGGCTGGACAGTGCACGAAGTCGGACTCTTTGACAGTAACGGCAATTTATTTGCTTACGGTAATTTTCCTGAAACCTACAAACCCCAACTCAGCGAAGGCGCGAGTCGGGACTTAGTCATCAGGATGGTTTTACAGATTTCCGGCACGGCCAATGTCGAACTTAAAATCGACCCTGCAGTGGTACTCGCCACCCGAGATTACGCTGACATTGTAGCCCAAGTAAAGATTACGGCACATGTAGCGGAAACGGACCCGCATCCGGGGAAATATGCCCCACCGCATGAGCATCCTTACGAGGCTGTTGGCTGCGTAGCGGCTCATAAAGCTGAAGGCAATCCGCATCCACAATACAGCTTATCTGTGGGTACAGTAATTGGTTGGTGTAACGGCACAGCTCCGGCTGGTTTTATTGAGTGTAACGGAGCCGCGCTCAGCAGGACCACCTATGCAAACTTGTTTGCCTCTATCGGTACTATTTACGGTGCTGGCAACAGCAGTACTACCTTTAATGTTCCGGATTTACGTGGTGAGTTTATTCGCGGCTGGGATAATGGACGTGGCGTTGATGAAGGCCGATCTTTGGGAAGCTGGCAGGACTGGTCTACAGCTGCTCCCAAAAAGAACTCAGCACCGGATTATTCCTCCGGTAGTTGGAGTGCTCCACATGATTATGGTTTCATGCGTAAATCCAATTCCGGTGAACACAATACTGGCAATGCGTTGGATTCCGCCGCCAGTGGCGTCGAAGCGGACATGTCCAGTTTTTCAAGTGGTGACAGTGAAACCCGGCCTCGAAATATAGCACTTATGTACTGCATTAAATATTAAATGGAGAGCAGGATATGAAAGTTTATAACTATGATGGCATTACTAAAGAGTACCTCGGAGTTGCCGAGGCGGCAGCCAATCCGTTGGAGGCTGGGGAATTTTTAATTCCGGCTAATGCAACGCAACTTTCTCCGCCACAAGCTGATGTTACAGAAGCAGCTGTGTTTAATAGTGATGAGTGGGAGATTAAAGCTGACTATCGAGGCACTGACGTCTGGAATAAAGCAACCCAAGAAAAGTCAATTATTAACGAGATAGGTGACGTACCCGAAGCATTTACTACAGAGCCACCGCCGTCAGCTTATCATAAGTGGAGTGACTCAGAGGGTACTTATGTGGCAGACACCTCTAAGAAGCAGGAATTACTGCAATTGCTTAAAGCCAAAATTGATGTTGAAACCGATGAAAACATTTTAAACGGCTTCTTATATGAGGATAAAAGTGTCAAGCTTTCGCTGGAAAATCAGATGAATTACAAAGCGGAATACGACATGCGAGAGCTTTTGACTTATCCGCATAAGATCAAGGCTGACAATGAATATGTAATGTTGGAGTCTTCCGATGAATACGCCGCTTTTTACGTGGCTGGAGTGCAATACATCCGCACCTGTATCGAAACCGGATGGACAGAGAAAGACGCGCTGGATACCAAAACTACCACAGAATTAATCGATTATATGAATAACTCATAAAATAAGGAATTTAAAAATGCCTGAACAATTTTTACATGGAGTAGAAGTAGTCGAAATCGATAGTGGAGTTCGCCCCATTAGAACGGTTAAGAGCTCAGTTATTGGCGCTGTGGGTACTGCTCCAGATGCTGATGACGCAGCCTTTCCGTTGGATACCCCAGTGTTAATTGCGGGTCGCCTTTCCGAGGCTGCCAAATTGGGTAAAACTGGAACTCTTTACAAAGCGATGCAGGGCATCTTCGATCAGGCTGGTGCCATGGTCGTGGTTATCAGAGTTGCTGAAGGTGCGGACGATGCTGAAACCACTTCCAATATTATTGGTGATGTGGATTCAGATACCGGAGCTTACACTGGCATTAAAGCTTTACTCAGTGCCAAATCTATTGCTAAAGTTGAACCGAGAGTAATTATTGC
>JAAEMP010000471.1 GCA_024225445.1 Hyphomicrobiales bacterium | reverse complement strand
TTTCGAATGGTCTGAGCGTGACGTTCCCTCTTCCGCCGATTGTTCCGGTTGCAGGCATGGTGTCGATCCCGGCGGGGTCGTTTGACATGGGGTCGAATGCGGCTTCGGGGTCTCCGTATTGGGGAAATTCCAGTACTCAACCAGTTCACAACGTAACAATCAGCGAAGCGTTTTGGATGGGGGAGCATGAGGTAACCCAAGCAGAATACCAGGCTTTGATGGGTTCGAATCCGTCAAGCTTCTCCGGCCCGAACCTGCCGGTGGAGTTGGTTAGCTGGAACGACGCCCGCGCGTACTGTACGGCCTTGACCGCGCAAGAGATGGCAGCGGGGAACCTGGCGACTGGCTACGAGTATCGCTTGCCGACGGAAGCCGAGTGGGAATATGCGTGCCGCGCAGGAACTACGACCGAGTTCAATGTGGGGTCGGATCTCTTTTGCGCGGACGCTCGTTTTGGTTTCAGCTATCACAGCAACAGCAGTTGTGGCATAAGCAGTACGATTGACGTGGGGAGCTATTCGGCAAATGCCTTTGACTTGTACGACATGCACGGTAATGTTTGGGAGTGGTGCCTCGATTCCTATGCGGGTTATGGTGCTGCAGCGGTTACCGATCCCTTCGTGACGGGCGGCTCGTCGAGCCGGGTCGTCCGTGGCGGCAGCTGGAGCGGCGACTCATACCATTGCCGGTCCGCGTACCGGTACAGCTTCTGTCCTGGTTACTCGGGCAACCGCTTCTCCCTCATTGGGTTCCGGGCTGTGCTGG
>JAAEMP010000470.1 GCA_024225445.1 Hyphomicrobiales bacterium | reverse complement strand
GTGAGATGATGTCACAGGATTGTCACGGGATCACCACCAGAAGGCCGCAGATGATCGTTAGACTGTGATGCGGCACACAGAATTTTGGGAAAATGTATCATGGCAGTCATGTCAGCATACGAGCAATATATGCTCGAAATGGTCAACCGGGCACGACTTGACCCACAGGGTGAGGCGGACCGGATTGGAATTGATCTTAACAAGAATCTGACGCCGGGAACCTTAACCGGTGAAGCGCGCCAGCCGTTGGTTGGCAATAGCTACCTCGTTGATTCTTCGCAGGCTCACAGCCAGTGGATGCTGGATAATGATGTGTTCAGCCATACCGGTGTTGGCGGCTCAGATCCCGGGACGCGGATGACCGCTGCCGGTTATGTTTTTACCGGGGGATGGACATCGGGTGAAAACATTGCCTGGCAAGGAACAACCGGTACGGTCAATGTTACTCTGTTTGTTGAGCTTGAACATGACGGTTTGTTTGACAGCTCCGGTCACCGGCTGAACATTCTGCAGGACAATTTTCGTGAAGTGGGTATGGGGATTAAAGAGGGAAGTTTTACCGATAGCAATGGCACCACATACAATTCGGTGATGACGACCCAGAACTTTGCCACAACAGGCAGTGATTATTTTTTTACCGGGGCGGTCTATTCAGATAACGATTCCAATGAGTTTTACAGTGTTGGTGAGGCCAATGCCGGTGTTACCGTTACGGTCGAACAGGGTGCCTCTACCATTGTAACGACCGCCAGTGAAGCTGCCGGGGGTTGGCGCGGGGCGGTGGTAGGCGGTGATTATGATGTGACCTTCTCTGGTGGGTTTTTGGCTGCTGCGGTTACTGTCAGTGCGACACTGGCCGGGGCCAATATCAAGTTTGATCTGGTGGGTACCAACCGGATTGAAAGCTCGGCATCGGCCACCCTTGGTCAAAATGCGGTGACACTGAAACTGCTTGGGGTTGCTGATCTCAATGGCACCGGCAATTCTCTCAACAACATATTGATTGGCAGCGAGGGAGACAATGTTCTCAATGGTGGTGCCGGTGATGATGATTTGCAGGGTGGCGATGGAACAGATACCGCCACTTATGCAAATGCAGCCTCCGGGGTAACTGTCTATCTCCAATATACCGGCCGTGATGTGGGCGGGGGACAGGGTGTTGATACGCTTGTTTCAATCGAGAACCTGACCGGATCTGCATATGATGACCGGTTGATCGGCGATGCCAATGATAATGTCCTGACCGGTGGTGATGGCAAGGACGTTATGAAAGGCAAGGGCGGTACCGATATATTCTATGGCGGAGATGGCGATGACAAGATTATCGGGGATGCCGGTAACGACACCATGTATGGCGGCAAAGGCAATGACATACTTTCCGCCCTTGCCGGACTTGATACGCTGAATGGCGGTGAGGATGATGACTTTTTATATGGCGGCAAGGAT
>JAAEMP010000469.1 GCA_024225445.1 Hyphomicrobiales bacterium | reverse complement strand
TGGCTATACCTTCCGTTAATCGAGGCAAAATTACCTCGACCAACAGCACACACCCGTCACCAAACCACGCGCAACACTTTTCCCCTCAGACAAAACGCTCAACAAAGCTCGCCAAATATCGCGAAGCGATTTAGTGCTTTGTATGAAAGCGTGAGTAAAGCCGAATATGCGTAAGCGTATGGGGAACCCCACCTAGCGCCTGCTGATAGCATGAGCTGGTGTCCATTAAGATCAACCAGATTGACGAGTTGTTGCCTTGGAACAACCTTGCTGGGGAGTGACCATCTGGGCGCTTACGAAAGTTGTTTATTTGTAAGGATTTAAGCCAAAGTAAAATGTCCGCTTACAGTTAGTAGCGGACATTTAATTGTTTTTAATTATATTTATTGCCCTGAATTTTTCATATGCTTGAAAAGCTTTTCTGCCACGTTACAAGCGGAGTTTCCTGCAACTGTAATGAAAGACATTACCTTTCCCCGCTCCCCGTTTACTTCATAACATAAAATATCTACAGAGATACTCTTCTGGCGAGACCGAACATAAGAAATATAATTGTCTCCTGAATTTTTAATTTCCGTGTCGTATCCACGACTCTTTAATGCGGACTCGGCTTTGCTTAGGCACTGTTCTAAAGTATTTCCTTTAAGTTTACTATGAAGATAATACCAGCAATGCCCGGGAGCCGCTTGAGCGATAGAACTTACTGTAATAAAGGAAAAAGCAACAACCCCATACATAATCCTCATTTTAGTTCCTTTGCGTATAGTACTGAATTTGTGTTTCATGTTCATTCGCTGTAAGCGTTCATATGGCTACTCACCCGCAAGATAATTCCAAGGCAACAACTCGTCAATGCGGTTGATTTTATGATCTGCGATTTGAGCAAGAACCCATGTGAGCCAAGCCTGCGGATCAACATTATTAAGCTTGGCTGTTTCAATCAGAGTATAGGCAATGGCGGCGGCCTTTCCTCCGCCTTCGGAGCCCATGAAAAGATAGTTTTTTCTGCCAAGGGCTACCGGCTTGACTGCTCGCTCACAAGTATTGTTGTCCAATTCCAGAAAACCATTGTCGAGATAAGGACGGGTTTTTGGCATTCGGGTGAGAGCATAGCGGATTGCTCTGGCCAAGGGCGACTTGCCGGAGATTTTGGTCAGCTGCGCATGTAGCCAAGCTTCCAGATCATCGAAGATCGGTTTGGCCTTTTCCTGACGAATGGCAACCCGTTCTGCGGGAGAACGGCCTCGCGCTTCTTTTTCAACACCGTATAGTTTGGCAATGCGCAGTATCGCCTCTTCTGCAATTGCCGAGCCTTGAGATTGCTGAACATCAACGAACTTGCGTCTTGCATGGGCCATGCAGGCAACCTCTGAGGCCTTGTCCTCACCGAACACCCCATTAAAGCCAGCATAGCCATCAGCGTGCACCCAGCCTTTGTAATCGCACAGGTGTCGCACTGGATGCTCGCCCTTGCGATCAATTGTAAACTGATACCAAGCACCGGGCGGGGCTTGGCCATTCCATGGCCGCTCATCACGAACATAAGCCCAGACCCGCGCTGTTTTGGTGCGTTTATTGCCCGGCACCAGCATTTTGATTGGAGTATCATCAGCAAACAGTGCCTGGCCTTGCCGCACATGTTTACCAATCGCATCAGCCAATGGCTCCAAAAGGGTTGTGGACTTACCAACCCAACCCGCCATTGTCGAGCGATCAATATATATGCCGTCACGTTCATAAATCTTTGACTGGCGATACAATGGGGTATGGTCACAATACTTCGAGACCAGCACATGGGTAATAAGCCCCGGCCCCGGACGACCCCGTTCAATCGGGCGTGATGGCATTGGTGCCTGCAATACCGCTTCACAGCAAGAACAGGCCATGCGCGGGCGAACAATCTTGTTGACAATGAACCGGCCCGGCACATATTCGAGTTCCTCGGTGACATCCTCACCCAGTGTCTTCAAGTCTCCGCCACACTTGCTACAATTATCACCGGGTGTGAGAACCAGCTCTTTGCGTTCCATATTTTCAGGCAAGGGTTTGCGTTTCGGCTTCTTCTTTGTCTCACTGGCT
>JAAEMP010000468.1 GCA_024225445.1 Hyphomicrobiales bacterium | reverse complement strand
AGTCGAAGGCGTACACGTTCCAGCATATCCAATGCCGGACTGCAAAAAGGCAGAAATTTTTCAATATTGCGGCCACACAGATACGAAATCGAAGAATGAAAAAATCCCTCGCAGGCCAAATTCGCATAGATAATTACATTTTTATTATCCAGCAACAAAACCGGATACGGCATCGCATCCAGAATTTGATCAGTAATCTGTGGCAACAATGCCGGATCGGTTATCTCGGAAATTTTCATGTGCGTGCCTCCGGTAACTTCATGCCGCCTCCGTTTCCACTGACGGGAAAAACACCTGACTGATCATTTCACATATCTGGTTTGGATCATCATTCGTCAGCAAAGCAATTCTTGGATGCGCGACAGATATCTCTCCACAAACACCATCAAGATACCATCCAAGGTGTTTTCGAAATTGCCGGATTCCGGTTTCAACGCCGTAGTGAATGAGTGTTTCTTCAAAATGTTCGAGAACCACATTGCCTATGGCGTTTGGCTCCGCCATGTCTTCAACGACAAAACCCCCGGATTTTCCGGCTATTTCACCAGCCAGCCAGGGAGCCCCATATGAAGCTCTCCCGATCATCACCGCGTCAGCCTGTGAATAATCCAGTGCTGTTGTTGCTGATTCCAGGTTGGTAATATCACCATTCACCACCAATGGCAGACTGGTCGCTTCGCGAACTTCTCTTATTGCCCGCCAATCAGCCTGACCCTTGTAAAACTGGCAGCGGGTGCGCCCGTGAACACTAATCATCGCAATACCGGCAGATTGTGCACGCTTGGCCAATTGCGGTGCATTGATAGAATATTCATCCCATCCCAGTCGCATTTTGACTGTTACGGGAATATCGACGACATTTACCACAGCTTCAATCAGCGACATTGCATGGTCCAAATCTCGCATCAACGCCGAACCGGAAAGTCCCCTGGTAACGCGTCTGGAGGGGCAGCCCATATTGATATCCAGCAGATCAGCGCCGTTATCCTCAGAAATTTTGGCTGCCAGAGCCATCCACTCGGCCTGCCGCCCGGCAATTTGCACAGCATGAACGGGTAATCCGCCACTTTGTGCCTTCAATTCCATTTCTGCTTCGCCAGTCACTAACGCCTCACTGGCT
>JAAEMP010000467.1 GCA_024225445.1 Hyphomicrobiales bacterium | reverse complement strand
TGGAACCTGCCGGTCACGCCCGCAATAGGCGGCGGCATGGGTCAGCTGTTCGGCGGGTGCGCCCTCGGTCCGGCCATCGAACAGCTCGAGGAGATGACGGGCCGGCCCGCCGCCTGGGCCGCCGCCCAGTTCATCAACAACACCTTTCCCCCGAGGTGGTCACGTTCGAAGCCCACCTGGCCGCCGAGGGCCACAGCTTCGCCCAGGGACGAGTGGTAGGCGACGCGGGCGGCCGCGAGGTGCTCACCGTGCACGTCGCGCTCGGACAGAAGAGCTTCGACGGCGACGGACAGTGGGTGATCATGCCCGACGTCCCCGGCCCCGCCGAGTCATCGGCCCGAGTGGTCTTCTGGCCCAGCCCCGGCCAGCTCCATCACCATCTCGACCAGCGGGTGGCGGTCGGCGAGTGGGGGGCCGAGGACGCGTCGCCCACCGGCCAGGCCCGGGTCTGGATGCGGGCCCCCGGTCACCTCATCGACTCGACCGTGGGGCTGGCCATCGCCGCC
>JAAEMP010000466.1 GCA_024225445.1 Hyphomicrobiales bacterium | reverse complement strand
TTGCAAATTCGGGTGCTGTGTTACTTTCGATATTAAACTCGATAGGGGTTGATCTTCGTTCATTAGTGTCAGCTGAGGAAAGTACTTATCCTGGGGGAGGAGAGCTAGCAACTCTGATCGGTAGCCAGAATGCATCGGATGTGAATGTAATTGAAGCCTCTGCAAACTTGACAAAAGGCGTTAGTATTCTTGGTCGTAAAGACGTTAATGATATTCTGATTGGCACAAAATATGCTGATAGTTACTTTGGTTATCAGGAGACGGATAATCCTGATAAAATTGACACTGTCAGCTTTGCGCGTGTGCTTGATGATCTATCGAAAGGCGATGATGGGCTTACAGTCCATTTAGCCCAGGCGCTTGTTGCTAATGAGTATACTGTACCAGTCTACGGAACGAATGCACCAACGGTTCAAGATCCGGATATTCTGTTCAACATTGAACGCATTGAGCTGACTACTAATCCTGATACCCTTGAACTGGAATGGTTTTCATTACAGTCCGATATTACCGTAGACATGGGGGTATCACGGCGTACCCAGGAAGAAATTGCCGCGCTAAATGAAAACCTGCCGGATGGCCAAACTCCCTATGTATTAGGAAAATCGCCGGAAGATGCCTATTTGTCGAATGTCGATACCGTTGATTATTCAGGTTTTGAACAAGCCGGCAAAGGCCTGATGTATTATTATGGCCAGACCGCGGTGCGTACCGGGGGCGGGTTTGTTGAAGGCACTACGGTGAAGATGGATATCGAGGCTGAAACGCAATTTATCAATGGCAGCCTGAAAGGTATCCACAACCTGAAGGTGGAGAATGTCGAGAAGATTATTCTGACCGATGGTGATGATACCTTTGCCGGTGCGGATAAAGGCTCGATTGTCGATCTGGGTGGTGGTGCTGACAAGGTATGGCTGCGCCCGGATATTCTGGTTGAGAATTTCGGCATGGATGACCGGCTGACGCTGTTTGGTGAACTGGCGCTTTATGGCGGTTATCGCAATGCTGAATCAGAACTGCCCTGGGCGGAAGGTGTTTATGGCACGCGTTATGCGATTAATCCGGCCCTTGATCTGGTGGTCCATAATCCTTGGGCCGCCGGCAACAATGATTACATGTTCATCACCAACTGGCAGAACCAGAAGGGTGACGTCAAGGCCGTTCACGATGCGGGTGGTTATAGCTCGGGGCCTGGGGACATTGCACTGTCAAAATTCTCGTTTCGTTCTTCCACGCTGAATGACCTGATCAAGGGGGTTAACCCGCCAGCAACCGAAGGTCAGGAAGATATTCTGGGTGGCTGGGCGCTGTTTCGTTTCAAGGCGCGCACATTAACCGGCTCCAACCTGTTCCCGGAAAATTCCGACCCGTTGATCCTTGATCTGGATGGTGACGGGTTCGGGCTGGAATGGCGCAATGGGTATTCGCCTGATTTTGATATTGATCTTGATCTGTTTGCAGAAAATACGGCAACGCTTGATCGTGATGATGGTTTTTTAGCGCGTGATATCAATGGTGA
>JAAEMP010000465.1 GCA_024225445.1 Hyphomicrobiales bacterium | reverse complement strand
TCGGCTATACTGGCTGGGACCAATATTACGTTGACCGTAACTGACGGGAACAGTTGTGAGGAGATCCTTGATGTAACGGCACCGGATTGCAGTTGTCCTACCGTAAATGCCCCAATAAGTGGCGGCGACCAGGCAGAATGTTTATCAGACCCTGCACAGACCTTAACAGCAACAGCTACCGTCAATGCAGAAGAAACAGTAGACTGGTATGCAGTAGCAACAGGAGGTAGTATCGTAACACCAGACTTAACGGGAGTAGGTACAGCAATCTATTATGCAGAGGCGCGCAATACGACCACTAACTGCGTAAGTAGCACACGTACGGCAGTAAGTTTAGAGATCTATGCCTTACCAACGATCACCGTATCAACCGCCGCCGCTTGTTCGGCAGATCTGTTAACATATAGTGTAAGTGTAGATGTAAGTTCAGGCACCGTAACAAGTACCTCAGGAACGGTAACCGCTAACGGAGGGAATAATTGGACCATCTCGGCTATACTGGCTGGGACCAATATTACGTTGACCGTAACTGACGGGAACAGTTGTGAGGAGATCCTTGATGTAACGGCACCGGATTGCAGTTGTCCTACCGTAAATGCCCCAATAAGTGGCGGCGACCAGGCAGAATGT
>JAAEMP010000464.1 GCA_024225445.1 Hyphomicrobiales bacterium | reverse complement strand
TCTTGTTTACACGGAAGCATTTGACCGGTTATTCACGTTTTCTGGCAAGGCATGGTTTTCGCCTTGGTCTTTATGACCACAAGAAAATCATAACGCTGTCCAGAGTGCGTGAATAACCGGCCTTTGGTGAACCAATCCAGCTCATCTGCCCAGTTTATGTAATGGCGCAAAACTTGTCCGATCACCAGATCGCCCAAAAACATTTCCGGGTTTCGCGCCTTGCTGAGTGAACTGGATTGGTCCATCAAATGCTTCCGTGTAAACAAGAAACGGTCTATGTCCGGGCATTTAGACTTTGATCTCAATAGATTTGTGGCTATAGACCTAGGGGAATATCGGATCAGGATTTCCAGATAGGAAATACGTAAATATGAAGGCACAATTTGATCTTGGCGGGAAACGGGTGCTGGTGACAGGCGGAGCATCCGGAATCGGCTTGGGTGCCGTGATGGCATTCCTGCGCTGTGGAGCGAAAGTGGCCATCAATGATTTGCCTGGATCAAAGCAATTGCCCGAAGTGATCGAACGCCTTCGCTCAGAAGGGCATGACGTTATTGCGGCACCGGGAAATATCGGTGAACCAGAAGACGCCCCTCACATGGTTAGTGACGCAATCAGGGCTCTTGGCGGCTTGGATTATCTGATCAACAATGCCGGCACACCGGGCACTACCAGCGCTATCCCACCATCCGATTTCGAGCGCCAGGATGAAGATTTCTGGGATCTGCTTCTCAATGTCAATCTTGTCGGGCCTTTCCGTTGCACCAAAGCGGCGGCTGCAGCACTGAAAACTTCTTCGGGAGCCATTGTCAACACGGCTTCAATCTCCGCCCAGGGCGGCGGCGGATCAAGTTCAGTCTATTGTGCGGCAAAGGCCGGACTTGTAAATCTGACCAAGGAATGGTCACGGGCGCTCGCGCCACATGTTCGTGTCAATGCGATAGCGCCAGGATTTGTCGATTCGAACTGGATGTGCCGCTTTTCTGACAACGATGACGATACCTCTCAATTGGCAAAAACCGTTCCGCTGGGACGCATCGGCACTCCGCAAGATTACGGTGAAACCATATTGTTCCTGGCTGCTGGCGCCGACTACATAACAGGTCAGACATTAACCGTGGATGGCGGATTGACCTCATGAAGCGCGTCGCGTCCAACGTGCTTTAGGTTAAATTATACCAAAGGCCTTGATATTCCCGTCCGGTATCCTGCAAACTGTCTGCAACAGAGTATTATATGCAGGTAATTATGGCTCAATCAGATCCCAATCAACTTGATGCAGATGCATTGTCTCCCTGGCTTCAGCAAAACGTGCCCGGGTTTAACAGGCTTCAACGCATTGAAAAATTCTCCGGGGGACAATCCAACCCGACCTATCGGCTGATTGCCGACAGCGGTGAATATGTACTGCGCGCCAAACCACCGGGCACGTTACTGAAATCAGCCCATCAGGTAGATCGTGAATACAGGGTGATGCAGGCCTTGAAGAATTCACCGGTAAAAGTCCCCAGGATGCTCTGCATTACCGCAGAAGACGATTCCCCCATTGGCCGAATGTTTTTCATCATGGAAATGCTGGACGGGGCAATCTACTGGGACCCAGCATTGTCGGAACTTGGTGATACGCCTAAATCCAACCAGCTTAGAGCCGGTATCTATGATGCGATGAACCGTACCCTTGCAAACCTGCACGATGTCAATATCCACACCGTCGGGCTAGATGATTTCGGCGTTCCGGGCAACTATTTTGAACGTCAGCTTTCACGCTGGACCAAACAATATCACACCAGTGAAATCGATCACAACGAGGATATCCATAATCTGATCAAATGGCTGGAAACCAACCTGCCGGAAAATGACGGTCAGGTGTCGCTGGTGCATGGTGATTATCGTCTGGATAATATCATTTTTGCCAGGCAAAGCACAGTAATTCTTGGAGTTCTGGATTGGGAACTGTCAACCATAGGCCATCCAATCGCCGATCTGGCTTATCAGTGCATGCAGTGGCGCCTTCCCTATTCCGGCGGATTTCGCGGCCTGGGCGGGGTAAACCGTGCCGCCATCGGGTTACCGCAAGAACAACAATATGTGCGTAATTATTGCTTGCGCAGAAAAATCAGCAGCATTGATCACTGGCACTTCTATCTGGCCTTCTCGTTTTTCCGCCTGACCGCTATTCTGCAAGGCGTTTACAAGCGCTCGGTTGACGGCAATGCCTCCAATCCCGAACGGGCCAAACAATATGGTGCGGCGGTACCAGTCATGGCCGACATGGCTATCCGGATGATCAGGGAAGAAACATAAACGGCAAACCCGTTATCCGGCATGCCATCCACGCTCGAATTTTACAGCGAGACAGCCCCGCGACACACCAGGGATAATGTGGTATCCAACCCACGCATCTCAGTCTGATCAACCCTCGTTACAAAACCTTCGTCTCCTGACATATATGCAGGCTACATCATAAACAAAAACATCGGCAAAAGCGGTGAACGGGAAATATTACCTAAAACCTTGGAAAGGGACATGAGGGTGAAGTGTCGCTGTGACCCAAAGCTCAAGTGTCACCTCTATCGATAAACCTGTCATCCATGACCTCCTAATCACGGAAACCCATTGATTCAGAAGTTCGTAAAAAATGCAACTGTAATGTTAGAATATTCATCACATATTTTCTTTAAAAACAGGAGCATTATAGCCTGGCAAAGGTTTTGTGGAAAATAATATTACATGGAATGGCATAGGCACATCGCTTTCCCAACCACCACTAGTAGCTGGACTACTCCAGTAGTCTCCAAAATCATTAACGGTTTCTTGAAAAATATTCCTATCAATCTCACTATCATAAAATAATTTATTAGCGTTGCTGATTACGATAACCAAATCTGTCAATTTTAACCAGCTAAGATCACACATAAGATCCCCGTATGCATCCCAGTTTTGACCATAATATTCAGGAAAATTCAATGAACCTGAGATATACTTGGAAAATTCATTCCAATTTCTCATATAGTTACCATCTAGTACATAAATATTTTTCGCCAATTTTGACAAGGTTTTTTCAACATATATTTTTGCACTGTTACCTCTTTGCGACAACAGATAGGGTGAATTTGTAGTTCCAAGTAAATTTGTCATGTTAACGGTTCACCATCTAACTTGTTCGAATGATCTATAATGATCTGCAGTATAGTATGCGGAGCCATTTGAGCCAATTACTGCTCTGGTGGTACCACGATAATGACCTGGTCGCACTGAATAAACATCATATTCTCTATAGGTAATATTTGAACCTTTAACGGTTCGATGGGGCAATTGACCATTACTGTTCTTAAAGACACGCCCACCTTTCACATGTGGAATTGGTTTCCCGGTCCTTAAAACTCTATCGATTACTTTTTCCGCTCTTATTCGAGCATCCCTTTCAGTTCGTTTGGCCTGCCGGGTTATTGCATTAACCTGTCGTAAACTTGGCGTCCAGGCTGGATCAGATAATGGTGTCATCTGTGATTGGGCAGGATTCAGGTCTCTCATTTTTTGTATTGCGCGCTCATACATTGAACGGCGTACTGCACTTGCTGGATTTAAAACTCCACTACGCCGTCTCGACCATCTTCCAGCAATTCTCGTCTTTCTTTCATCTTTCTTATCAATATTGATATTACCGGTGGCTTTATTGGCATCAGAGATACTTTTAGAAAGCCCTCCATCGTCTTTCCCCGCCGGATCCCCGCTAAAGTCGCTGCCGCAACCACAATCCCAGCCATCATTCATAGGATCATCTTGTTCACCGCCGTAGCTGTGCCCATTCGGATCACTCTTATTCACCGGATCATTACCAGCATAGGCATAACGGTTAGTCCCAACTCCATCCAACACCGGATCCCAGTCATCGGGAGAAATAAACCTGGCGGTAACCGGGTCGTAATACCGCGCATTGAGATACATCAGCCCGGTTTCAGGGTCATGCCTCTCGCCGATAAAGCCCTTGGTCTCGGTGGTGTTGCCCTGACGCTCACCATAGGCTGCATAGACCGATGTT
>JAAEMP010000463.1 GCA_024225445.1 Hyphomicrobiales bacterium | reverse complement strand
GGGATCAGTGATAAAAGTTCAAGTAATTTCAATGTCATGAGTGCGTACCTCCGAATCAAACGCACTCATATAGATTCAGACAAATCCCCGATTGTGAATCCCTTAAAGTAAATTCAAATATTTAGCGTTGAACAGCCCTGGGGTGAGTAATTACCTTTTGGTTACCTATTTTCTATGAATTTAACAAATTTACAGAGCATTATGATGAAAAAAACAAAATATAGCCACCATAATATTCTGTATATTACTTAACACCCCTGATAGCAGCCGATCAAATTGTTCATTCAACTGCAGTAACATCCCCTATTTCGGCTGCTGCATTAATCGCCATAATGTCTGTAGCAGTGTTTATTCCTAGTGTCGTACCACCTTTATTTTGATTCAGTTTGATTTTTTTCGCTCACGGCTATTCGGGCTAACGCCCGGCCTCCACGGGGGCGGCGCACCGGCGCCGGTCGCTTTTCGCTCCTGATTGCACGATCATTATTAGGGTGTTCTGCTATACATCCCGCAAAAAATTACGATGCGGGCGTATCTTGTTTCGCTTGAATACGCCCGATATTTGCTGCGGTTCGCTTGAAGGCCGGAGTTTGCGAGGCCTTGTCGAACTTGGCCGAAATCAATCGGTTTGCCGGAGCTTCCCCGAAGTGGAAGGGATAGAAAAGCGCGCCCTCGGGGGTCCTGTCTGTGACAACTACCTTGACGTCGATCGAACCACGTTTGCTGGTGATCCGCGCCATACAGCCATCCTCAAGATCGAATCGGCGGGCGTCCTCGGGATGGACCTCGACCTCGCCCTCGGGTCGCATATGGTCCAGTCCGCGCGAACGCCGTGACATGGTTCCGGTGTGATAATGTTCCAGCAACCGGCCCGAATTCAGGTTAAGTGGATACTCGTCATCAACTGCGTCCTCGCCCGCGTCATCCTGATTGACCACATTGAACACGGCCCGGCCTGACGGTGTGGGGAAGTCTTTTTCATAAAGATAGCGTGTGCCGGGGTGGTCGGTATCAAAAACCGGCCATTGCAGCCCGCTGCCGCCAAGCCGCGAATGGCGAATACCTGCGTAGGAAGGTACCAGGGAGGCAATCTCTTCCATGATTTCAGCAGTATCAGTGTAGCTCATCTCATAACCCATGGCGGTTGAGACATCGCAGATGATTTGCCAGTCTGGCCGTGCCTCTCCGGGAGCCTCAATTGCCTTGCGCACCAGTTGCACACGGCGTTCGGTGTTGGTGAAGGTGCCATCTTTTTCAGCAAAACTGGCCACCGGAAAAACCACATCGGCAAGAGCAGCGGTTTCTGACAGGAACAGGTCTTGCACGACAAGGAAGTCTAGTTTGCGCAGCCCGAATTCAACCTCGTTTATATCGGGGCTGGAACCCATCGGGTTTTCGCCCATGATGTACATTGCCCTGATGCTGCCATCGCTTGCGGCTTCTTCCATTCGAACGATCGAGTGATACTCGTCCTCGGGCATTGGCACACCCCATGCTGCCTCGAACTTGGCACGATGTTCAGGGTTCTTGATATCGTGATAGCCCGGCAGATTGTTGTGCTGGCCCTGCATATCAGAACACCCCTGCACATTTGACTGGCCTCGCAACGGGATAAATCCCGTGCCGGGACTGCCAAGATGCCCGGTCATCAGTGACAGATTGGCCATCGCCAGGGCACCGTCGACACCAGTCAGATGCTGGGTGATACCCATGCCCCACAGTGTCATGCCGCGCTCTGCCGTGGCATAAATCATCGCAGCTTCAAACAGGCGATCTTTCGGAACGCCAGAAATTTCTTCAACATATTCAGGGGTGTAGCGATCAAGACTTTTGATGTAGGTTTCCCAGTTTTCAGTACGCGCTTTGATGAATTCCTCGTTCGCCAGGCCTTCTTTCACAATGACATTCGCAATCCCGTTCAGAACTGCCACATTGGTGCCGCCCCTGGCACGCAGCCAGACATCGGCGTGGTCGACCATTTCGATGCGCCGCGGGTCGATGACGACGATCCTGGCACCGCTTTCGTATTTTGCTTTCATCACCTGGCTGGAAATGACCGGATGGGTCACCGTGGTGTTGGAGCCACAAATGATAAACGCCGAGGCCAGCCTAACATCAGGCGAGGATGCCGAAGGGGCGCTGGAGCCGACCGCATTCTTGAATGCAACTGCCGAGGCCATATGGCAAAGCCGCGCGCAATGGTCGATATTGTTGGTACCAAAGGCGCAGCGGATCATTTTCTGGAAAACGAAGTTTTCCTCGTTGGTCGCCCGCGCCGAAGTGATACCGGAAAGCGTATGTGCCCCGTGTTCGGCCTTAACCTCATTTAGCCGTTTTGCGGCAAATTCCACTGCCTCTTCCCAACTGGCGGGTTCCAGCGGAGTGTCCTTGCCACCGCGACGGATCAAAGGTTGCGTCAACCGGTCACCGTGATGCAGAAAATCCATGCCAAAGCGGCCTTTGACGCAGAGGTTGCCCATGTTGGCATCTGAGTCAAACGAAGGATTAATGGCAACCATCCGGCCATCTTCTGTCTCGATCTCAATCGCGCAACCAACGCCGCAATAACAACAGGTTGTGGTGGTTTTCTCACGCAGGTTTTTAGGCAAATTGCCCGTGTCTGAAAGATCCTTCAATGCACCGGTCGGACACGCGCCGATACATTGGCCGCAATTGTTGCACTGGGTGTCGCGAAAGTCATTGGTACCGCTGACCAGTACCGGATATCCGCTGTCGTCAGTGGTGTAGACAGAACGATGCTGAACTTCGTCGCAGATGCGCACGCATTGCAGGCATTTGATGCATTTTTCATATTCAAGCTGGAAGAAAGGCCATGACACAAGCGGCGGAGCAAGGCCCGGATCGATCTCTTCGCCTGCGCCTATTTTGGTTTCGATGTTCATTTCCAGGCCTCCTTGCCGAGGTAGGTTTTGGTGCCTGCACCAAATTTTAACGACAATCTTTGCAATTCACAAACGCCAGCAGCCTGACATACGCACATCAGGCACCTGCCGGCCTCTTCCAGTGCTGCTTCCTCAGTAAAACCGGTCTCGACTTCTTTGAACGCTTCGTCACTGTCCACATCACCACCATGCCCCGCATTGTCGAAGGCCGCAAGGCGACCATCGCCATCCAGCACCGGCATTTCATTCAACTCCGCATTTGAGGCGGCCTTTGCGCCGATATCGAAAAACCTGGGCTTATATTGCCAGATCGCCGCGGCAATTCCCGCCTCATCGGCACCGTTCAGGAAAGCATTGATCGCAAAGGCGCCAAGACGGCCGGCGCCCACGCCTTCAACCACTGTGGCAGCACCGGTGACACAATCACCGCCGGAGAACACACCCGGCAAATTGGTCATCATCGTTGATGGGTCGACTTCGATCGTCCCCCATCTTTCGTCAAGACCCAGGCTGCTCTCATTGAGTGCGGCAATATCGACATCCTGTCCAATGGCCAGAAGTATGGTGTCTGCAGGCGTGAAATACTCCGAACCCGGGATTGGCACCGGTCGCCGGCGGCCGCTTTCGTCAGGCTCGCCAAGCTCCATACGCTGAGACGTCAGGCCGGTCACCTCACCGTCCCTGGATTCAACGGAAACCGGGGCTGTCAGCAGATCAAGTTTGATCCCCTCAACATCGCATTCATGGATTTCATGGGCCGCCGCAGTCATTTCGTTGCGTGTGCGCCGATAGTTCATCGTCACTTCCGACGCCCCTACCCGTCGTGCAGTTCGCACCGCATCCGCTGCCGTGAAGCCACCACCGATGACGATAACCTTGTCGCCAATATCGACCTTTTCGTTCCAGTTTACGTCCGCGAGAAATTTGATTGCCGACATCACTCCATCGGCTTCCTGCCCGGAAATGCCGGTAGGTTTCGCAGCTTGCGCCCCGATAGACAGATAGACCGCATCAAACCCCTGGTCGCGAAGCGTCTCGATCTGATAATCGCGGCCCAGCGACTGGTTGGTTTTCAGTTCGACCCCCAGTGACAGGATATCATTGATCTCCTGATCCAGTATCGCGTTTGGCAAACGGTAGGGCGGTATGCCAAACCGCAGCATACCTCCGGCCTTTTTCTGGGATTCCAGGAGCGTAACTTTATGCCCGGCCAGTGCCAGGTAGTAGGCAGCCGACAGCCCGGTAGGCCCTGCACCAACGACCGCGACACGCTTGCCGGTTGCCGGTTTTGGTTCGGGCTGTGTCGGCAGACCGGATTCAGCTGCCTTGTCAGCCGCAAAGCGTTTCAGCGAGCAAATGGCAACCGGTTTGCCGTCAATCTGAACCCGTCGGCAAGGGCCCTCGCAGGGGCGCGGACATACCCGGCCCAGCACGCCGGGCAAAGGCAGCATTTCCTTGATCAGAGCGGTCGAGCCGGCATAGTCTTTCTTGAGGATCAGGTCGATATAGCCGGCTATGTCAATACCCGCAGGGCAGGCATCGGTGCAGGGCGGCTGGCAATAGGCGTTGTGGTCTGAAAGATAGGTGTTGAGCCTGTCCTTGCAAAGCGCCTTCAATTCGGGGCTTTGTGTGTCGACCGTCATGCCTTCTTTGGCCGGGGTCATACAAGCCTTCACAAAGTCTTTCTGGCTGTCAAGGGCGACATTGCACAAGTCGCAATCGCCGGTGGGTTTTATCCGGGGATCAGCGCACATGGCGGGGATATCAATGCCAACTCGGCGAGCCACTTCAAAAATGGTCTCGCCCGCCATCGCCTCAACCGATTGACCATCGATTTCCAGCCTGCAGGGCACAAGATTCACCTCGGGATCGTTCACATCCTCCCGACCGATTCCGGCGTTTTTACCCCCTCGGTTGTCTTCCATCGCCTTGTTCTCCTGCGGTTCATGACCAACCATATTGATTGCAGGACTATTGCCTATAAGTAAATAGTTCGAAGAAGTTTTTTTTCAGGAAACCAGTTTCATTTTTCCGGTGATTAATCTGTCTTTTGCGCGCAGGATGTCAAGCGCAACGCGTCTGATGATGGCCAGGTTTTCCGCAGCGCAGCTCTTTCTTGTCCTTGCATCGTCCTTACAAAAGGACATTTGCAAATTCGCAGGTAATTGCCACCATATTGAATTCGGTCAGACGGTTCACCTTAACCTTCAATGCCTCAGGGTATTTCCGGTTTGATACGGATCATCAAAGATGCAAAATTTTCCGCAAGTACCCTGTTATCCGCCAAGGAACAGCCGACCAACATCGGGATCATCCAGAAGTTCCTTGCCTGAACCTGCCTTGGCCAGTTCACCTGATACCAGCACATAACCGATATCGGCGAACTCAAGACCTTTTTTGGCATTTTGCTCAACCATGACAATGGTTTTACCCTCAGCATTCTGCAAATCATCAAGGATTTCAAAAACCATATCGATGAATCGCGGCTCAAGACCAATGGATGGTTCATCGACCAGTAAAATTTCAGGATTCATCACCAGCGCCCGGGAGATTTCCAGCAGGCGCCGTTCACCGCCTGACAAAACACGGGCCGGTTGACTGCGTCTTTTTGCCAGACGGTCATATTTCTGGAATACCCGTTCAGCCGCTTCTTTTGCCTCATCTGGACGATCTTTCAAAAAACCGCCCATCCAAAGGTTTTCTTCAACCGTCATATTCGGAAACACGGAATTATCCTGCAAAATATAGGCTATGCCAGCGGTTTTCAATTTATCATTGGGTTTTTGGTGGGTGATTTCTTTCCCTTCGACAGAAATCCTGCCCGAGAAGATAGTGGTAAACCCGAAAATTGAATGCAACACCGTTGATTTACCGGCGCCATTGGGACCAATCAAACATAGAGACTGACCCTTTTCAACAAACAGATCGAAATCATGCAAAATTTCCATCTGTCCATATCCGGCTTTCAGTTTTTCGATAGACAGAAATGGATTATCATTGGCCATTTTGGTGAGCGCGGCTGCATCAGGAACCCCATCGGACATTTTGGCTACTTCACGGGTAACCGCTTCCACAGAGATAACCGTGTCGACGCCGCCACTACCATAACCGGTTATATTTTTTTCGGTTTTTGCCGGAGTAGCTGACTTGACAGCCCTGGTTTTTGAATGCGGTTTTTTTGCAGGTTTTGCCAGAGCCTTTGCCTGTTTTACCCATTCCTCGCGTTCAATGCGACCCTTGTACTTCAGATGATCATTTACCCAGTTGCATTCAGACTTTTTCCAGCCTGCGATCTGGTCATAATGATAAATACCGAATTCATTCAGCTGATCCTTGATTTTCGGACCAATTCCCCGGATCGCGGACAAATCATCGGCACCTGCTTTTCGTGGTTTGGGCAATGTCCGTGGTTTTTTCATATCCGCTGTTTTTGCCTTAACTGATCTAGCCATCTAGTGCGCTCCCAGATAGGCGTCGACGACGCGCTGGTCGTTCTGGATATCTTCAGGCGGTCCTTCGGCAAGCATCTGGCCATGGGCCAGGCAATAGATATGATCGGCCAGATTCATGATAACCCGCATATTGTGCTCAATGACAAACAAAGTAATGCCAAATTCCTCATTGGCCCGCTTCAAGCGATCAATTAGCCCGTTAATCAGTGTAGGATTGATACCGGCCGTTGGCTCATCCAGCATCAGAACAGTTGGCTCATTCATCAATGCCATGGCAAATTCCAGGAGTTTTTGTTGCCCGAATGACAAATCCCCGGCCCTCAGCCAGCGTTTTTCATACAGGCCGACAAACTCAAGCAACCGGTCTGCCCTCTCCAGGGTCTCCTTGTCTCTTGATGCAAACATATCCCAAAAACCGGTTTTGCGGTGTGGAATTGATATCAGCATATTTTCCACACAGTTCATTTTGCCGTAAATGCGGGTTTGCTGAAACGTCCGAAGCAAACCCAGACGGGCAATCTGCTGAACCCGGTATGTCTGTATTTCCTGACCATCAAAACGTATCGTACCTGAATCAATTGGATGATAACCGACAATTGAATTGAACAAAGTTGTCTTGCCAGATCCGTTAGGTCCAATCAAGCCGGTAATACCACCCTTTTTTACTTCCAGAGATACGTCCTTGTTGGCAACCACACCGCCAAATGTTTTGGTAATATTATCTACGACAATGGTTGAATCGCTCATTTTGCTTCTCCGGCCACCATATCTGAAAGACGTTGTTTGTCGCCTTCAACCCGTATGCCAAACCAGTGGGGTTTTTTGTCCATCAGCCATCCCATGATTCCCTGCTGGAAATATACAACGGTAATGACGATCAGAACGCCCAGTGCGATCCATTGCCAACCAAGCAGATAGGTCCATGTGATCTCTTTGATAATATGGAACAATACAGCACCAATGACCGGACCCCATAAAGTTCCCTTGCCACCCAGCAGTACCATCAACACCATGAATATCCCGAAAGTAGTAGTTGGAAACGCCACTTCCAGGGGTTCAATAAAATTGTTGTAATTACCAAATATCGCGCCGGCAATTCCTAAGAAAAATGCCGAAACTGACCACGCGACTGTTTTGTAGCGCAGCGTATGGATGCCCATACCCTCGGCCTTTTCTTCATCATCGCGAATAGCGTTGATTGCCAGACCAAAGCGACTTGAATAAAGCCATTTCAGAAACAGGAATGTGACAATCGCCAGAATGAACATCATTGAATAAAACAATGCCCGCGAACCGGCCGGCTCTCCGGGATAATTTGGCAGTGAAATACCACCGCCGCCACCAACCAGTTCCCAGGTAGATACCAGTTCGCCGACAACCGTGGCGATCGCCAGAGTACCGATGGCAAAATAGGGTCCGCGAAGACCGAATACCAGGCGCCCGAGTACAATCGCAAACAAAACACTGATAATCGCTGCCGCTAAAAAACCGACCCCCATACCGGTAAAATACTGGGTGAAAGTAAATTCATAAATGCCACCACCGGCTGGTGAGGTATATTCCGCCAGATCATAGTACATTCCAATCTGGACCATAGCGGTGACATACATGCCAGCACCAAAAAAGAAGATATTGCCTAGCGAATTGTACCCCATCTGACCGCCCAATATGTCCCAGGTCAAAGCGAATATCACCATCAGCCAAAGCAAAGTCATTTGCCCCATATAGGCAGGAAAAATTATCGGCAGGATAATTCCAAGCAATAGAATACCGGCATAAAGCGCAATTTTTGCAAAATGAAGATTCATATATCTATCACCTGTCTTTTTCTTGAGGCAATGAGCAGTTTGATAAGCAGGACAATAACCAGCATGCCGACGACAATCGCCTGCTGAAACTGGGTGCCAATAATAAAGGCACCGGTTTGTTCCAACACTCCCATACCCAGACCAGCGGCAATAACACCTGGAAGATTACCCAATCCGGCTGCCGTGACAATGACAAACGACCGGATCGAGAAAATCAATCCGATGAATGGTTGAAACTCCCAGATAACTGCCACCAACGCACCAGCCGCACCGCAAATCGCCGCATTGAGAGAATAGGTAAAGGCGTAGACTTTTTCTGTGTCGATACCCATAACGCGGGCGGCGCGTGCATTTTGCGACGTAGCCCGGATTGCCTGGCCCATGCGTGAACGTTTCATGAACATGATGACAGCAATTGCCAGGGCGATGGCACAGAAGAATGCCACCAGGCGTGTTGGCTGGATAGTCACTGCATTGTCAAACAGGCTAATCGATTCCATACCAAGAGACACCGTCTGCTCATCGGAACCAAATATCAGGTTCATCGACTGCTGCAATACAATTGCCACTCCGAAGGTTGCCAGCAAGGATGTGAACAAATCATGCTCGATAACCCGGTAGATAACCAACTTGTAGATACACCATCCTAAAATCCACAGCACGCCAAATGCGACGGGAATACCGAAGAAAGGATGAATTCCCCAATTAAACAAGGTCCAGGCGACATAGGCCCCCAAAATGACGAAATCGCCCTGGGCCAGGTTTTTGACATTCATTACGCCCCAGACCAAAGCAAGGCCATAGGCAATCAGAGCAAATACCGCCCCGATCAGAAGTCCGTTTACGATCATGTCTACTGTGAACAGTGGAGCTTCGATCAAGATTTGAATGTTGTCCAACATGTGGCTTGTCTACTGCCTCCCGAATACAGTTTACATGTGCAATTACATCTGCCTGATCCAGTCAAGCACGGGCACATTAAATCTTGTTGTTTATAAATAAGGGTATGCAGGATTTTCCCGCACACCCATATTATATCAATGACTATTTACGAGGCCATTGCAATTCATGCGAAGCGTAATCAACAGGTGCTACCACATTGTATTTACCGTCCTGGATCTGACGCAGAACCATCGGCTTGGCAATGTTGTTGCCAGCTTCGGAGAACTTGACCTGACCATAGAAAGTAGCAAGGTCAGTTGCGGCCAATGCATCGCGAAGTTTTTCCTTGTCCAGTGACCCGGCTCGCTCAAACGCATCTTTAAATACATAAACTGCAGCTGATGCCTGAGCCAATTGATAAGGAACCGACTTGGTTGCATAGGCGGGAACGGTTTTCTTGATTTCGGCATTAAACTCTGCAGCAGTACCGAACATTGGATCCTTGTAGGTCAGTGTTTCCGCCCACTGGGTTGCACAAAGGTAGCCGTCAGCGGTGGCACCATACTTGCCAACAAGGTCGGCAGATTCACAATGGGTCATGGCAACCATTGGTATCGAAAGCTTCATCTCGGCAATTTGACGTGTTGCTGTACCTGCACCTTTTGAGTGACCGGAGACAACCAGCAGATCAGGCTTTTTGGCCTTGATCTTGGTCATTGTGGGGGTCATATCAGTCAGATTGCGTGGCAATTTGTCGTCGATAACAACTGTCAAACCGTGTTTCTTGATATCGTCCATAACCCCTGCGCGAACATCGAGTGAAAACGGATCATTCTCGAATGCCAAAGCCACTTTCACATCACCAGGTGCTTTGCCATTTTCTTTGGCAACGCGGGCGGCAAGCGCAACGGCAGATGCCAGATATTGCTCTGATGTTGAAAGCACTGCAAACAGGTATTTATAACCTTTGTTGAACAAAGAGCGGGATGCACCTTCTGCTTCAACCATTGGAATTTGATATTTTTCTGTAACCGGCGCAATCGCTTTGGTCAGGCCTGAGGAATATGGTCCAAGCATATACTGGACGCCATCCTGGTTAATCAGGCGCTCCGCAAGCTGGCCACCACGGGCCGGGGTTGATTCATCATCATAATATTTGACTTCAAATTTGTATGATTTATCACCAATTTTAACACCACCGGCAGCATTGATTTTAGCGATGGCGAAATCATAACCGGTTTTGGCATGATGACCGGCTGTCGCATATTTTCCGGTTAAGGAAATAGCGGACCCCAGTAGAATTGTGCCGGCATCTGCCGCATAGGCAGTAAAAGGTGTTGCAACAAGTGCTGTGGTCAGCGTGGCTGCCGCAATAACTTTGCGATAATGGAACATAAATTTCCTCCCTGAAAATTTTATTTAGTCATTTTTTGATATTCGTCCCGAAATTAAGCAATCCTGAAGGTCAAAATCAAGTTTTTTTATGGAAAACGTTAAATCAGATTTTGTCATCGCACGGCAAAACTCATCACGATCGCATCGATAGTGGTGTAATTTAACGGAAAATCACCAGAGAGTGGAAAAACTGTATTCATTCGTTATATTTACCCGAATTGACCTTCCGCATCAGATACCGGGGAAAATGCCCATGAAGTCCAGATCAGGAGTACCAAAGAATCGCAAGGGTCTGAGAATCGGCGGTGCAAGTGGATATTGGGGAGATGCCTCAATCGCTACCAGGCAACTATTGGCTGAAAGCAATCTGGATTTCATTGTTTATGATTATCTGGCAGAAATAACCATGTCGATTATGGCGCGCGCGCGGGCAAAAAATGCTGAAGCTGGTTACGCACCGGATTTCATTTCCGCTGCAATGGCACCAAATCTACAGGAGATATCCAGACAAGGGGTAAAAATTATTTCCAACGCTGGCGGAATTAATCCGCTGGCCTGCAGCAAAGCACTGGAAGCCTCGATTAGCAAAGCCGGGCTGGATTTAAACGTCGCCTGTATCACCGGAGATGACTTGTCAAATCAGGCGCAGGAATTATTCAACCGGAATATTAATGGGATGTTTGGTGACGGGAGATTTCCAGATCCCGAATCGATTGCCAGTATCAACGTCTATACCGGAGCATTTGCCATCGCCCGGGCCCTAACCATGGGCGCAGACATTGTAATTGTCGGACGTTGTGTTGATTCAGCCGTGACACTGGGAGCGTGCATTCACACTTTTGGCTGGACTTTTGAACAGCATGACCTGTTGGCAGCAGGTTCGCTGGCCGGTCATATTATTGAATGTGGCGCCCAGGCAACTGGAGGCAATTTCACCGATTGGCATTTATGCGCTGACACCATGGATGATATTGGTTATCCGATAGTTGAAATCAAAAAAGACGGAGAAACAATTGTATCAAAACCGGTGTCCAGCGGCGGTCTGGTCTCAATCGGGACTGTCGGTGAGCAAATTATCTACGAAATTGATGATCCCAAAAACTACCTGCTGCCTGACGTGACCTGCGATTTTTCAGATGTTGAACTATCGCAATTGGGCGTTAACCGGGTAATGGTGAGTGGGGCAAGAGGAACATCCGCACCAAATCAACTAAAAGCCGTCATCACCTGGCTCGATGGATATCGAGGCGGACATATTCTGACATTTTACGGATTTGATGCGGCTGAAAAAGCCTCCCGGTTTGCCGATGCGGCAATTCAGCGTTCTACCCAGATCCTGAGAGATAAAAATCTGGCCGGATTTTCAGCAACCAGTATCGAAATTCTGGGGAATGAAAGTCAGTATGGCAAACAGGCAAGGGTAAAAAACGCGCGTGAAGTCTGTGTAAAAATTGCTGCACGCCATGAAAAAGAAGCAGGCATCGCCGTGCTGCTTCGCGAAATTACCGGACTGGCACTGAGTGGACCTCCGGGACTTTGCGGATTTGCCGGTACGCGCTCCCGCCCCTCCCCGGTAATGTCGCTTTTCAGTTGCCTGCTGCCACGTGAAGATGCGCCTATGACAATTCATTTTGACTCATTATCTGAAGCATTCCGGCAACCGGTTGCATGGAATATTCAAGGACATGTTTCTGGAAACAAGTCTCGAAAAGACCAGACACCACCTGCTGTCCCCACCCCCAGGGGAGCAACCACCAAAGTACAGCTGATAAAACTCGCCTGGGGTCGTAGCGGTGACAAGGGGGACAAAGCCAATATCGGCATCATTGCGCGTGACAAAAAATATCTTCCCTTTATCTGGCAACAGCTGGATGAAAAAACCATGGAAGACTGGTTTGAGCACTTTCTTGAAGGCAAAGTGAAACGTTATTATATGCCGGGACTTGGGGCGATTAATTATGTTCTCGACAGAGTTCTGGAAGGTGGAGGCACCACCAGCTTGCGCAACGATCCTCAGGCAAAAGGCTATGCACAACTGGCATTGGCGATCGAGATTGAAATTCCGGTTGAGATGGCGGCTGGGCTTTTGTAAGGTTTGACAAACACCCTTGTATTTTGGGGTTGAACTACATTTATTTTAGGAATTAGTAATCCATGAGCAAGAAAATAAGTTCCGGTCGTGCGCAGGTACTGGATAAACTGGTCAAGGTATCGCTGGCAGGCGGCCCCCTGTCTGCGATAACTGACAAGTATTTCACCCATACCAGCCGCATTGTCTCATCCAACGGTGACAGCCAGGTCACCTATGCAATATTCATGCGCCAGCGTGTAATCGCAGCACTGGAACCGGCGATCCGGTTAATCAATGAACTGGTGCCAGAAGCGAAAATCGAACGCTTTTTTGAAGAAGGCGATAAAGTACCGGCCGAGGGAAAAATGCTTGAGGTGACTGGTCCAATGTCCAGACTCTCGGAAGTTGAAACCATGATGCTGCAAAAAGTCGGGTTTCCCTGCGTGTGCGCCCGTAATGCCCATGATATGTGCAGTGCTGTGAGCCGAGCGAAATTCATGGATATGCATGCCCGCCACGGCGCGGGCATGGAAATGAACATGCTTGCAGCTTATGGTGCCGCAGTGGGGTCAGACGCAGCACGGTCAAATAACGCAAATGTAAAAGGTTTTGTTGGTTCCTCACAGGACCTCACCGCTCCTTTGTTTGGTGCAAAAAACGGTATTGGCACGATGCCCCATGCGCTTGTTGGCTATACCAAAGGCGATGTTCTGGCGGCAACAAAAATGTTCGTTGAAGAAATTCCAGACGCAAACACAATAATCTCCCTTGTTGACTATGACGGTCGTGAAACAACTGATGCAATCAAATGCGCAGACTGGTTTTACAAGGAAGCCAAACTAGACAAAAAGGGGAAAAAATTCGGTGTGCGCCTGGATACCCACGGTGGACGGTTTGCAGAGGATTTAACCTTTGAAAGATCAGTTGATATTGTTGGCGAATTCCTCGGCGTCGAGGGCGAATATAATATTGTTGAACGAATTTTAGGACCTGGTGCCGTCAATCTGGATTCAGGCAATCTGCTGGTCGACCGGGTCAGGCGTATCATGTTTGGCGCCGGCGTTTCCGCTGCTTCCATTATCCATATGCGGCAAACGCTGGATAGAGCGGGGTACAAAAAAGCGCTGATCGTTGCCTCCTCCGGATTCAATCCCCAAAAATGCCACATCATGGGAGCAACCAATGCCCCAATCGATATGGTGGGAACCGGCAGTTTTCTGCCTTCAACATTGACGGAGACCTATGCAACGGCAGATATCATATCTTATGACGGACAAAAACGGGTGAAGCTTGGACGGGAGTTTCTGATCGAGTGACGATATTTCAATCCACACTCAACAGTCAGTCCGACAAATTCAATGCCAATCGGGCTGACATGCTGGCCCTGGTAAATCGCTTGCGTCAACTGGAGCAGCGAAGTACCGCCAAGTCCGAACAGCGCCGCGAACGATTTGAGCAACGCGGGCAATTAACTCCGCGTGAGCGCCTTGCCCGGCTAATCGATCCAGGAATGCCGTTTATCAGCCTTTACAATATGGCAAGTTTCCTTGTTGATGACAAAAATCCCGAAACGTCAACTCCCGGTGCCAACATGATCACCGGTATTGGTTTCGTCAGCGGCGTGCGTTGTCTGGTTTTTGTTGACGATAGCGGAATATCAGCGGGAGCGGCGACAGGAAAATCCGTTGAAAAAGCACTGGGTTGCTTGAAAATTGCGCTCAAGCATAAATTACCATTCATTCATCTGGTGGAAAGTGCCGGTGCCAACCTGATGGAATATACGGTTGAGATGTGGGCAAACGGCGGAGGCATGTTTAACGGTCTGGCAAAATTGAGTGCCGCAGGAATTCCGACAATAACGGTATTGCATGGACCTTCAACAGCGGGCGGAGCCTACCAGCCCGGCTTGAGTGATTATGTTATCGGGGTAAAGAAGAATGGTATGGCGGCGCTCGCCGGAGCTGCGTTGGTACGGGCTGCGACAGGTGAAATTGCAGATGATCAGGAACTTGGCGGCGCTCAGATGCATGCGCGTATAACCGGACTGGTCGAGTATCTGGCAGATGATGATCGGCATGGGATTGATATCGCTCGCGACGTTGTCGAACGTCTGGCCTGGAACAAAAATTGCTCCTATTCGGGTAGCATCGATTTTGCCGAACCCTTATATGACGAACAGGAAATAGCCGGTCTGGTTCCCGTGGATTACCGCCAGGCCTATGAAGCGCGCGAACTGGTTGCACGCATCGTTGATGGTTCTGATTTCAGCGATTTCAAACCTTCTTATGGCACATCCACCCTATGTTGCCAGGCTTCAGTTTATGGTCATGCGTGTGGAATTATTGCCAATAACGGTCCGATTGATCCGCAGGGAGCAACCAAGGCGGCGCAATTCATGCAACTCTGCAACTCTGCCAATTTGCCTTTGATATTTCTGCATAATACCACGGGTTATATGGTTGGCACCGATTATGAACAGGCAGGCATGATCAAGCATGGTGCGAAAATGATCCAGGCCGTATCCAACATCAAAGTATCAAAAATCGCATTTTATATCGGAGCCAGTTTTGGTGCCGGTAACTATGGCATGTGCGGTTATGCATATGACCCGGATTTTCTGTTTTCCTGGCCTAATGCAAAAACCGGAGTGATGGGAGGAGAACAGGCCGCACTGACCATGGAAATGGTCATGAGGAATGCAGCAAAACGCCGCGGTCAACAAATTGATGATAAAATCCTCGATGCCCAGCGTGAAAAAATCGAAAAACACTTCGATGACCAATCTGATGCCTTTTATACTTCCGGCCACATGCTGGATCATGGAGTAATTGATCCGCGCGATACGCGTAAAATTATCGGCTTTACGCTTGATACCTGCAGGCAAGCTCAATACCGGATCCTGCAGCCCAATTCCTTTGGCGTGGCACGAATGTAATATGGCATCCGATTTGACAAGAATTCATTCAGTCCTGATTGCCAATCGCGGTGAGATTGCTGTGCGTATTATCAGGACGGCGAAGCGAATGGGATTGCGTACCATTGCAGTCTATTCCGATTTTGACAAGCAGGCCCGGCATGTAAAACTGGCTGATGAAGCGGTATTGATTGGTCGCAGTCCGGCAACGGATTCCTATTTGTCCATAGAAAGGATTATCGAAGCCGCTATCAAATATAACGCAGATGCGATCCACCCGGGTTACGGATTTTTATCGGAGAACTGTGAATTTGCCCGAGCCTGTGAAGATCCAGGATTGGTATTCATCGGCCCAACACCTGGATCGATGGAACTGATGGGGGACAAGGCTGCAGCGAAGAAGCAAATGCTTGAATGCGGTATATCCTGCATTGATGGTTATCAGGGCGATGACCAAAGTGACGCAGCCTTTGTGCAGGCAGGTCAGAACATTGGGTATCCGTTGATGGTGAAGGCGGCGGCCGGCGGAGGTGGGCGCGGAATGCGGTTGGTAGACAAACCGGAGAATCTGCTAACCGCCCTGGAGGAGGCGCGCCTTGAGGCTCAAAGCAGTTTTGGTTCCGGCAAGCTGATACTGGAAAAAGCAATAATCAATGCCCGGCACATCGAGTTTCAGGTTCTGGGTGATAATCATGGTCACCTGATCCATCTGGGAGAACGTGATTGTTCACTGCAGCGTCGCCATCAAAAGGTCATTGAAGAAGCGCCCTCTCCCGCCATTGACGCTCAATTACGTGAAAAAATGGGGAAAATAGCGGTAAAGGCTGCAAAATCAGTTTCATACCGTGGCGCCGGGACCATCGAGTTTCTGCTGGATGACAAACAAAATTTCTACTTTCTGGAAATGAACACACGCCTGCAGGTGGAACACCCGGTGACAGAACTGGTGTCCGGTCTTGATCTTGTGGAATGGCAAATCCGAATTGCCAGCGGCGAGCATCTTGATTTCAGACAAAAAGACATCAAAATTTCAGGACACGCTATTGAAGCGCGAATTTATGCGGAAGACCCGACAAAAGGATTCATGCCTTCTACCGGAAAAGTCGTGTATTGGTCTGAGCCTGAAGGTGAAGGAATTCGTGTCGATAGCGCAATTATTAGCGGTGATGAGATCGGCCCGCATTATGATGCGATGGTGGCAAAAGTAATTGTCCACAGTGATGGCAACAGGCCGGTAGAGACCGGAGAAAGAAATGAGACAGGAGCAAGGAGTATGGCCAGAACCGGCCTGATCCGGGCACTTGAAGGAACCGTATTGTTCGGCCCTCAACACAACAAGCAGTTTTTGCTTGAGCTTGTCGCCAGCAGTGTATTTTCCAAGGGTGAGGCCAATATCAGTTTTATTGCCGATACCGCAGCCGGAAACAACTATGCTGACAACACGGTAACGCCGCAGATTGCCTGTTTTGCGGCAGTGCTGGACTTCATCGACAAGCGAAACAGAGCGTCAACCAGTTCAATCCCTATCCACAAAACATTACTCAACTGGAGTTCATCCCCTTTGCCAGGTGTGCGCTTCCATTACAGAATCGGAAATAATGATTTCGACATATTAGTGCGAACAAAAGGTGATGATAGATATGAAGCCATTTGGGGTGATGAAAATGTGCAAATTTCAATTTCAAATTCTGTTGGATGCGTAGATGGCGTAGATTTCGTTGCAAACGCTTTCATGCATGTGGGAGATCACATCTATCTGGCCACTGGTGGTCGCGAATACCAGTTCCATGAAATTACCACCACGACAGACCAGGGCATGGAGAAAAATGATGGTGGCATTGTTTTGTCAACCATGCATGGTACTTTAGTGGAAGTTATTGCATATCCGGGTTTGCAAGTTGAAGCAGACACCAAACTGGCAGTGGTGGAAGCCATGAAAATGCGCCATGAGATTTTCGCCGGTGTAGCGGGCATCGTAAAATCGGTATTGAAAAAACCGGCATCGCAAGTTGGCCCCGGTGATATCCTGTTTGAAATAGAATTAGAAAGTCGGAATGATGCAGCAGGCGAATGATTTTTTCGAAGAATCAAGATCTCTGGCTTCAATTGTTGAGCCGCTTGATGGCAATGCATTGACAACGCCCACCCAATTCAAGAACTGGACGATTGAGGATATTATCGGTCATCTGCACATGTTCAACCACGCGGCACAACTGGCACTGGAAGGCAGCGATCATTTCAAGGCGTTTTTTGCTCCCATGGCCAAGGATTTAAACCAGGGAAAATCATTGCTGAGTGTGCAAAAAGAATGGTTACAGAATACTGATGGCATCAAATTACTGAAAATATGGCGGGATGGATATGAAACACTGGCGGAAAGTTTCGCTGATACTGATCCGGCGCGACGCATCGCATGGGCGGGTCCCGATATGAGTGCACGATCTTCTGTCACCGCCCGCCAGATGGAAACCTGGGCGCATGGGCAGGCTGTCTTTGATATATTGGGAATACATCGCGAGGACAAAGACCGGATCAGGAACATTGCTCATCTGGGGATAAACACTTTTGGCTGGACTTTTTCGAACCGCAAACTGGAAGTGCCGGAACCTGCTCCCCTTGTTTCATTGACCGCGCCCTCGGGCGCCATTTGGGAATGGAATGAACAACAAAGCGACAATGTTGTACGCGGTTCCGCCGTGGGATTTTGTCAGATTGTTACCCAGACACGAAATTTCAAGGATACCGGAATTGAAACAATTGGCGAAACAGCAGGTCGCTGGATGTCTATGGCCCAGTGCTTTGCCGGCCAACCGGTAGATGGCCCACAACAGGGTGAGCGTTTTTGTGTCGTTTGAAAGGAAGCGTCTGGGTAGGAATCATGATTCATTCGGGGAGATGATCATTTAATTTGGGAGAATGCAAGTTTTGGCGAAGGCGGTTGATAATGGTATCTTTGCGCCAACGTTATGCGCCATCCAGGCCATTGTTTCATTCGCGCCCAGAGATTGTTGCACAAAGGATGGTTTTGCGACTCCGATTAAAACAAGAACTGAGCAGAGCTGATTCATCCAGCCAAAACGTACAAAAGCGGGGCAATTTTAAAACCCCACTTTCGTTTGAACTGTTCGCCGGAAAATCAGAATTTATACGCCAGGCCGACTGAGACAGTATGCGTCATAACGTCCAGATTCGCGTTGGCACCATATGTGCTGGCTGTGGGTGGAATAGCCTGAAAATCGAAATTTCCATAATCTGCATAGCTGTAATTTGCCCGCATGAGCCAGTTACCCCCAAGCAATGCTTCCACACCGCCACCGACCGTCCATCCCCTCATAGTCTCGGAATTTGAAAAAGACTGCGTTCCAAGGACCGGATTACATACATTTGTATCGGTCGGGCAGGTCGCTTTTTCCGTAACGCGCAAAAAGGCTATGCCGGCTGTCCCGTAAAGCATCACGTTCGGGTTGACCAGATAGCCGCCGCGCAATTTTATGCTGCCGTCCCAGTCGGCCTCAACTTCGGTAAAACTGGGTTTCCCGAATAGGATAAAGCTTCCCAATCCAGGTATTCTATCGTGGACCGTATCCTTATTGTTGGCATAGCCAAATTCGCCTTCCAGGCCGAATACCCACATGGGAGAGGCCTGCCAGTTATAGCCGAGATATCCCGCTCTTCTGAAATTCGTACTATCGAACCATGCGGTCGGAGGGCTCGTTGCCGTGATAGCGGACCCGGTTGGATCAAAGGTCTTGGTCGTGGTCCAATCAGCATCCATTGCGCGCGCGCCTAGAGAGATACCCACATAGGCCCCGTTCCAGTCAGCGGCCTGCGCGCCCATGGTGAACGCAAATAATGCGACACCGGTTAATAAAATACGTTTCATGAATTCCCCTCCCGGAGTTTTGGTTGATTGCCAATATCTAATTTCGGCATTTGCCGTTTGTTATCCCGCACGG
>JAAEMP010000462.1 GCA_024225445.1 Hyphomicrobiales bacterium | reverse complement strand
TTCCGCATATGCGATGGGGCTGCATAAATTGAAAAAATAACTATTGGCTTGTCAAACTGATCCAAACCGGCACATGGTCCGAGGGTTTTTCCCAACCTCTGGTGTGTTTGTCTATGCCGGCAGATTGAAAAAGTCGTGCGGCTTCGGGTGACATCAACAGATGATCAATACGAATGCCGTTGTTTTTTGGCCATGCTCCTGCCTGAAAGTCCCAAAATGTGTAAATCTCGGGTTCACTGGTGACACTGCCAATGGCTTCGGTTAATCCCAAATTCACCAGGCGTCTGAACGCCTTGCGTGTCTCAGGCAGAAACAATGCGTCATTCTCCCAGGCTTCGGGGTTATAACAATCCTGAGGCATTGGAATGACATTGTAGTCGCCGGCGAGAACCAGCGGTTCCTCAAGTTCGAGGTGTTCTTTTGTCCATGCTTCCAGGCGTGCCATCCAGGATAATTTGTAAGGATATTTTTCTGTATCCACGGGATTGCCATTGGGCAAATAGAGAGAAACCACGCGAAGGGCTTTCTTTTCATAGGTAAAAACACCTTCGATAAAGCGTGCCTGTTCATCCCGAATATCATTGATACCCGACAAGGGCAGACCACGATTGACTTCGTCAAAGGGGAATTTGGACAAGATAGCCACGCCGTTAAAACTTTTCTGACCGTGGGTTTCGATATTATAGCCTAAAGCGGCTATTTCCTCACCGGGGAAATTCTCATCAATTGACTTGATTTCCTGCAGGCAGGCGATGTCCGGGTCAGCTTCCTTCAGCCATGCAATGACATTGTCATGGCGTGCCCTGATGCCATTGATGTTCCAGGTGGCTATTTTCATTCAGGCGTTTCTCCTGTCCGATTGCGAATCAACCTACCGAATTATTACCCCTTTGCAATGGAACAGGATGCTTGAATCCCGGAAATTCCACTATTTACCTGTGAATTGTTGCCCAAGTATGCAGATATCAAAGATTGTCAAACATTATTTCTTGACGTTAGAAATCCGTTTGTATGACTTTCTGGTTTTATTGGTTAAAAAACTGAATCTTCAGGGAAAAAATCCTGAAACTGGAACTATTGGGGGGCATGCTCCGGAATATCCTGCATTATTGTCGAAATTAATTTGTAAATCCCGCAACTATCATTGCTGTCGAAAGGATTGATAATGCTTTTGTCTGTGAAAAACCTGGACTAAGGTCGCATCAGCAATATTTGGATTGCATGGGGTTGGGAGCTGTCAGCAAGTTGATGGAAAGCCAACCACAAATATAGGGAGAAAAAAATGGCCGGTAATTCTTCGCTTGGTACGCCCGAGCAACTAAGAGATCCCGATTATACACCGCCGCTTGCGTCAGCAATTCCACTCGGAATTCAGCACGTCCTGGCGATGTTTGTCAGTAACGTAACACCGGCGATCATTATTGCCGGTGCCGCAGGATTTGGTTTTGGTTCTAATTAGCCAGATTTTCCACACATGATTTACATGATCCAAATGTCGATGCTGTTTGCCGGTATCGCCACACTGTTTCAAACCATCGGTGTAGGCCCTGTCGGCGCAAAGCTTCCAATTGTGCAAGGTACGTCTTTTGCCTTCATTCCGATCATGATCCCGCTTGTCGCAGGCAAAGGTGTTGATGCTATGGGAGCACTGATGTGCGGTGTCATCGTTGGCGGACTGTTCCATGCATGCCTTGGCTTGGTGATTGGTAAAATTCGGTTTGCCTTGCCACCTTTGGTAACCGGGTTAGTCGTAACCATGATTGGTCTCGCGCTTGTCAAGGTCGGTATTCAGTATGCTGCCGGTGGAGTGCCGGCAATTGGCAAACCTGAATATGGCAGCCTGCTCAATTGGAGCGTGGCTCTAGTCGTAATTTTTGTGACTCTTGGTGTAAAATTCTTCACCCGTGGGATTGTTTCGGTTGCTGCCGTTCTGATTGGTTTGGTATTAGGTTATATCGTGGCATACTTCCTTGGTATGGTCAGCTTCGTCAATGTCGGCCATGCTGAGGTTTTCGCGCTGCCCGACCCGTTCCACTTTGGCTTCGAGTTTTCGATTGCCGCCATTATTGGCTTCTGCCTGATGGCGTTCATCTCGGCTGTTGAAACAGTTGGAGACGTATCAGGTATCACCAAGGGCGGCGCTGGTCGAGAAGCTACATCGGAGGAGATCCGGGGAGCGACTTTCGCCGATGGTGTGGGGTCTGCACTGGCTGGTTTGTTTGGTGCTCTGCCCAACACGTCATTCTCGCAAAACGTCGGCCTAATCGCGATGACTGGCGTAATGAGCCGTATGGTAGTCACTATCGGCGCACTGTTTTTGATTGCAGCAGGGTTCTTCCCAAAAGTCGGTGCTGTAATCTCATCGGTGCCGATTGAGGTGCTTGGTGGCGGCGTTATCGTGATGTTCGGCATGGTTGTGGCCGCAGGTGTTTCTATGCTGTCGGATGTGAATTGGAACCGTCGCAATATGGTGATATTTGCTATCGCGATTTCGGTCGGTCTCGGCCTGCAACTTGAGCCAGGTGCATTACAGCATTTGCCAGGAACGGTGAAAGTATTGATGACATCTGGACTCTTGCCAGCCGCATTCATCGCCATTATCCTGAACCTGGTCTTGCCTGAAGAGTTAGGCGACGAGCAGACTGAAGAATTGTCTGGCGGAATGGTCGGGCATAAGGGCGAGTAGCCTCCAGTCGAAATATGGTCGCCACAATGGTGTCATGGAGAAGGCTCGGAAGAAATTCCGGGCTTTTTCTAGTTCAGCATCGAGATTATCAGACTGGAAATATTGGGTACATTCTCAATTTATCGTCTGATGTTCGCTGGAACCGGCGCAATATGATTATTCTTGTGGTGGCTTTGGCCCTCGGTTTGGGAATTCAACTGGTTCCTGATTCGATGAATATCTGTGCACTGAAACTTCGGTGAGTGGCCTGGGCGATTCCACCGGTGGCGGGGGGCTCTTCCTACTGAGCTGGCTGTAAAACAGGCGTGGACAGCAGGCATGAAAATCAATACTGAAAGCTGCATGCCAATGAAATGACATCAGGTAAACCATCATGGTCAAAAGTTGATTTTGGTACAGAATTTAACTGGCCTGGCAAATAGTCATTAGTGTAATATTCAACACTATTGACCCGGCGCAAATTGTTCCGGGTTTTTTTGTAGGTAATTCGATAGCTTGATTTCGCATTAATGTTTTTGTGGAGCAAAAGAAATTATATTTGTAAGTTGGACATCATTCACAGGTTACGACTTTTAACAAAATTCCGGTTCTGAAATTTTGACAAATCAAAAATATATCGGCAAAAAAGTGCAGCAGAATATTCATTTTGAAGATTATTGGAGATTTGATTAATGGACGGAATTTTTGTACTGGCGATATTGTCTTTGTTATTTTTGTTGATCGGCGCTTTACTGGGTGTTGTCGCTTTTCTCAGAGTAAACCGGCTCGCAAGAGAACTGGAAGAAATTGCCATCAAAATCCGTTACTCCAGTCTGAAAACTGACCGGGAACCAGATGACGAGCACACGCAACAAGCAGATTCACGGCATATTACCAGCGCAACAGAAGCTGAAAAAACCGATCAGGATAAAATAGCGGTGGAACAAAGCGAACCGGGCCCTGATGAACCGGTGGTTGAAGACCAGGAACCAGATCAGCCTTCAGGAGCGCAAGAAGCAGATGAAGAAATACCCGTCAAACAGGCTGCTCGCGTAAAACAGGCAAAATCAGGCCGAAATCTCGAAGAGACAATCGGCAGCCTGTGGGCTGTTTGGGTGGGTGGACTGGCGCTGGCATTGGGCGCGGTTTTCCTGGTCAAATTTTCCATTGAACGAGGCTTGCTGAGCCCGGGTGTCAGGATCCTGCTGGGTTTGTTGTTTTCCGGTACGCTGATTGTGCTTGGGGAGTGGACCAGAAGGCGTGGCAGCAAATATTCTTTTGCCGGATTTGCCAACGCTAATATTCCGGCAATATTGACTGCCGCCGGAACCATGGGGGCATTTTCCACAATTTATGCCGCCTATGAACTCTACAATATGTTGACGCCTCTGGTTGCTTTCCTGGGCCTTGGTGTTGTTGCTGTCGCAACAACATTTGCGGCTTTGTTGCATGGTCCACTGCTTGCAGCATTGGGAATACTGGCAAGTTTTGTGGCACCGTTGCTGATATCAACCGACAGCCCCTCTGTACCAGGGTTGGCATTTTATATATTGGCGGTTTCCGCCTCCGGTTATGTCGTTGGGCGATTGCGTCTGTGGAAGTGGCTGGCGGTCGCGATTTCCGCCGGATTATTGTTTTATGGTATCATTTTGCATGACATTGTCAGTTATGCGAGCCAAATCGATCGACTGGCTTTTGCGGCTTATGTTGTTTTTGCCTGGAGTATGAATGCCCATGTATTCATCATTTCGCTGTATCAAAGATCAATCCGCAACCTGGATGTAATAGATAAAACCGCCTGCATTCTGCTTGGCTTGTTGTTGGCATTGGTGCTGGCCAGTTCTTTGACCAATCAAGCGGATTTCACCAGTTCAGTTTTACTTCTTGGTGCCATTGCAGGGCCATTTTCGCTGGCAATTTATTATTCTGCAGCACGTGCTGTGGTCTATGCTTCGATGTTGATTTCAGCAATTGGTTACCTTGGTTGGTCAATTGATTTTAGCGGATTATCCTCGCAAAACGGAATAGACGATATAGAGGTACTGCTTGCCAATTTTCAGGTTCGCGAAAAACTATCAATGTTTACCTGGATTGGTTTATTCATGGCAGCCGTTGCGGCCGGGTTGGGGCTATGGGGAGTTACTAAATCAGCTTCCCGTGCTGCATTGGCAATTGGCGGGGCATTTCTTCCTTTGCTGCTTTTGGGTGTTCATTACATCAGGGTTGAGGAATTTTCATCCTCCTGGAGTTATGCTTTTGTCGCTTTGCTGATGTTTGTCGGATATCTGGCTGTATCCAATTTTGTTTTCACCAGATTTGATGTGGATGAAGAAGGGCGTGACAGCGCAGCGGCAGCCTACAGTGTTGCTTCCTTTGTTGCTTTGTCCCTGTCTGCGGCTTTTGTGCTTGAGAAAGCCGCATTGACGATTACCCTGGCCTTACTGGTACCGGCAATCGCTTACACCTATAATCGCAGACCTTTGCCTGCATTGCGCCCGTTGGCTGCTTTGGCGAGCCTGCTGTGGATTGGCCGTGTTATCTGGGAACCAAGCATTATCGGTGGTGATCTTGGGACCACACCAATATTTAACTGGCTTACTTATGGCTATGGAATTCCGACTGCCGGTTTCGCAGTCGCCACCTGGCTGGTTGGCCAGTCGAAAAGGGATTTGTGGCTTGAAGCCCTGGAAGGCGTCACGCTGGCAAGTTTCGTCGCCACACTGGGGCTGGTCGGGCTGCACGCGATCGATCCAGCCCAGGTATTCTCTCCGATTGATACCATTGAAGAAGCAGCGCTGATGACAATTATTGGTTGCGGGGTTGCTATTGGTCTGCTGGCAATCAATCGCACCAGGACAAGCAAGGTACTTGGTTACGGGGTTACGTTGCTTGGGATCTGGGCGATGATCGTTGGTGCCATTGGGTTGCTGGTGATGTTTAACCCCTGGCTGAACCGGGATGATATTGGTGCAGGCTGGATTATCAATTCATTGCTGTTTTCCTACGCATTTCCCGGAATATTATATCTTGTTCTGGGCTGGTATGCGATCAACAGGCGTCCGTTGGCCTATATTTATGCTTGCGTTGGCTTGGGGGCATTGTTGCTGGCTACCTGGGTTAATCTTACCATTCGCCACATTTATCATCCATTTGGACTGCAACGCGGAGCAACATCGGACGGTGAACTTTATGCCTATTCAATTGTCTGGCTGCTGATTGGTATTGCCATCCTGGCTGCGGGAATAGTCTGGCGTATCAAACCGTTGCGTCTGGCATCTGTTGGAATCCTTGCCCTTGTTGTGGCAAAAGTCTTTTTGGTTGATATGGCCGGTCTGGAAGGAATTTTGCGGGCACTGTCATTTATCGGGCTTGGTGCAACTTTGATTGGTATTGGATTTGTTTATCAGCGGATTCTGAGTAAACCTGATTTTGCTCACGAAAATCCGGATGATGTTGAAATTGAAGAACCAAAAAAAATTGATGGGCTCTAAGATACCCGGTATTATCAGGTGCCGACGCCCAGTTCGGCCAGTCTGGCGAGGCTTTGTTCTTCGGCGTGATCCAACTCCTGGATGGTGAGATCAATATCCAGGCGTTTTTGTTCCAGTTCGTTACGCTTTTCATTGATTCGTCTGATTAGCAGTCGCAACTGACCTTCCTCGCCGGGAGGTTCTTTGTACATGTTCATCACTTCGCGAATTTCTGCGATAGAAAACCCAAGTCTCTTGCCGCGCAGGATAAACATCAACCGTCTGCGATCAGTAGGACGAAAAAGGCGGGTGCGGCCGCGACGTACCGGCTTGATCAAACCTTCGTCTTCGTAAAACCTTATCGTGCGTGTTGATATTCCAAACTCTTTTGTAAGTTCGGTAATAGTGTGAAACTCTCGCTTTTGCGAAGCATTCATGACGAAAACCAGTTAATTTGCAATTGTATGTTGCTGTCAGATATTTACGTAAAAGTCAATTATTTGAGGGCACCTTCTGTAAAACCGTTTAACAATATCAAACGACACCCAACCACCATGCGGACAGACCTAAAAATGCTGCAAATCCGATAATATCGGTGACGGTTGTGACGAAAACGCTCGAAGCAATGGCCGGATCAATATCCAGTTTGTCCAGCAACAACGGAATAAAGATGCCGGCTGCTGCCGCACTTATCATGTTGATTATCATGGCTGCTGAAATTATCAGACCTAATCCCCAACTACCGAACCAGACAGCGGCAATGGGCCCGATGATAATTGCAAATACGACTCCGTTTAATATTCCGATATTTATTTCACGGCTGATGACCCGGCCAGCATTGTAAATATCAATATCCCGGGTAGCCAGGGCCCTAACTGTCACCGTCATGGTTTGTGTGCCCGCATTGCCACCCATGGAGGCAACAATTGGCATCAATATTGCCAGTGCCACCATTTCATCGATGGTTGCATCAAACATGCCAATGACAAAAGACGCCATGATAGATGTGGCCAGATTTATCAACAGCCATGTGAAGCGGGATTTGGCCGCTTCAATCACATTATCTGAAATTTCTTCATCTCCCACCCCGACCAGGCGTTTGATGTCTTCCTCAACTTCCTGATGGATGACATCTACGACGTCATCAATGGTCATTACACCAACCAGGCGATTGCTCTCATCAATTACAGCAGCGGACAACAGGTCATATTTCTCGAAAACCTGGGCGGCTTCCTCCTGATCCATGTCAGCGCGTATAGGATGTTGGGTTTCTTTTTGGATTTCATCAATATTCTGGTCGCGTTTGGCTGTCAAAAAGCGGTCAAGATCCATCGACCCAAGCAACTTAAATTGTGGAGAGACGACGAATATTTCATGGAAACGGTCTGGTAAATCTTTTGCATCACGCAAATAATCCAGTGCCTGGCCAATGGTCCAGAAAGGTGGCACTGCAACAAATTCCGTTTGCATACGCCGCCCGGCAGTTTCTTCAGGATATTCAAGAGATCGTCGCAGGCGCAGACTTTCTGCAAACGGCATTTGTTCCAGAATTTCTTCCCGGTCCTCTTCCTCCATATCCTCCAGGATGAAAACCACATCGTCTGAATCAAGTTCGTCCAGTGCCTCGGCAACCTTGGCATTGGGTAACGAGTTGACAACCTCCAGGCGAATTGATTCATCGACTTCGGTCAATGCGGAAAAGTCAAAATCATTGCCTGCCAACTCGACCAGGTTGGTACGCGTTTCCGGATCAATTGCTGCGAGAAGTTCACCCAGATCAGATTCGTGCAGCGGATTGATCAGCGCGATGAGCATATTGGCGTCATGCTCTGTTACCGCCTGTTCTACCCGTTCGACAAATTCAGGCCGCAATACCCCACCCTCGGAATAATATTCCAGGTGATAGGCGTCAGGTACCTGTGGTTGCAGTTCTTCTGCTTGCTGGTTGTCGGAATCGCTCATGTATCCAGTTTAGCAAATTTGTTTTGTTAATTGATAGTGGGATGCGCGATGTCATTTGATTATCAAATGGCACCATTAAACCGTATCTTCTTTGCACGGAAGCATTTGATGGACCAAACCAGTTCGCTCTGCAAGGCGCATAACCCGAAAATGTTTCTGGGCGATCTGGCTGACCGGACAAGTTTTGCAACTCCGCAGATGGACTGGATTGATCCCCCAAGAACTACGTCTCAGGCCGGTATTTCACGCTTTCTGGACTTTGTTATGCTTTACTAGTGTTCATACGGCGTTGATCCTCAGGCTTGGCTGACAAACGTGCTCAGTCGTATCGCAGATCACAAGATAAACAGGATTGTCGAGTTGTTGCCATGGAATTACTTTGTTGATGAATGACCATATCGCGCTTACCGTCTTGCTTCATGTGACCGATAATCTTCAAGAATTCATATTGCGTTCATCTGTTTTTAATACTCCCCTAATTAATCATTCAATATCCACGCCATTTTTTCATGTATTGGTGAAGCTATATTTACAACTTTGAACCGAATATGGAGTGTGACATGGCAGTGCCCAGTAAAACCGGATATGTAGAACTTGATCATTATGAGTCCTGGGATTTTGATCCGAATGTTGGACCCGAAGTCAATGCTTCGCTTGTTGTTGATCAATCTATCGATGAAGACCAGCCTGGCTGGAGCTACACGATTGACGATGATACTTTCTTCGACGTTGACAATGATGTGTTGACATTTGAAGCAGCCCTTGCCGATGGCGACCCATTGCCGG
>JAAEMP010000461.1 GCA_024225445.1 Hyphomicrobiales bacterium | reverse complement strand
GAGCCCACCACAATACCGGTCGTGCCGCTGACCGTACCGCTGGTGGTGATGTTTATCGTACCCGCGACGTACACACGTGCATAAATCCCGCTCGCCAGCAGGGACGTTACATTGCCGGTGCTGGTTATGGTCACATCGCCATTGCCATAAACATAGCCATAAATGCCATATGCATTATTGCCCTCGGTGGAGATATCGCCGGTGCTGGTTATGGTCACATCGCCATTGTTCAGAACAAAGCCATAAATGCCATCTGAATAACTGCCCTCGGTGGAGATATCGCCGGTGCTGGTTATGGACACATCGCCATTGTTCTTAACAAGGCCATAAATGCCCTCTGCATTAGCGCCTTCCGTGGAGATATCGCCGGTGCTGGTTATGGTCACATTGCCATTGTTCCAAACATAGCCAAAAATGCCCCTTGCTAAAAAGCCCTCGGTGGAGATATCGCCGGTGCTGGTTATGGTCACATCGCCATTGACACCAACATTGCCCCTAATGCCATCTGAAGAACTGCCCTCGGTGGAGATATCGCCGGTGCTGGTTAT
>JAAEMP010000460.1 GCA_024225445.1 Hyphomicrobiales bacterium | reverse complement strand
CATTCTACTCAGAATGATTGGTTGTTCCTGGGTGCGACCGCATTATCAGTGGCACTACAAATTATCGATGGAAGTTGAAACCACCTCAGGTCCGCTTTCAGCCCACAGTGTGATTGGTGTAAAAGCCGATCCTGCCAATGTCATGGGTCGCGTTGAAGGATATCGTTTTGTTGTCACAGGTGAAGCGGTGGTGATGGAAATTCCGGTTAATGGTAAAAAACGCTATTTGTTCCTGTTGCTAAAACAGTATTCAAGAGCAGCGACGATTGCTGTGACTGCCTATGCGGATGAACTGGGGGAAATGGGCGCGCGGACTGTCCATATCAATCCGGGGGCCAATTATGACTGGCTGCCGATGGTGAAAAAACTTCGTGGAAAACCGGCAGCCATTCTGAAAACTGACAACTATCCCCTGCTGGTCACTTTCACTGATATCAATGACCCGGCCAGCGTCAAACGGGTTGATCGGTATGATCTGGAGAAACATTTCGGCGCAGGTGTGAAGTTGAAGGCGGTGACGCTGGAGATTACCCGCGAGAAGGTGACAAAGGGCGCGGTGGAGAAGGTGCTGCCATGTCTGCTGTCGGGTAAAGCTTGTGTACCATTGAACAGATCACTCCCTTACGGCCATCCCATGAGCAATATTTTGAATAGTCATTTTTGGAGAAAATAGATGAGTGTGTCCAGTGAATTAATGTATGCAATTTTGGCTATGGATGCTTACAATCAGGGATATGGTGCTGGAATTAAGCATAACAAAACCCGGATCGGAACGGCGTCACTAACTACTGATTCAACGCGAGAATTCCGGGATCCCGATGCGCCGGAAGGAACCACCACCCCTGATGAAGTCGTCGATTTCTACGCCGCTGCCTATAGCTATAACGGCCAGACGGTTATTTCCTACCGGGGGACCGATGACCCTCTGCCGGACGTCAATTACGGTTATTCCCTTGGCATGGGCCTGCCAGGAGCTGCTCAGGAT
>JAAEMP010000459.1 GCA_024225445.1 Hyphomicrobiales bacterium | reverse complement strand
TACTGTTGCAGCTCTGGCTGTCATCACGGCAGGCGCAACTGTTGCACCAACCCAGGCCCATGCCGGCAAATATGCCGGAGCGTTTCTTGGCGGTGCCATCATCGGTGGTCTCATCGCTTCGCGACATCGCCATGGCGGCTACTATGGTGGCTACTATGGTGGCTACTACCCTGCCCCTGTATATTCATGCGGATACCGCTGGGTAACCCGTTACAATGCATGGGGTCAGCCCTACAGTACGCGCATGCGCGTCTGCTAACACGCTGTCCCTGGTTCAGGCAAACCTGAACCCCTCTCCAGAAGCCCCGGGCGCGAGTTCGGGGTTTTTGACCTTTAGACCGTGTCTTCTTTACACGGAAGCATTTGACCGATTTTCCACGTTTGCTGGCAAGGCATGATTTTCGCCCTGGTCTATATGACCACAAGAAAAGCATAACAAAGTCCAGAAAGCGTGAAATACCGGCCTGAGCCGTGGTTCTTAGGGGACCAATCCAGTCCATCAAATGCTTCCGTGTAAAGAAGACAAGGTCTAAAGGCATTTGGGTCATCAATATCAATTTTCTCTGGAGCCAACAGACAGACAATCAAAGCACAAAGTGACGTAGAAACAACCGGGCATAGTGATCGAGGAGAAAGAAACCAAACAAGGCTGTCAGGTAATGGATGGAATAGGCAAAAGTCTGCATTGCATGTTCGTCCGTTTTGCACCGGTATAATCTTATCGAATGCCAGATAAATCCAACACCCAATGCTATCGCACCGGTCAGATATATCATGCCGCTCATTTTTATCAGTCCTGGTATCAGCGTCACGATGAAAAGTACGCCAACATATAGGATAATCTGGATTTTTGTATATTCTATGCCGTGGGTGACAGGTAACATTGGAACCCCTGCTTTGGCGTAGTCTTTCCGTCTTTTGATCGCCAGTGCCCAGAAATGCGGTGGTGTCCAGATGAAAATGATCAGGAACAGCAGCAGGGCTTCTGTATTGACATGGCCGGTTACTGCAACCCAGCCCAGCAATGGCGGTGCGGCTCCCGCGGCTCCGCCTAAAACAATATTGTAAGGGGTCGCATGCTTGAGATACATTGTGTAAATAACCGCATAACCGATCAGGGACAATGCAGTCAGCGCAGCCGTTAAAACATTGATTTTTACCATCAGCATTGCCAATCCGATTGTGCCTATAGAAAGCGCAAATATTAATGCCCTATTAGGGGATATCTCTCCCCGCGGCAAAGGCCGATTGAAGGTGCGGGACATCAGTTGATCAATACGTTGATCCACCCAGTGATTGATTGCGGCACCCGAAGCCGCACAAAGGCCGATACCAATCAAGCCAAAAAAGAGTGTTTGAAAGGGTGGAAAACCAGCATCAGCCAATAGCATGCCTGCCAATGCGGTAAATATGATGAGGGCAATGACTTTCGGCTTGCACAGCACCAGATATTTGCGCCAGATTGTCAAACCTGAAATTCCCTGTTTCGCACTACCGGTATTTTCTGCTGGCATTTACAGTTCTCCAGATACCTGAATATCTTTTCTCATTAGAACAGTTTCTGCCCCTGAGAAGGTTTGTGACACGTGCTATTTGGGTTGATTAAAAGTGGGAACCGATAAGAATCGGTCCGCAATTTCGTTTTCAGGTCTGCGCAGAATTATACTTATTCTGCAGGCATAGACGATGGTCCTGATGGGACCGCTGATGCAACCTCTTTTGACTTGTTCAAATTGATAAATAACACAACGAACGATAATGTCAGAATAATGCCAAAGATCAGTATGAGATAACCGTAAACCATCCAGCCTTCCTGATTCCAGGATGCAAAGCGGCGCGGCATTCCTGCTGCTCCTGCAGCGAGGAAAGCGGTACCGGCGCCAATGGCTCCAATGGTGTAGAGCGTGACGAACCAGTTTCCACTGGCCTTGTCAATCACACGACCGGTGATGACCGGATAATGGTGTATCAATACACCGATCCACATCATGCTCACGGCAACCAGAACTGCCATTGTGTGTCCGGCCTGCCACATTGTGCCATGCAGTTGGAACGACCAGCTGATGTTCGAGGTAATGATTGCACTGGCACCGTCCAGAATATACAGGACAAATCCCATCAGCACAGCCATCAATCCGGGCTCCGCACGAATACCATGCTTCCAGATTGTTGCTGAAATCGTGAATATTGTCAGTGCAGCACCAATAGCTGTTCCATAGCTCATGATGTTTCCATGATAGGCCAGCGCAGAAGGCAGGGCAGGGTACATCGTGAAGAAATGGTGGAAGAATGAGGTAACCGAGGTAACCAGCAATATCCACAATGCCAGACTGGCGATGCGATCACTGTATAATTTACGTGTTCCATCCGCCAGATATAGCGGCAATGTTGCATAAACCGCACTGATAATCATGATAGCCATGGCTTCCATGAGATTATGGGCAAATATGTAAAACACAAACTGGAATACAGTGGGGTCAGCCGCCCACGCAATCCAGGCAAATGGCAATATGTTATACAAATATAACAACACTGCGCTGGCGACGGTCAGCAACGGTGCCCCCATGATCAGCAGCACAAAGGCCGCCATTGCCATGCCCAGCATTCCGGGATCTTTGAGTGAACGTGGTGAGAGAAGAAGCTCTTCACGTTGTTTGTCAAAGAATAGCATTTTGATAATCTGTACCGGATACAGAACAATTACGGATACCAGAATAAGGGCAATTCCGGAGAAGCCGATAATCAGTGAAGTCATGCTCCACTGACCGGTCTGAATGCCGACAACCGGTAAAGGATACATCACTGCATAGCTGATCTTCAGTCCCATCAGGATGGCGATGGTAAACAGAATGCCACCGATATTCATGAACCAGAAGAACCCGGGTACAAGAATACCTGTCACAGGTTTACCCACACAGCCGCCAATACGATGCAATCCGACACCGACCATTAGCTGAAAAATAAATGGGAAGGCCATCGCCGCACCGTGCGCCGTCATGGCGGTGTAAAACAGGCTGCTGTCAAGTTCAAGAATTTGGGTCGCAGGTAAAGCAATTCCCAGAAGTAACGATACGGCCAGCCAGATAAAGGATGCCATAATCATAAGAGCTGGCCAGGCATTTATTTCTTCCAGACCTGTGCTCGTGTCGACGTTAAACATTTTCCCGAAAAATGGTGTCCGCCGGACCATTGATATCGCTATTGTCATCTTAATTCCTCCCACTGAATAATATTAGTTTGAACTCGCTGTAACAACCAGCTCATCACTCATTTCATGATGAGATGCTCCACAATATTCCAGACACCTTATCTTATAGGTGCCGCTATCTTTGAAAGTATGGACAAGAGACGCATCGCCTATTCCGGGGATAAGCATCATGGTGAACAAAATTTTGCCGGTTGGATGGTACAACCCGAAGCCATGAACGGTATCGGTGCTTTTGGCCGTGAAGCGTACGGTCTGCCCGACTTTGAATTCTGTTTGTGAAATATCATAGGACCAGGATTCAGCGGTTACATTGACCGGATGAATTTCCAGCCCTGAAGCTTCTGCCTGGGCTTCAACAACAGATGGAAAATATTTAATCGATACAACGTTGATCACCACGAAAATGGTAACAACCGCTACCATCCAGATATTCTTAAGCCTGGTAATACTTGTATCAATTGTTGGGCTTGGTGATGGCTTTTTGCTGCCCTGGCGAAATACCACAAACAGGAAGAACAAGATGAAGGGTATCTGCATTAACAGTAATACTGTAAAAGCTCCCCAGCCAGATTGATAGATAAATTCCTGCATTTTTAAATCCTCCCAATATTTGATAGATCGTAAAAATCAGGGAAAATCGGCTGAATTTGGTTGCCGGTATCTCCCAGGTGAATTTCTTTACGTTTAGTAGTTGCCTCTTCGAAGAAGGCACTCAACAGTATATTTCCCCAAATGGCTTGCTGTCCTTCAACTTCCCTAATTTAGCGCTTTTTGTTCAGGCCAACAACTCGAACATGTTCTGATTCAGATTGATCACTGCCCCCTCTGTTTTTGCAAATAGGTAATCCCCGATTTTAGAGAACCCAAATTGATACATGATCTTTGTTAGTGCAACGATTCCAAGACTGCACACGACTCCGCACTGC
>JAAEMP010000458.1 GCA_024225445.1 Hyphomicrobiales bacterium | reverse complement strand
TTTGAAACTCAGGCACGGGTTACACGATCTGATCCGACCTCAAATTTGCCTCTGGTATCAACTAGCACTGATGCATGTTTGCCAATCAGGTCATAATCGAAATCACTGTGATCGGTCAGAAGTATGACCGCGTCAAAACCTGCTATCGTAACCGGGTTCAGTTCAACAGATTTCAAGTTGAATTTATGATCACGCATATTTGGAAAAACCGGAACATTGGGGTCGCAATAGGCCACCTCAGCGCCCCATTCTCGCAGCAGTTCCATAACATAGACCGATGGGCTTTCACGCATATCATCAATATCTCTCTTATACGCAATACCCAAAGCCAAAACCCTGGCACCTTTCAGAGATTTGCCGACTTCGTTTAACGCACGCACTGTCTTGTCGACAACATATCCGGGCATTGACGCATTTATTTCCCCGGCAAGTTCAATAAAATGCGTATGTAATCCATATTCACGCGCCTTCCAGGTCAGATAGAAAGGATCAACCGGAATACAATGGCCACCAATACCAGGGCCGGGATAGTAAGCGGTAAAACCAAAGGGCTTGGTTTTGGCGGCATTGATTATTTCAAATATATCCAAACCCATGGCATCCGCCACAATTTTCATTTCATTGACCAGTCCGATATTTACCGATCGATGGATGTTCTCCAGAAGTTTTACCAGTTCAGATGCCTCAGTCGAACTGACTGGCACCACCGTTTCGATAAAAGTGCCGTATAGAGCTGAACCGACAGTCAGGCATTCATTCGTATGCCCTCCAATGACTTTGGGGATAGTCTCAGTTGTATAATTTTGATTGCCCGGATCTTCGCGCTCAGGTGAATAAACCAGGTAGTAATTTTCACCAACACTAAACCCTGCTTTTTCAATATAGGGTAACAGGACTTGTCTGGTTGTACCTGGCCAGGTGGTGCTTTCCAGAGACAGCAATTGCCCTTCTCGCATAAAAGGCAGAATTGAATCCATTGCCGTTGCGACAATACCAAGATCAGGTTCCCTGGTCTTATTAAGCGGAGTAGGAACACAAATAATCAGTGCATCACATTCGCTCACACGGCTGAAATCAGTCGTCGCTTCAAATCCTGAATTACTCATCTGCACAATGTCGCTATCAGATATGTGCTTGATAGGGCTGACACCATTGTTGAGCTGCTCGACCCGCTGATGCACCACATCAAATCCAACTACACTGAAACCGGCTTTTGTCACAGATACCCCAAGAGGTATACCGACATAACCCAATCCAAATATCCCGATAATCGCAGTTTTATTATCGATACGTTCCAACAATGCGTTCATTTATTCTTCCATCACAAATATTCTATTTCGCGATTACAGGCAGCAACATGCCTTATTAACATACCAAGGGTCCTTTTTATGGGTCTATGTCCCAAACCGCTACACCCGGAGAAACGCAGTACGTAGCGCGATCTGATTGAATGGGCAAGCACTGGTGTGACACTCAAACAGGATTCTGGGGGCGGCTTTGAAGACCCTTGCCCGACTTTTCAGTTTTCAGGACATCATTGCGCCATGATGGTGGTCAGTCAGATCACGGCACTGGACTAACACGTCGGCAAATCCGAAATCTGGTCAATTGAATCTTATTGGACGCCACACATTCCAAGTCATCCGGCCAAGTCATCCGGCCAAGTTATCCGGAATAATTCCGCCCGATTGCGAGAGTTAATCGGAATCGTCCACGGTTTCCTCTTCCAGGTGACGCATTATCATGGGTATCTGGCTTGCCAGAAAACAAAATGTCAGCCCCAGAATTCCAAAAACCCTGAACTTTACCCAGATGTCTGTATCCAATGAGCGCCACACAATTTCATTGGTAAATGCAATTGCGATAAAAAACCAACCCATGCGCAGGGTTGTTTTGTTCCAACCTTCCTCATTCAGCGCCGCAAACTCCCCAAAAAGCATTTTAAGCAGGGATTTATCAAATACCATGCCACCCAACAAGAAAATTCCCAGTAAGGCATTGGTAACAGTTACCTCGATTTTGATAAAGGATTCGTCATCAAATAGTAGCGTAAACCCTCCGAAAACGAGTGCAAACACAAGGGTAAGGAGAGGCAAAATGGCAATTTTACGGGTCATTGACCAGGATACGGTAAATGCAATCGCGCAGGCAATCATCAACAAGCCCGTTGCGACAAAAATGTCTGCATAATTTTCGGCAATGTAAAATACGAGCAGGGGGCAAATATCGACCAGTATTTTAATTATTGGAGGCACAAGGATATTCCAAAATTGACGACATAATTTTTGTAATTTGTTCCGGTAAACAAAGCGTTGTGTTTTTGGAAGGATTGTTGCCGGGAAATGCAACAGTAAATAATTCCGGAGATAATGGGCACCTGCTCGCCAAAGCCGATTGTCGAGGTGATTAACCTCTTTCAGCAATCGATTTTATAGCTGATTTGATATTGTCATGTTCCATTTAAAAAGAAGCACGGACCATTTATCCTTTAAACAGAAATCAGGGTGCTGATACTGAATTACTGCTGGAATTGTAGACATTTTATCTCATAAAGGCGAGGTAAGGAGAAGCCAACGGACAAAAGAGTACGACGAGAACTTTCCGATGAATTCAAACGTGAAGTTGTGTGGTAAATTCAGATGTATTAGTTTCGATGTGATCTGATAAACCAATTTTACGATAAAGGACAAATACAACTATATTATTGGTTTGGATACCACACAGTCTCCGTAGAATTCCTCAATTGATTTGATTGAGTCTTTTTTGAAATTATATTTGGATCCCGGGAATTTTTTGAAAAACATCCCCCTGTTAAATACCTTTTCAAAAGTTTCCTCGATTGTGCCAGAAGCTCTATCAATTGCCACATACCGATATATTTGATCCCACATTTTCAACTTATGTGTTTTCGTTCCAACTAAACTGACGCGCATTTCACAAACAAATCCGTTAATAATTTTTGTACAAGAGTATCCCTTCAATCCGTCATCGACTATTCTATATGATCGTTTAGCTTTATGAATTTCCTTGTTTTCTCCAATTATGGGTGATTTTATTGTGAGCATTCCCTCACAGATGATTTTGGTCGCTTTGGCATCGGCCGTTTCAATATGAAGGAGCAATAGCACTCCAAAAATAACCAACATCAATAATCTCATGATAGCCTTTCCAATATTTCTATGCACAGAAACTTGCCAACAGGCAAGATTCTGATCAACCCCATTGGTTGGTCCAGTTTGAATGTTAGTGCATGACTGACCTCTGGTCTATCAAGATGGTGGCTGATATGGCTCTCAGTGTCCATTTCACCCTTGTATCAGAGATGTTTTTCTCGGGAGAAGCGTTTGGAATTTTTCTGGGGTCGGGTAGCCCAGAACCACTGACGACGTTCCTTGAAAATATTTCGCGACCACAACTTACCATCTGAAATGGTGTATCCCAATCTCACCGGCCGGTTCGTGTGTTCAATATGTGGAAGCAGGGAAGGCGTCGCCTATCGGTGATACAAGGCTCAGGATATCGCCTTGGCAGTTCCCGTGCACAGGGATGGATTTTGCCGCGACACGAACAGGAAACGTAGCGACCACGTTTTTCCTTAATGGAATCCAGTTAGCACAAGATATCGATGTGAATGTTGCTCAAGCAAGTGCACAGGTGAGTGGTCAAAGCTTCAATTTGTGTGCAAGCACATTGTTTGATCAGGTGGTCTCCATTCTCTAGAAAGACAGACATTGAATACGTGCAGACATTCCCCGTCCCAGCCGCCCCTCGCCAGTGGCCTTGCCATCATGAGCTTGATGGCAGGAGCAGGAATGGGATAGTAGTGGTCTGAGCTATTCAAATTCCTTTTGTATCGAGCGCAGCATGAATAAAAACAAAGTCTTGATGGTTGTAATTTTGGTAATTTTTGTCGTAGCAGGCGTGCTGGCCTATCGCGAATACGACGCCCCAAACTTCAGGTTTGCAGAGCTCCAATCACCCAAAGGATTTCGCGCTCTGATTCTGAATTCGCAGTCTTCGGATGTTAATCCGTTACTCGGTGTGACACCAAAGACGACAGACCGTCTAACTGCTCAGGCATTTTGCCAAACGTTGTATCACGATAAAGATTCTCCCGAATTTGGTCCCTCAGATGCCAAAGTAACGATTGTCGAGTTTTTCGATTACCGTTGTCCCTATTGCAAAAATCTCATGGGAATTCTCGATCAACTGAGAGAAGAACGCCCTGTTCGTATCATCTACAAGGAATGGCCTATCCTTTCTGAAGGGTCCAACATTGCCGCACGCGCGGCACTTGGCGCGGCAAACCAGGGTAAATATAAAACGTTTCATTCAAGGTTCATGAATTCAAGATTCCTGACTACACAAGCCTATGTCAAAAGCCTGGCTGGTGATCAGAATCTTGATACCAAAAAACTGCTCAAAGAAATGTATATGCCCGAGATAACAAAAGCTCTTCAACGCAATGCTATGCTGGCCTCCGCTTTAGGAATAATTGGTACGCCAGCTCTGGTGGTAGGTCGCACAATTATCCAGGGAGCCATAACAAAAAGGCAACTCGAATATTTGATTGATTTAGAGGCAGCTACGGAGCAATCGATGGTTTGCTAGACAATCGGTGCTTTTACCTTGGTGTACTCACCTGTTTTGCAATTTTGATCTTAGGCTTATTCATTTTGTCTATGGGAAGCAGTTTCAAATCGACTGCTTCTTGCTTATTTTGCAGTAAATCTGATTTAATCAGATCGATATAGGGGAGTGGTTTTGAGAACAAAAAGCCCTGATACCAGAAGTTTTTGAATTTGCTGAGAAACTTGATCTGTTCAATATTTTCGACGCCTTCTACCGTGATATCAAATCC
>JAAEMP010000457.1 GCA_024225445.1 Hyphomicrobiales bacterium | reverse complement strand
AACTCTGAGCAGGGTTTGATTTTGCAGAAATTGTTCAATATCAAGGAGCTTTTCGCAGTACAGGGTGGTGCCCTTTGCAAGAAAAACTCCACCGATAGTGGGCAATTTGTGCAAAACCCTGCGGGCGAACCTGATTTTGGCTCTTTTTGCCGGAATTTCTGCTTGAAGGCAACCAGCCTGCGGCACAGAATTTCCAACAAAATCACCTAAAACCCTGCTCAGAGTTTCGGGTTGGACACTAACAAATTCTGTTCCGATTAAATTGCTGGCATGGCACTGCTTCTATTCTCCACAATACTGGTATCCATCTCAGTGCTTTGTAACCTTTTTCGCAAACTTCACTTTGTGGTTCTTGTCCACAGTGAACCGGTAGGCCTCATTCATACCTTTTTTACCACTGTGAGTGAAAGCCAAAACACGATATCCATCAGTCCGAAAATGAATAATGCCAAAATTCGACCTCCGAAATCCGAAGAAATACCTGGGCCCATCGAAGTCATCTTGAGTTTTGAATTTGGTTCCTGAAAACAAATCAGCCAGTTCGTCAGCTCTGAATGTGGTGCCACTCTTGTTTTTAAAATACTTAGCCAGATCATCGCGTGTATGAGAATAGTTTTTAACTTCAAAGAAAGCAGCCAGCTCTGTACAAAAGACAATGCCCGTGTCACCCCGCCCCGCCTTCCCCAAAGCGGCCATTAGGGTTGCGCGTGGATGGATGTGTTCTTTCCGGGAACTTTCATCGCCTGATGAAATGATGGAAACAACCGGAGACATTTTTTTCATTGCTCCCAGATTAAAGTCACCTGATCCGTGATGCGCAGCTTTCACTATTTCGGCCTGAAGCCTCGCCGCATCAGGTATTCATTTTTTCATGATGTTCATTGATTCATTGTTCAGATCACCGGTCATACTAAAACGAACGTTTCCATAGGTGAGTTTGAACGAAATCGAATGTCCATTGATTGTATGAGATGCAGAATAACTCTGTCCTTCCGCGTCATCATCATCGAGGTGTATTTCTGTTGCCTTCTCCGGTCTACGCAACATCGGTAGTGCGTCAACACGCTTGTTTCCATTTTCCGGATCCCTGGGCCGACTGAGAAATGGCCCCTGAATATCGACTTCGATACCTTCTTCTTCCAGGAATTT
>JAAEMP010000456.1 GCA_024225445.1 Hyphomicrobiales bacterium | reverse complement strand
AGGCAAATTCTAACGCACGCTTGTTAACGGTGATAAATTTTGTTCACTGTTACCCGAGGCGTTACCCCATGAAATAGTTGGGCTCTTGATAATTTAGCTAAGTATTTTGATGAGCATATCGAGAGATAGCTTACATTTTATTCTGATCACATAGTTTACACAATTAGCATTTTGGGGAGCCCAGAATGCCTTGGAAAGAGTGTAGTACTATGGATGAACAATTGAAGTTTATTGCCCGCCTGCTTGAGGGCGAGAAAATGACCCCCTTGTGCCGTGAGTTCGGCATTTCGCGGGTAACTGGTTACAAGATATTTGAGCGCTACAAGGAATGCGGTCTTGATGGTCTCAATGATCGCTCAAGACGACCTTACCGCCAAGCCAATCGTCTACCGTTTCAGGTTGAGCGAACCATTTTGGGTTTGAAGAAAGAGTACCCTAACTGGGGTGCGCCGAAGATCAGGGACAAGCTGATCCGCCAGTATGCGATGATTAAGCCGCCAGCAGTTTCCACCATCCATGCAGTACTTGATCGCCATAGCCTGGTTACCCGGCGCAAGCGGCGAAGGTACAAAGCACAAGGAACACCCCTTTCAAAAGCCATTGCGCCCAACGAGCTGTGGTGTGCAGATTATAAGGGGGAGTTCAAACTGGGTAATCGCCAATACTGTTATCCGCTGACCATCACCGATCAAGCCTCGCGTTATCTCATTGGTTGCGAAGGCCTGTCATCAACCAAGTCGGACTTCGCCTTTGCTGTATTTGAACGGGCCTTCAAGGAGTTTGGACTACCTGCTGCCATCAGAACCGACAATGGGACGCCTTTTGCCAGTGCCCAAGCCTTGTTCGGCCTCTCGAAGCTGTCTGTGTGGTGGCTGCGCCTGGACATCGCCATCGAGGTATCAAGCCGGGCTGCCCGCAGCAGAACGGGCGTCATGAACGCATGCATCTGACCCTGAAGAAGGAGGCTACAAAACCAGCAGCCTTCAACTTCCTGCAGCAACAGGAAAAATTCGATACATTCATCCAGGTTTACAATCATCAAAGACCCCATCAGGGTATCGCTGGCGCCTATCCCGGAGATCTCTATACACCTTCACCGCGCATCTATGAGCCGCCTGGTGAACCCGATTACCCTTTCCACGATCGCACAGTGCGAGTAACGCGATGTGGGAGAATCTGTATCGGAAAACGCAAAATCAACCTCAGTCAGGTCTTCGCTGGACAAATACTGGGGTTAAGAGAGGTTGAGGATCAGATCTGGATCGTTTCCTTCCTTGACTATGACCTGGGTTTCTTTGACAACAAGGAGGATAGAGTAGAACCTGCAACAAACCCATTCATTCCGGAGAAAGTGTAAACCATCTCTCCGGTATCAAATGTAAACCATGTGACAAGAATGGACCTGATTTATATGGTGCCCAGAGGTGGATTTGAACCACCGACACGCGGATTTTCAGTCCGCTGCTCTACCAACTGAGCTATCTGGGCAATCGCCAATTCAACATTATCATTCATGCGAAGGCAGCGGTATATATGCGCAACAGTGGTATGATGTCCAGTGCAGAAATGATTGAGAGTAAATTATTTGTTCGCTGTTGCCTTTTGACAGGTTTTTTCACGGCAATACACTCCGGAATTCAGGTTCAAACTGTCATTGGTCGATGGTATAAGTGCCGTTAAACCAACGTCCAAGATCAACATCAGCACAACGTTTACTGCAAAAAGGATAGGATTTTCGTGAGGACATGTTTTTGCAGTTTGGACATTGCAAGGGTTTGCGAAGCGGAGTGATTTTTCGCGGCTCACGGATAATCGATGCTATTTGTTGATCAGCTTTACCACTCATGCCCGGTTAAACCAGTCATAGTGAACCCGGTAACCCTCACCCTCCAGCAGGGCGACAGTTTCATAAAGCGGCAAGCCAACAACATTGGTATATGAACCGATCAACTTGACGACGAAACTCCCCGCCAAACCCTGAATTGCGTAACCGCCGGCTTTACCGCGCCATTCTCCCGAAGCAAGATAGGCTTCCACCTCCTCGCGCGAAAGCCGTTTGAATCTTACGCGGGTTTCCACCAGGCGATGGCGCATGGCACCTTTGAGATTGACAAGCGTTATTCCAGTAAACACCCGATGGGACCGCCCGGATAGCAAATGCAGACAGGAAGATGCCTGGTCCAGCAATTCAGCCTTTGGCAGAATTCGCCTTCCCACTCCCACCACGGTATCAGCTGCCAGAATATAACTGTTTTGCAGTTCTTCAGATCGCCTGGCGTTCTCAATGGCGAGTTGGGCTTTTTCCTTGGCAAGTCGCTTGGCCAGCGAACGGGGCTGTTCACCCTTTTGCGGCGTCTCATCGGCATTAACCGGTGATAGATGCCCCGGTTCTATGCCGGCCTGCTGCAGTAATTGCAACCTGCGCGGTGAACCGGACGCCAGTACGAGTTTAGCTCTGCCTGCCATATCAATTCCTGATGTCTCAAAATGTATCCCGTCAAACCCTGTTGTATATCGATGAACAGGCTCTGACTGATTTTCCTGAAGCCCGCAATGCCAATCATCATACAAATGGCATCAACCAGGTTACTATTTGAACCGGTAGGTAATACGCCCCTTGGTCAAATCATAGGGCGTCATTTCCACCAACACCTTGTCACCGGCTAATACGCGAATGCGGTTTTTACGCATGCGTCCAGCCGTATGAGCAATAATCTCATGGTCGTTTTCCAGTTTCACCCTGAAGGTCGCATTCGGCAACAGCTCGGATACGACGCCGGGAAACTCAAGAATTTCTTCTTTTGCCATTAGTCCTCTTACAATATTTGGTCATGATTTCCAGCAAACCTATTACAGGTTGGGCTGATTGTGAACTGCAATGAAAGCACATATACGCATATTCCATTCGAATGCTACATTTAAATATTATCAAAACGGTCTTGAACGCGTTTGTTCAAGGCGTCCCGGGTTGCTCTATAGGCATCAACCACCTGTTGACGTGAGCCGGCAACGGTTGAGGGATCCATGGTTGGCCAATATTCCACTTCCACTGCACGTTCACTTGCCCAGTCAAGAGACCGATGGTGTGCCTCGGGGGATAAGGTGATAATAATGTCAAAAAAATCATCCTCCAGCTCTTCAAGTATAATCGGCTGGTGATCGCTCATATCAATGCCGATTTCATCCATCACCTGCTGCATAAATCCATCCAGTTTTCCCGCAAGCGCACCAGCTGACTGGACAAAAATATCCTGACCAAAATGTTTCTTTGTCAGTGCTTCTGCCATCGGTGAGCGAATTGAGTTCATTCCGCAAACAAATAGAACCGAATTTGGGCGAATTTTTGCGCCTGGCCGGAATTGCGACATTAGGTCAAAGACCTATAAGCAGGGTCGAAATGGCAGTAAAACTGCAAAAATATGCAAGGAAGAGTGCGCCGGGATGGGCTTGTTGCCCATTCAAGCGCTTTGACGCAGCAGATTGAAGCAGTTTTGCCGTCCTTTTGGATATGATCAATTTGTCCAGCAACAGCGTTGCAAGTTGTTGAAAACCAGAAAGCTTGCTCCACGAACTTGCGCCTTGTATCCGAACAGATTGATTCATACCATTTCGATCCTGTTTATGGGTCTATGACCTAATGTGTGGGAAGTCAGAGCTGAAATCAACGTTTTGACTAATCGCTCAGGGCAATCCCAGGCGCCACATGCCCCGGTGTGACTGTTTTGCTGCTTCCATTTGCTCGGAATATTCGCCGTCAACACTTTCCGCCCAACCCTGGGCAACCAGCCATTTGCCAATGTCTCTTGTGCCGATCCGGCATTTTGTCAACAGCCGGTTGTTTAATTCTTCTGCCGGTTCGCAATTGATCGTGCGCCGCAATATCAACTGGCGCATGGCTGTTCGGGCAAAGCGGCCGCAGGGCCAGCTTTCACCGTTTTCGCTCTGGCATATTGCTTCCAGATTCAGCGGTTTGATACCGCGGACATGCAAGGTGATATCGCCCGAATTCAAGACACCGGCGGCTGGCACAATGAGTTTTCGGTATTCCACTGTGTCGGGTACAACGTGCTCGCGAACCGGTTGAATTTTACCCGGCAGACGCACCAGCAGTTTTCCTGCGATATCCGGGCCGGGTAATGCATTATCGGGGGTGACATTGCGTACATTGTTTTTTGGCGGCTCAACCGGATAATTGCGCTCAATTACTGTGGGCGCCGGAGGTTGGGTAGATGGCAGCAGCCATAACAGGCCAAGACTGCAAACAATGAACAGACAGATGAACAGGACAATTCGCATCGCCAATCATCACCTCTATTGGCTGGCCCATACAATGCGCGCCATCCATTCCAGTTGGTTGGGATCGAACGAGCGGTCCTCATGGTCGCGGTTGAGCGACAAAAGCTCGACTTTTTCAGTGGTTTTGCGTTGCAGGATTTTAGCCATCACTTCTCCCTCCAGGGTTTTCACCACCACCCTGTCACCGGCATGGACACGGGCATTGGGCGCAACAATCAGGATATCGCCATCTCTGTATAATGGCAGCATTGAATCGCCGGAAACCGCCAGCGCATAAATTGTATCATGTTCACCCCTGGGAAAATCAATCTGCTCCCAGCCCACGCCCGCCGGAAACCCGCCATCATCAAAAAACCCGCCGGCACCCGCCTGGGCCATGCCCAGCAACGGAATTTTGTCAGCTTTGGGTAATGGGCGCGATGGGTATTCATCCGGTCCATGTCCCTGTATATAATTCAGGAATTCAGCCAGTGAAGTATCCGTAGCCTGTAGTGCCTTGGATATCGACTCAGTCGATGGCCAGCGCTGTCTGCCGGAATTGATCACCCGTTTGGATTTGTTGAAACTGGTCGCATCAAGCCCGGACTGACGCGCCAGGCCCGAAGGCGAAAGCTGGTTATCCTGCGCCAGCGCATCAATTGCCGCCCAAATTCTGTCGTGTGAAAGCAACGGCAGGTCTCCGTGAGTGCAGTTGGTGTGATAAGAGTAGATTAACTTATCTGCACCGGTAAAGGAAATTATTCCTGTTGAATTGAAGTTTAGCCACAAAAAAACCGTGTGAAATCCAATCAGGATTCCACACGGCCTTTCATCATCATTCAGCACAAATTCATGCCACCTGTTTTTGTTCCCCATAGGGGTTGAACCGGTCGTAGAAATTTTCGTTTTCCTTGGCCATTTGCAACAGCAGTTTGTTCGGCTTGAATTGTTTGCCGTATTTTTTCTGCAGTTTTTTGCACATATCGACAAAGGCGGCTGAACCCATGCCGTCAATATAGGAGATGGCACCACCGGTGAACGGGGCGAAACCAAAGCCGAGGATTGAACCGATATCAGCCTCGCGAACATCGACCACGACGCCTTCTTCCACACAGCGGGCGGCCTCAAGTGCGATAGTGGCGTGGAAGCGGTTCTTGATTTCCTGGATATCCACCTCGTCCGCATCCTGTTGGGGATAGAGGTCTTTCAGACCCGCCCAAAGATGTTTTTTCTTCGGCTTCGCCGGGTAGTCATAAAACCCTTTCAGATTTTTACGGCCCAGACGCCCATGGTTTTCCACCAGATTGTCGACAAGTTCCATATGCTGTGGCTCGACGGCTTTTTCACCCATGTCACGAATGGTCTGGTGCATGATCTTATGGGATAAATCAATCGCCGTTTCATCATTCAGCGACAAGGGGCCAATTGGCATACCGGCCATTTTGGCGACCGTTTCGATCATCGGGGCGGGAATGCCTTCGATCACCATATTATAAGCCTCGCTCATGTAACGAAGCACGCAGCGGTTAACGTAGAAACCGCGTGAATCATTGACCACAATTGGCGTCTTCTTTATGGCGCCAACGTAATCCAGAGCCATCGCCAGAGCCTTGTCCCCGGTACGTTTGGCCATGATAATTTCTGTCAGCATCATTTTATCAACCGGTGAGAAGAAGTGAATGCCGATAAACGATTTTGGACGCTTGGAATTTTTTGCCAGCGAGGTAATCGGAATGGTCGAGGTGTTTGAAGCAAATATCGCCGATGGCTTCATATGGGCTTCCGCCTGTTCGGTCACCGATTTTTTCACTTCACTGTCTTCAAAAACTGCTTCGACTACCAGATCGCAGGTGGCAAGATCCCCATAATCCGTTGTCGTCTTGATCAGGTCAAGAATCGCCTGTTTGTCTTCCGGCGTGGCGCGTCTGCGGCCGATTGCCTTGTCCATCAGGCCGGCGGTATAGGATTTGCCTTTTTCTGTGGCTTCCATATCCCGGTCCAGCAACACCACATTGATCCCGGCCTTGGCGGTGACATAGGCGATTCCCGCACCCATGAAGCCCGCACCCAGCACGCCGACGGTTTTGATGCCTGATGGTTTCACATCCATCGGACGTCGCGCACCCTTGTTAAGCGCCTGGAGCGAACCGAATAATGAACGGATCATCATTGAGGCCTCGGTGGTTTGAAGCACCTCGGTGAAATAGCGGCTTTCGACCTTTATCGCCGTATCAAATGGCAGCAGCAAACCTTCATACACGCATTTCATGATTGCCCGTGCCGCCGGGTAGTTGTCATAGGTTTCCCGCCGGTAGATCGCATTGGCCGGTGGAAACAACTGGAAACCGGCGGCTGAATAGACCTGTCCGCCTGGCAGACGGAAGCCTTTCTGGTCCCAGGGCTGTACCGGGCTCAGACCGTCGAGGATCATTTTTTTAGCGGTTGCAACCAGTTCACCGGCGGGTGCCACTTCGCTTATCAGGCCCAGTTTTTTGGCTTTTGAGGAATCAAAATTCCGCCCTTGCAGCAGAAACTGCAGGGCTTCCTGGGTATGGATCAAACGCGGCACACGCTGGGTGCCGCCGGCACCTGGAAACAGGCCGACTTTCACTTCCGGCAGGCCTACTTTTGCAGCTGGATCATCGACCATTACCCGGGCATGACAGGCCAGTGTGATTTCAAAACACCCGCCAAGCGCCAGTCCGTTAATCGCAGCCACCCATGGTTTTCCGCTGGTTTCCTGCTTGCGAAGCAGTTGATTCAGGCGGAAGGTATTTTCAAACAACAGTTTTGCTGCTGCTTCACCATCACCGCCTTTAGCTTTTTGTTTTTCAAACTCTGCAAGCATCGCCTGCATCATCGTCAGATCAGCACCGGCGCCGAAGGTTTTCTTGGCTGATGTAATAACCGCGCCCTTGATATTCTCATCACTGGCAACACGGTCAATTATGGTTTCCCATTCTTCCATTACCAGGGCATTTATAACATTCATTGAACGCTTAGGCATGTCCCAGGTTATCAGTGCAATGCCATCAGAATCTGTTTCCAGTGAAAAATTTGTATATGTCATTTGTTGGCCTTTAAACCCGTTCGATAATTGTTGCTGTTCCCATGCCTGCACCAATGCACAGCGTTACGAGGGCGGTATTGAGATCACGCCGTTCCAGTTCGTCCAGGACGGTGCCAAGGATCATTGCTCCGGTTGCACCAAGCGGATGCCCCATGGCAATTGCCCCGCCGCAAACATTCATTTTGTCGTGAGAAATATCAAAATGCTGCATATAGCGCAGAACCACCGAGGCAAAAGCCTCGTTCAGTTCAAACAGATCTATATCTTCAAGCTTCATGCGTGAGCGTTTCAGCAGTTTTTCAGTCACATCAATTGGGCCGGTCAGCATCAATGCCGGGTCTGAACCGATACTGGCAAACGCCCTGATTTTTGCTCTTGGTTGAAGGTCAATGGCTTTCCCGCCCTTTTTCGAACCCAGAAGAATGGCCGCTGCCCCATCAACGATACCGGAGGAATTACCAGCATGGTGTATGTGGTTGACGGCTTCGACATCCGGATGGGCCTGAATGGCAACCGCATCAAATCCACCCATTTCACCCATCATGACAAATGACGGATCAAGAGAAGCAAGCGACTGCATATCGGAGCCGGGCCGCATATGCTCATCCTTGTCAAGCAGGGTAATGCCGTTTTGATCCTTGATGGTTATTACCGAATTATCAAATCTGCCTTCTTTCCAGCTTTGTTCAGCCCGTTTCTGGCTTTCAACCGCATAGGCATCGACATCATCACGGGAAAATCCATATTTGGAGGCAATCAGGTCGGCTGAAATACCCTGCGGCAGAAAATAGGATGGAATGGCAATCGAGGGATCCATTGGCCAGGCGCCACCGGACATTCCCATGCCTACCCGGCTCATTGATTCAACGCCGCCGGCAATGACAATATCATCGCTGCCGGACTGGATTTTCGAGGCGCCTAAATTTATCGCATCAAGACCGGATGCACAAAAACGATTGATTTGCATTCCCGGAGTCTGGTTATCAAAGCCAGCCTCGAAAACTGCCGCTCGCGCAATATCCGAGCCGGCTTCACCGACAGGGTCGACGCAACCAAGAATGATATCATCAATTTTCTTCGTGTCTATTCCGCTGCGTTTTTCCAGAGCTACCAGCGTTTTGGCCGAAAGGCGTACTGCCGGAACCTCGTGCAATGAGCCGTCCTTTTTTCCCCTGCCACGAGGCGTACGCACATGGTCATAGATAAAAGCATCTGGCATTTGATTGTCTCCTTGGTATCTTATTAAAAAATCTTCAAATCTCTATTTTCTTGAAAACCGCATTAACCAGTTGGTCAAAGCCAGCTTCCGCAGGCATCAAAACTGTGACGCTTCCAGTTCCATCATCGTATCACATCCTGATTGAATGCGGGTGAGATGGGCCGCAGCTTCCGGCATGATGCGTTCCATGAAATATCGGCCGGTGATCAGTTTGTTTTCATAGAATTGCCTGTCACCGCTACCGGCCTCAATCGCTGTCATCGCCTTGTCTGCCATGATAGCCCACATATAGCCCAATGTCACAAGCCCCATCAGGTGCATGTAATCGGTTGATGCCGCGCCAGCATTATCCGGCTTTGCCATGGCATTTTGCATCAGCCACATCGTCGCTTCATTCAGATTTTTTGTCGCCGCGCGTAATGGAACCGTATAGGCCTGCATTGCCTCATTGTCCTTGTGGGATTTGGTGTAGGTATCCACTTCTTCCATGAATGAACGCAAGGCGCGTCCACCATCTTTTGCCAGTTTGCGTCCGACCAGGTCCAGTGCCTGTATTCCATTGGTACCTTCATAGATCTGGGCAATGCGCGCATCGCGGACAAACTGCTCCATCCCCCATTCGCGAATATATCCATGGCCACCAAATACCTGTTGGGCCTGGACTGCGTTGTCAAAACCTTTGTCGGTCAATACACCTTTTACGATCGGTGTAACCAGCCCCATGATGTCATCTGCCGCCTGTCGCTCTTCTTCAGATTGCGCCCGGTGCGAGATATCCCCTTTCAGGGCAACCCATAACATGAAGGCGCGTCCGGCCTCATTGAATGCCCTGATGTTCATCAGCATTCTGCGAACATCGGGGTGGACAATAATCGGATCGGCTTTCTTGTCCGGCGCCTTTACACCTGACAAAGACCGGCCCTGTATTCTCTCGCGGGCATATTCAACAGCATTCTGGTAGGCTACTTCGGAAATTGCCAGACCTTGCAAGCCAACACCAAGGCGGGCTTCATTCATCATTATGAACATTGCGCGCAGGCCTTTATTTTTCTTGCCAAGCAGATGACCAACGGCGTTGTCAAAATTCATCACGCAGGTTGAATTGGCATGGATTCCCATTTTTTCCTCGATTGCGCCACAACTGACCCCATTGGGTTTATCGGGGTTTTCATCATTATCCAGATTAAGTTTTGGCACAATAAACAGGGAAATGCCCTTGGTTCCTTCCGGTGCGCCTTCGATACGGGCGAGCACCAGATGAACAATATTTTCTGCCAGATCATGTTCACCGGCGGATATGAATATTTTCTGCCCGGTAATTCGGTAACTTCCGTCCTCCTCTGGCACTGCCTTGGTGCGTAACAATCCCAGATCAGTACCACAATGAGGCTCCGTCAGGTTCATTGTACCAGTCCATGTTCCGGCATTCATTTTGGGTAGCCAAAGCTGTTTTTGTTCATCAGTTCCATGCGCCTGAATGGTGGCAACCGCGCCTTGGGTTAAACCCGGATACATGGCAAACGCCATATTCGATGAGACAAGATATTCAGCTACCACCGAATGCAGTGTATAGGGCAAACCCTGTCCGCCATATTCCGGGTCTGCGCTCAATCCCATCCACCCGCCTTCGCGATAGGTATCGAATGCCTCTTTGAAACCATCGGGAGTGGTAACGCTTCCGTCCTCATGGCGGGTACAACCCTCAGCATCACCAGGGGCATTCAGGGGTTGCAATATTTCCTCGGAAAGCTTGGCTGCTTCCCCGATAATCGCCTCCACCATATCCGGGGTTGCGTCTTCAAACCCCTTCAAATTGTGATAACGTTCAAGGTTGAGTACTTCGTTCAGTACAAACAGCGTTTCTTTGACCGGAGCCTGATAACTGGGCATTTCCCTATCTCCCTTGTGGGTTATCAATCAGAGTTATGTCATGGGTTTGAATTTTCAACAGTATTGCGAGGTAAAAAATTCAAAACGCACATATCATTGATTTACGTTTGCGTAAACGTCATTTTGGCAATTTGCGCTAATATTTGATTGAATTTTGTTCTTTTTTGAGGATAATTCGGCATTTTTTTACAACTTTCCGAATAATTCGTAGAATTATTAAAATCTCACCAGAACATTCTCTAATTTGCTGAGCGTTTGTATGATATGGTTTCAAACCGCATGGATCGCGCATCAATCATCAACAATCTGCCGATCAGACCTTCACCAAAACCGGCAATTTCCTTAATCACTTCCTGGGCCTGTATGGTTCCGACTATTCCTGTCAGCGTGCCCATCACCCCTGCTTCCTGACAGGTGGGAACTGTGCCCGGCGATGGTTTCACCGGGAAAATATCCCGCAGGCCCGGCAAAAGGTTACCTTCTTCATCGCGCTGATAGGGTTTCAGGGTTGTAACAGAGCCATCGAATTGACCCACCGCTGCATTGACCAGGGGAATGCCCAGTGCTTCACAGATTTCCGCTGCCAGGAAACGGGTGTCGAAATTGTCGGATCCATCGGCTACCACGTCATAACACGAAAGCAATGCATAGGCATTTTGCGGCGTCATGCGAATAGGCCACTGCTCGACCCTGGTATGCGGGTTGATGCGCCCAATGGCGCTGGCCGCGCTTGCCGTCTTGATTGTACCCACCTTGTTGGTGTCATGGATTATCTGGCGCTGGAGGTTTGACAGTGAAACAATATCATCATCGACTATCCCCAATGTGCCAACGCCGGCTGCCGCAAGATATTGTAAAACCGGAGAGCCAAGCCCGCCTGCGCCTATCACCAGTACGCGGGCCGACTTCAGTTTCTGTTGTCCTGAACCTCCAACATCGCGCAGCACGATATGACGGGCATAGCGTTCAAGTTCATCCTGTGACAATATATTTTCCTGAACTGCTTTTTTATCCATTTCTAGAACTCACTTTTCCATCATCAACCCTGAAATAATTTGCCCTTTTTCCCAGCGCGTCAAACAATTCGTCGTCGGTGCCGCTCATCCAGGCCTGGCAACCCAGGTCATCTATCATATCAAATAATGCTGAACGCCGTTTGCTGTCGAGGTGGGCGGCGATTTCGTCCAGTAATAATATTGGCGCGAATCCATGCAATTCGCCGGTCAGCCTGGCATGGGCAAGTGTCATTCCGATCAGCAGGGACTTCTGTTCACCGGTGGAACAAAGTGCTGCTTCCATTGATTTTGGCTGATGATGAACTTTCATGTCAGTACGGTGCGGACCTTGCAGTGTCCTACGTGCTGCCGCATCAAGACGTCGCGCATCGCGAAGAATATTGCCATATTCCAGTTCAAGGTCACTGGCCGGTGTATCATTGATCATCGATTCCAGTAAGCCATCCAGATGAATAAATGCATCGGGAAAAGGAGAACTGGCATCATTGGTTTTGACAATCAGCGAGGCGAGCAGGCTGATTACCTCTACTCTGGCCGAGGCAATGGCAACTCCATTTTCGGCCATCTGGTTCTCCACCGCGTCGAGCCATGAGCCATCCGGCGTCTCTTCAACCAGAAGTTTGTTTCTGGCGCGCATCGATTTTTCAAAATTTGAAACACGCCTGGCATGAGCCGGATCAATTGCCAATACCAGCCGGTCAAGATAGCGTCTGCGATCGACTGCCGGTCCCGTGAACAGACCATCCATCGCCGGTACAAGCCACATCATGCGCAGGTGATCGAGCAGTTCCTCACTTGAACTGGATTGCATGCCGTCGATACGCAGTTTTCGCTGTGATTCCACACCCAGCGTCGTTCTTTGAAGTCCGGTACCGATGGAAACCGGCCCCAGAGCTCCTTCAAGTTCGGCAAAAATACTCCAGGCGCCATCAGATCCCGACATTGCCACGCTGCTATAATTTGCCCGTCGCAATCCGCGGCCGGGTGACAAAAATGAAACTGCCTCCAGAAGGTTGGTTTTTCCAGCACCATTATTGCCGGTCAGGACGACATGTCGCTGGTCAAATTCCGTTGACAAATTGGCATAGTTTCTGAAATTGTCGAGTTTCAGTCTGGTAATAAAGACCGGGGCAAGTAGCACCATTTATTTTTGCAATCCTATTGGGCGCAACCTTCTATTGGACAGATGCAAATAATACCAAATGGGCTAATATCAACTTCCCTTGTATTATACTCTCATTGGCATCAAAACATAGACGGCACCGCTTTCAGCAGAATCCTGTATGAGAGTAGGTGATCCGGAATCAGCCAGCATGAATGTAGTGTCATCACCGACAAGCTGATTGGTGATATCGAGCAAATACCGCGAATTAAAGCCGATTTCCATAGCTTCATCATTATAGCCGACGGCCAGTTCTTCTGTCGCACTGCCGGAATCCGGATTGTTCACCGACAACACCACCTGACCATCTGTGATAGCAAGTTTAACGGCCCGACCGCGCTCTGAAGATATCGTTGAAACACGGTCGACAGCCGCAGCGAAGCTGGCCCGGTCCATTTTCAGTTCCCGGTCATTGCCCTCGGGGATGACACGGTTGTAATCAGGAAATGTTCCATCGATCAGCTTTGTTGTGATTATCACCGAATCGACGGTCATTCGCAATTTGGTTTCTGAAACCTCTATGGTGGCGCTAATATCGGGATCTTCCACCAGCTTTAGTATTTCGCCAACCGCTTTGCGAGGGACAATGATTGGGGGCATGCCTTCAGAACCCGACGGTGCTTTTAGCTGGATACGGGCCAGCCGGTGCCCATCGGTGGCAACCGCACGCAAAACCAGTTCGTTTTCATCATCGACAGTATGAAAAAATATCCCGTTCAGATAATAGCGCGTTTCTTCTGTCGAGATGGCAAACTGGGTGTGATCGATTAATGTTTTGACCTGTGTCGAGGGCATACGGAATAGATGATCGAATTCACCTGCAGTAATATCAGGGAACTCTGAATCGGGAAGCATTTGCAGCGCAAATTTTGCCCTTCCCGAGGTGATATTCATCAATTTTCCATCAGGATCGGTTGCCAGCATGACTTCAGAGCCGTCGGGCAATTTGCGAACGATATCAAAAAACATATGAGCAGGAACAGTAGTTGCTCCTGCCTGCTCTACATTGGCTGGTGCCTTTTCCGATATTTCCAGATCCAGATCCGTTGCCTTCAAGTGGAGTTCATCTGCCTCGGCACTGAGCAATACATTCGAGAGAATGGGAATGGTGTTGCGTCGCTCAACCACCCTGTGAACATGGTTGAGTGCTTTCAGTAATACAGAACGTTCCAAAGTGACGCGCATAATGATTTTCCCGCAAAACTTTTGCAATAATTAACAATATCATGACGAGCAAGACCAGATGCCCCGAGGCAGCTGCTTGCAAGATCAACTATACAGACAGTTAAAATGCTAAAATTTGGCCGAATATGCAATACCAACCAGCAATTGATCACAGGTCATATCGGCCAATAGCTTATAAAAAGCCCTTGTCAGACTGGTCCGTGCGCCTTGCGGCATCAATCACATCAATTTTCCCAGGATACAAATGCTGTTATTCCAGGATAAGACGTTTTAGCAATTCAATTTCACGTGCCAGTTTTTGATCCTTGGAACTCATATCCTCAATTTTTCGCACCGCATGCAGAACCGTAGTGTGATCACGACCACCAAATCTGCGACCAATTTCGGGCAGCGAACGCGGTGTCATTACCTTGGCGAGATACATTGCAACCTGACGCGGGCGCACAATAACACGGGTGCGTCGGTTTGACAGTAAATCATTGCGTGAGACATTAAACTGCCGGGCAACAATTTTCTGGATGTCCTCAATACGAACGCGTTTTGTATCCTGGGAACGCACAAGATGGCCGAGCATTTTGTCCAGTTCATCAAACCCCATCGGGTTTTCTGAAAATTTGTGCTGCACCAGCAACTGGTTAAACGCGCCTTCCACATCGCGGCAACTGGTGGTCACCTGACGGGCAACATAATGGCGGATATCTTCGGGGATATCGAGTTCGGGTTGTTCACATTTGGCTTCCTGATACCGCGTATTCATGATTGCTTTGCGCAATTCATAATCCGGCAGGTCGACATCGAGCGTGACGCCACCCTTCAATCGGGATTTTACCCGGTCATCCAGACTCTCCAGTTCGGTTGGCGGCCTGTCTGCTGCAACGACAACCTGGCGAGCTGAATCTATCAGCTCGTTGAGCAGATGACAAAATTCCTGCTGGATGGCTTTGCCCTGCAAAAACTGCATATCGTCAATAAGCAGCAAATCGATGTCACGCAGTGATTCCTTTAAAGATAAAGCAGTTTGATCGCGAATGGCAGTTGCAAAACGCCACATGAAATACTCTGCCGTCAGGTACAATACTTTCAGGCGCGGATTGCGGCGGCGCGCATCCCAGGCGATCGCCTGCAACAGATGTGTTTTGCCTAAACCTACCGTTGCATGAATAAACAGCGGATTAAAACGTACAGCGCTTTTTTCATCTTCTGCAACTGATTTGGCCGCAGCAAATGCCATCCGGTTGGAGGGACCTTCAATAAAGGAGGCAAATGTATGACAAGGGTCAAGGGGTGAGCCGGCAAAACCATTGGATCTTTCGCCAAACCCACTGGTAAAACGCTGCTTGGAATTCGCACCGGCTTTTTTTGATTGAGGCGCTTGAATTCCAATTTTTGTCGCTGGGCTGTCCTTTTCGCCGGGGGATCTTGTTTTCTGTCTTTCGACGATATGCTGGCGAACAGCACTGCGTACCGCTATATCGACTCTCAAAATGGTCGAATCTTCCTTTTGCCATAATTCAAGCAGCGTTTCGCGATAATGGGAATTAATCCAGGTTTTGAGGAAAGCGGTAGGAACCGAATGTAATGCAATTCCGCCCGTTGCCGTTTCCAGTTTTAGTCTGCCAAACCAACTGTTGAAGACTTCCTGTCCCAACTTTGTCTGAACCTGCTTTAAAATTCTTTCCCATTTTTCGAACGACTTTTCCGTTTGTGCCATATTAAATTCGTCCCCGACTAGTCTTTTGCGGCCTGTTGGTTTTGTGGCCTGTTATCAATTTGGTCTGGTAATCAATGTAGTTTGTTTTTATGCACCCTAGTATTTGCGGACCAGTTGCCCGATTAGAGCAACAAGTTTGAATTTTATTCCAAAAGTCTTATTGCTGCCTGAGACATTATTTCCCAACGTCTTAGTTTTCGGCCAACTGCGGACGATCACTGCTCCATTTGTGGCATCAACACATATCTTCTTCGCCTGTTGCCTTTCCAGCTCAAGGCACTAACAAACTCCCATCTGCAGCAATCAAAAAAGCCACATACGTTCAACAGCCAAGCTGCCAGTTGATTTTCAGTTCGACGACTTGTTGTTCTGGCTTCAGAACCTTCTTCCAGATGGAAGAAAATACCCCGCCCGCTCAAGCGCCTGAAACGTCTTGACCCGGGGTGTATTCAAACCCGGCAAGCCGTCTATTTTCTGCAGTTTATCGGAGTTCAGATTTGGTGATACATCTTCATGCTACACCGCTACTCTTCCAGCATTGCCTTCGACGATTCTCTGGAAAACGACTGATCTCAGAGAACAATTTCTATGCAATTAAAACCGCATGCAGAACGCCTGACTCACGCTTTTCAAAATAAAAAGCCTAAACTTTCAGGCGCAGATTCCACAAGACAATACTCACCTTATCGCAGCGTCCCGCCAAGGCGCACGACTACACAAATTGTGCAACGTTGGGTATTTTATGTGAACTCATTTACCGCGAGCCTCTGGTCGAAAAATGTGAAAAACCCAGGTAACAACTTTAAATCTGGTAGCACAATTTCACGGCACTTCAACTCGTGGGATTAACTTATTATTCTGAGTCAGACTGCGCAACCGGTAAAAAGCAGTTAGACCATCAGACCGCAATATTATTAACCTTTTTGAATAATTTTTTCCGGGGGACAGAGATGAAAATTCATTGTGAATAAACAGTTTTTTTCGACGAGATGCGTTCTGATTTACGAATCGCTGGTTGAAGACTTTTTTTTTGCGGATTTGCTATTGACTCCGTGGGAAGTGCCTTTTGAAGAATTTTTTGATCCGTCCTAATTTTGACATATTCATAAATGTTTGAAATTTATCATTTTTTTTTGACAAAAGAAAAAGTGCTGAAAAGTCCGTAACAATGGTGCGCCTGTCTACCAATTGATGGCACAGTAAGTTCATGAAAATAAACATCAATTCACTCAGCAAGTAATGAAAAACATCTGCAGCCAATCATGGTTTCATGAAATTATTTACCTGGCTTTCGGTTTGTCGGCCAACCTAGGCGCCAGGGCGTATTTAATCTCCTGGGGTCATTTGATCGAATCTTCGCGCTCACTGGACTGCATAGCGTTTCGCTTGTGGTCAACCAGGCCACGGCGCAAAACCTGCCTTGTCAGCAAACGCCAAAAATCGGTCAAACGATTCAATGTAACTGCAAAAAGGTCCAAACGTGACTGCATATCAAAAGAGGCAAAGCTGAATTCAGCCAACCCAGATACCAAATGTTATCTCCATCCACCTGACAGGTTGTCAACGTTCGCTCAGGCGGGTAAACTAGCGCCAGTTTGAATTTTTGGCATTGGGGCTATCCATGCAATGCACGGCGGAGGAAATTGCGCAGAAAGACCGCTTGGAGGAAGTCTACCAGAGGTCTCAAACAGCAACCATGTTGTCAATTGAACGCGCTGTGTGCGGCTGTGACTACGGTGGGAGCAGTTGGACAACACACAGACAGGCGGATGATATCAGCGCAGCGCTTGAAATTAATCCGGATTCGGTTTTGCTGGAATTGGGCGCCGGGTCGGGTTGGCCGGCATTGCAGATAGTCAAGAGCACCGGCTGTCGCGCCACACTGGTTGATATGCCAGAAAGTGGCCTCCAAATAGCTGAACAAAGAGCTCTAAAAGATGGTATTTCCGATAGAATTGCAACTGTGTCAGCTGATGCGGCCAGACTGCCTTTTGAAGACTGCAGCTTTGATTTGGTCAGCCACAGTGATCTGCTATGCTGTCTGATTGAAAAATCCTCTGTACTTTCATCATGTCGCCGTGTCATCCGGCAGGGCGGTCGCATGGCATTCACGGTCATTTCAATTGCGCCAGATCTTGATCCGAAAGCCTACCGTCGAGCCATTGAAAATGGTCCGGAATTCATTGAAACCGACACCGGCTACAATGATTTGCTGGATATAACCGGGTGGGAAATTATCAAACGGGAAAATATCTCCTTAGCCTTTGCCGAGAGTGTAATGCGTCAACTGGAGGCAGATGAGTTGTTTGTTGAGGGCTTGAAGACCTTATTTAGTGCGGACGAAATTTCAGCACGTCTAGCAGATTGGCGTTCAAAACTCTCTGCAATCCAAGATGGTCTGTTGAGAAGGGAGTATTTTGTCGCTGTAGCGCGGTAATACTCCCTTTCCGTTCAGGTTTTGACAATACTACCTTTTACTCTTACGCAACGAAACCATGAAAGGGTTGTTGAATCCAATCAGGTTGCTCATTCGTTTTCAAGCTGAGAGGCGGGTTGGGAAGACCTTTGCCGATTTGATATCCATTCTGGTATGCAATCTGCTCAAACGACAAAAAGCCCGGACGATGTCCGGGCTATGTATCAGTTTCACCAAATCAGGTTTGATGATTCAGGCGCTGATCTTGTTCACACTTGCCGCGAGTCGCGAAACTTTGCGAGCTGCGGTGTTCTTTTTAAGAATGCCTTTTGTCACTGCGCGCATGATTACCGGTTGGGCATTTTTGAGGGCTTCGATTGCGGCGGCTTTGTCAGCACTGGCAACCGCTTCTTCAACTTTGCGAATGAAGGTACGCATGCGGGTACGACGGGTCTTGTTGACTTCTGTGCGTCGGGCAATTTTTCTGACGGCTTTTTTAGCCGAGCGTGTATTGGCCATTTATTCTTTCCAATCGACAAATAATTTCCTGGACTACACCAATCTGATTCCAGACATCCTACCATACAACTTTGTTGCAGTACCGGTTGGGGATTTGATCGTCTCAAACAAAATAAGCGGCCAGAATATCTATTAAGACATCCCAAGGCCGCTGTGTAACCTATGATCTGGGCTGCCTTATAACGCCAAGCATAATATCAGTCAATAATGGATTTACCTGGGGTAGATAAATCTTGAATGTCGAAATTGAAAAAATGAAAACTATTTTTGGCAGCTACCACAATAGTAAGTTGAGCGTCCTGATTGTACAATTCTGTTGATGTTACCGGCGCATTCTTTCCTGTTGCAGTTTTCTCCTTCACGATCATAAACGTTGAATCTGTGCTGGAAATAGCCAAGCGTGCCGTCTGTCTGACGGTGGTCATTCAGCGATGAACCGCCGGCCTCGATTGCTCTGGCGATAACATCGCGAATGGCGTCCGCCAGTTTATCTGCGCGTATTTTTGCAACCCTGGATGAAGTGCATAATGTTTTTGCCTGTCGTTTGGGAGAAAGCCCTGCCTGCCACAATGCTTCACAGACATATATATTACCGAGGCCGGCAATCAGTTTCTGGTCAAGTATTGCCGCTTTCAGTGGTGCCTTTCGGTTAGTGAACAAATCTCTGATACACTCCCCATCCAGTGAATTGCCGGTGGGCTCAATTCCCAGATTTGCAAAATATTTGTGATTGGCCAGTTGATCGGAGTTAATCAGGTCCATAAAGCCAAAACGACGCGGATCATTATATGTAACCTGAAACTGATTTTTTCCATTCTCCAGATAAAAAATTACATGGTCATGGATAGCGAAACGGTCACGATCGTGATGCAAACTCTCACCATCAATGTTTTCAGTGTCGAGTTTTTCGACATGAAATGACCCGGACATGCCAAGATGCATGACCAGGACTTCTTCATTATCGAGATAAAGGGCCAGATATTTGGCCCGTCTTGTCACTTCCCTGACTTGGCAATTTTCAAGCCGGACAGCAAAATTATCGGGAAATGGAAAACGCAAATTTGGACGATTGATCTTAACTCTTGTGAATGTTGCCCCCTCCATTGCCGGGGCCAGACCCCTTCTGGCGGTCTCAACTTCAGGTAATTCCGGCATGTCAGGATTTGTCCCGCTGGTTGGAAATGCGCAGTGTACAAGTACCTCGCGCGATCGGTATATTCTCGTCATCCTGCCAGCACCAGACATCGACAAATGCCATCCGTCTTCCAATCCGCACAATCCTGGCGCGAGCATGAACATCGGTATCCTTGGATATGCGCAGATAATCCAGCGAGGACGAGATCAGCTTTACATCAGCCTGGTGTTCCAGCTCTACCGATATCATGTGCTCAGCACACATTTCGACCAGTGAGGCGGTAACCCCGCCATGGATTGATCCGATCATTGGGTTGCCAATATGCTGTTCATGAAAATGCAAAAGGTATTTACCTTTTTCGTCATCCGACTGGAATGCCAGCCAATCCTGCATCGGCGAACGGATCTGCATTTGACTTGGTGGATGCTGGTTCATTAATTTGCTCCGGCGGTGCTGACCAGTGGTGTTGCCCGTGTGCCAATCATGAATGACCCCACCGCATTTGCCAATATCTCGCCATTTTCATCGCGTGTCACTTGGCCAGTGACTATCGCAATCTGGTCTTCAATACATTCAACATTTGCCGAACATATCAAATAATCGTCGAGCATTGCCCGGCTTGAGTGTTGCGTCGTCAGGTTGATGGTGGCGATCGGTTGCATTTTTTCAAGAGAACCCATAACCGAACCTCCCATAACCGAATCAAGTATCAAGGTGCAAAAGCCACTATGCAGGTGGTTCGTATCAACCCGGTCGACAAATCTTTCCAGAGCAATAAATTTTATTGCCAGAAAATCAGGCTTTGTCTCAATGAATTCAAACTTGAAAATAGAAAACAATGGATGGGCGGGTGAAAAAAAAATGGCGGCAGGATGGATCATGACAGGTATCATTTCTTACGTTTTCGTAAACATCAATAAAAAATTTGATTCCGAACGATGCGATTGTAGATATTGAGGTGAATTTTGATCAAAATTCAATCACTTTGTTTTTGCAAAAAGCCTGCAATCGCTAGGTGTGGGTGACATATTTGGAAGCATGATGTAATTTCGCAATATACCCTCAAACGAAAAACCGGCTTTCTCCAAAACTCTCGCCGAGCCGGTATTTTCCAAATGGCAGGTGGCAGAAACCCGAAATACTCCATCCTGCTTCAACCACCAGTTTGCAATATACTCCAAAACTTCAGGCATGTAGCCATTTCTCCAGAATTGTTTGGCAATAAGATAGCCCAGTTCAATACCATGGGAATCTGGTCTTGCTCTAATTGCGCCAACCAATTGCTGCTTCGCCTGTGGTAATTCGATCAACCAGATGAAATTTTTGTTGGATTCCCAGTCACGAAGACATCGATCAAGATAATCTGTTGTTTCCCTGAGGCTCGTATGGGATTTCCAGGTAAGGAATTTCGTTACTTCTTTGTCCTGTGAATAAGTATCAAAAATGCGGTATGCGTCTTCAGTTGAAGGGCGTCTGAGTGTTAATCGCCTGGTTGCCATGCGTTCAGGCGGTGTGATCAATCCAGTCAATTGATGCCCACCTTATTCCAGTACTTCTTTGGAAATCACTTTGCTGGTTGCATCCAGCTTGTAGATCATTGGTACACCGGTACCCAGGTTAAGTTGGGTCACCTGGGTTGTATCAAGGCCATCCAGCACCATCACCAGCGCGCGTAGCGAATTTCCGTGGGCTGCTACCAACACGCATTCACCTGCCAGCACTCTTGGCAGAATATCGGTCAAATAATATGGCCAGACTCGCGCACCGGTGTCTTTCAGGCTTTCACCACCAGGGGGCGGTGTATCATAGGAGCGGCGCCAGACATGCACCTGTTCTTCCCCCCATTTCTGGCGTGCATCATCCTTGTTTAGGCCAGCCAAATCGCCATAATCTCGTTCATTCAGGGCCTGCTTGCGGATGGTCGTCAAGGCCGATTGCCCAACCCCGTCGAGCACAAACTGACAGGTACGTTGAGCACGGATCAGTTCACTGGTAAATGCAATATCAAACTTGATATTGCGCGCACCCAGCAATGCGCCGGCCTGAATGGCTTCCTTTACCCCGGTCTCGGTAAGATCGGGGTCTTTCCACCCGGTAAACAGGTTTTTCAAATTCCATTCACTCTGGCCATGGCGAATCAGTATCAGCGTGCGGTCCATCTTCAGTTATCTCCATAAAATGGTATATAAATATTGTCTCAAGCTAATTTCAGGAACTATTCTGGCTTCAAGCCAAGAACATCTCTCATCGAATATAATCCCGGTTTTCTGCCATCTCCCCACAAGGCGGCCTTGATCGCTCCCCGGGCAAACAATGCTCGGTCAGTAGCGCGGTGAGTCAGTTCTATTATTTCGCCTTCACCGGCCAGCAATACGCTGTGCTCTCCAATGATGGAGCCTCCGCGCAGGGTTGCAAATCCGATTGTGCCATTTTCTCGTGCGCCGGTAATACCATCACGCGATTTAACCGCATTACCGTTCAAATCAATATTGCGGCCACGTGCTGCTGCTTCTCCCAACAGGAGTGCGGTACCGGAGGGCGCGTCCACTTTATGTTTGTGGTGCATCTCAAGAACTTCAATATCAAAATCATCCGGCCCCAGCGCTTTGGCTGCCTTCTCAACCAGTGCCGCAAGAAGGTTCACTCCAAGGCTCATATTGCCGGATTTGATGATCGGTGCATGACGGGAAGCCGCAGCTATCTTGGCTTCATCATCGCTTGTGCATCCGGTAGTGCCTATAACATGAACAATGCGTGCCTGGGCAGCCAATGCCGCAAATTCAACACTGGCTGCGGGGGCGGTAAAATCCACTATCCCTTCCGCTTTGGCAAAAACCGGTAGCGGATCATCGCAGATTTTTGTTCCCAGCGCCCCAACACCGGCGAGTTCTCCCGCATCCTTGCCAAGATTTGTATCTCCTTCTCGTTCAATTGCCCCGGAAAGTTCCGCTCCTTCAGTTTCGCAGATAGCCCTGACAAGGCTTTGTCCCATGCGTCCACCCGCGCCGACTACAACCAGTTTCATATTTACTACCCTGTTCTTTCATAGAATTAGCTACTGCTCTGTTTAGCCATCAACGCCAGCAATGCAAAGGGCAAAGCATGAAAAATGAAACCGGATTACCTAAAAAAATGGGCCAACAATATCAACTTTCCGGGTATCAACCTCGAAGTTACCTGTAATTAAAAGAGGCGCTGGCAAGGGAGAGATCAAAAAGATCAGGTGTTTTCACATAATTTGCCAGGCCCTCAACTGCAGCAAGTTCACGGTTGACAAAATAGGTCGGAATGGATTTGACCAGTTCTTCCTGAGGTTCTTTGTGTTCAAATTCCCTGCGAAAGCCGTTCTGCTTGATCAGGTCAAGCATTTTATGTGCCATTCCTCCGGTCACATATACTCCCCCTGTTGCAATGACAGTCAGGGCAATATTTCCGGCCACCCGGCCGAGTAAACCGGAAAAGTGTTCTACTGCTTTGTTTGCCACATCATCGCTATTTGCAGCTGCGGCTGCAGATATCTGCGCTGCTGACATCTTGGGTCGCCTGGAGCAATTTTCTTTGTTTTCACTCAGCCATACAGCCTGGTACAGATTTTCAAGTCCCGGGCCGGTTATCATATCCTCGACGGTCAGTCGCCCGCAAGTTTTTGTCAGATGGGGCTGCATCGCCAGTTCACGTTCTGGATGATAGCCGCTACCCAGACCCAAATCAGCACAGGCGGCCTCGCCGGGTATGATAATCCAGCGGCTTCCAGTGTGGACAATGGTGGCGATACCAAAACTGGTTCCCGGACCCAGCACTATACGTGTGCCGTTTTTGCGATATTCGCCACCACCAATCTTGAACATGGCATCGCGTTTTATCGCCAGCACTCCCAGTGCTTGTGCCGGAAAATCATTCATGAATTCCACGTTTCTAAGACTGAGATCCTGCAACACTTCGTCTGGCCTGATATTCCATCTGGCATTGGTGAGTTTGTATTGGGTGCCTGAGATGGGACCAGCTATCCCTAGCACAAGGCGTTTTGCCATGATTGAGGTTTTTGACGATACCGCATCATCAATAGCACTTTGCAAATCCGGATAATCGTTGGTCTTTACAGGATCAAATAATTCCAGTTCGCTATGAACATCACGAACTAGCCCAAATCGGGAATTTGTTCCTCCAACATCCCCCACCAAAACCGGAAAATCAAGATTGCCGCTCATTGCCATATACCAACTGATTCAATTAAGTGCCTGTTCAAGAAGTCCTGATGGTTCTGATTTGGTTCATTTTGTTCGAAATCTAGGTGTTTTTCGCTGCACGGGCTGGTTGCCCATGCAAAAAAAGAGACCGCCGATAGCGGCAAATTGGACCAAACCCGATGGGCGGGCCGAGTTTTGACCCCTATTTGCGGGAATTCTCCTGAAATGACCAGCCACTCGGCCTCGAATTCCTCAAAATAGTTACTCAAAATACGACTCCGTCAAAAACTTCGGGGCTTCTTGAATAGACACTATCTGTTCTATTGCACAGCTCCAGAAATTGGGAAAGGCGAATAAATTTACCTTGTGATCAATTTTTTACCATGCAAATATGCACCAAGGTATCCAGCGTTTGGCATTATTGATATAATCAAGCGCTGAATTCTTGTTAATTCAGGTTACCTGTTTTGGCTCGTTATTATTTCTCGGGGCCAATTATTTGGTAATTCAAACAGCTAAGGGAGACTGTAAACAATATGAAGAAAAGAACATTTTTAGGCCTGATGGCCGCAACCACCGTCACAGCAACAATGGCTGTTTCAACGGCATTTGCCGCTGACAGTACACCTGCTATCGTTTTCGATCTTGGCGGTAAATTTGACAAGTCATTCAATCAGTCAGCCTTTGATGGCGCTGAGCGTTTCACCAAGGAAACCGGCGTTAAATATCGCGGTTTTGAAATCCAGAATGCTTCCCAGCGTGAGCAGGCCTATCGCCGGTTTGCCCGGGACGGCAATAATCCGGTGATCGCAATCGGTTTTGCATCTGCAGAAGCCCTGACCAAAGTGGCCAAGGAGTTTCCGGACACCAAATTTGCCATTATCGATATGGTTGTTGATCTGCCAAATGTGCGCTCAATTGTCTATAATGAACATGAAGGTTCGTTTCTGGTCGGTGTATTGGCGGCAAAAGCATCAAAAACCGGCAAAGTAGGCTTTATCGGCGGTATGGATATTCCGCTAATTCGCAAATTTGCCTGTGGTTATGTTCAGGGAGTAAAATCAGTAAATCCGGATGCAACTGTGTTTCAGAATATGACCGGTACAACTGGCGCAGCCTGGAATAACCCGGTTAAGGGTGGTGAACTTACCAAATCTCAGATGGATCAGGGAGCTGATGTGGTTTACGCGGCAGCCGGATCTACTGGCCTTGGTGTGCTGCAGGCCGCTGCTGATGCTGGTAAATTCAGCATCGGTGTTGATTCAAACCAGAATTACCTGCATCCCGGTTCAGTACTGACTTCCATGCTCAAACGCGTTGATGTTGCTGTCTATAATGCATTCATGGATGTCAAAAATGACAAATGGACAACCGGTTTCAACGTTCTTGGATTGAAAGAGGGCGGCGTTGGTTATGCCCTTGATGAACACAACATGAAGCTGATTAGCGACGATATGAAAGCAGCTGTCAGTAAGGCAGAATCTGATATCAAATCAGGAGCGCTTAGCGTCCACAACTATATGTCAGACAATAAGTGCCCGGTTAAATAGGTCGCACTGATTATTTTTAGTCCAACGAAATCATCAGGCCGTCTGATTTGTCAGACGGCCTTTTTGTTTGTCAGAATACTAGACCGTTTCTTGTTTGCACGGAAGCATTTGATAGACCATGCCAGTTCGCTCGGCAAAGCGCATAGCGCAGTACAATCTGGTTGATCGGGCAAATTTTGCAACGCTGCTGATGAACTGGCTTGGTTCACCGAAGGTTGGTTATTCACGCTTTCTGTTAATAAATGCTCGAAAAGGTTTAGGCTTGCAGTTTGAATTTGGTGCATCCACTATCGACTCGGACTGACCGTCCATCAAATGGACTTTCACCAGACAAGCAAACGCCATAGTCGAGAAGATAAGAGCTTCCATCCATTCTGCAAAAATGTCGGCAATTTCGGCATGCATCTATCGCAGCTTTTTCCTTAGGAATACCCCAGCGCAGTGCAGCCATCTCTTCAATATCATCCATGGCTGATTCCGCATCGGACGTTCCCCGCGACAGGTTGCTGGTGTTGAGAAATCCACATTCAGCATTTAGGCATTTTCCATCAGGAAGCCTAATCCACCATTGCGGGTAGCCAGCAGTTGTGTTCATTGATCTGAGAAAATGACCGTTT
>JAAEMP010000455.1 GCA_024225445.1 Hyphomicrobiales bacterium | reverse complement strand
CTGCAAGACTGGAAACCGTGCCAGTGCCAACTGGCGACTTGTCGAATCCTGAAACTTGCCCCGCCACCCCTTTACCATATTTGGCATGGGCATTGAGCGTAGATGTCTGGCGCGATGACTGGACCGAAGCTGAACAACGAGTAATTATCGCCAAACAGTATGAAATTCATGCGCATAAAGGCACGATTGGAGCACTACGTCAAGCTCTTGACGGTCTGGGGTATCACTTGAAAGTAGTCGAATGGTTTGAGCAGAACCCAGTTGGCGAACCATGTACCTTCGCGGTCGATGCTGAAATCAGTAGCTCTGGCTTGGACGCCGCAAAGCAAACCCTTGTCGAGCAAACGATAGCGGCGACTAAGAATGTTCGCAGTCATTTAAGCAGTTTGAAACTGGTCGGACGCAGTAACGATGTGGGCTATTTGGGAATAAGTACTACTGCTGGCGATGTTATCACTGTTTTTCCACCTGTAACTAAGACCATTGAACAACAGAATTTTTGGTATGCGGCAATCTCTAATAGCTACCAACGTGACATTGTAACTATACTACAAAGGAGTGCTTAAATATGGATTTCTATTCAGTTCTAACCAACATCGGGCAAGCGGCTTTAGCCAATGCCGGAGCCCTTGGACAGACGATCAGTTTATCGCACATGGCGGTGGGAGACGGTAATGGCAGCGCTGTTACGCCGATTGAAACCGCTACGGCATTAGTCAATGAAGTTTATCGCGGCAGCCTAAACAGTCTTTCCACTGATCCTGACAATCCCAATTGGTTGATTGCTGAGTTGGTCATTCCGACTAATGTTGGAGGCTGGACAGTGCACGAAGTCGGACTCTTTGACAGTAACGGCAATTTATTTGCTTACGGT
>JAAEMP010000454.1 GCA_024225445.1 Hyphomicrobiales bacterium | reverse complement strand
TCGGCGGTGATGGGCCTGCGCTGGCAAGCAAGTGATCGCGGCCGGATGTATATCAGCACCAATACGGAAGCGGTGATCCTTGATCTGGATGGCCGGGGTACTGTCTATGTGCTGAATGCTCGGATGGGAAATAATAATCGCGCTTATATCAGCTATTGGCCCTACTTGATCCTCAGAACATTTGGCATGAAGGGCAATGGCAAGCTTAAGGATTTCCCCAGGTTGAGATCGGCCCAGGGACGTTATCCAGTCGAGCCGCTTGTCGGTGGCCCACCGCAATTACCGTTGATGGTGGCTTTCCGGGACGAGACGAAGCGGGAGACGATGTTTGAGATCAAGCCGGGAGACTTTGCAGGAGTTTTTGGCTCCGATGTGCGTTTTGCCGGGCTGTGGTTTGAGTTCACAGATGATCCGGTGACCAATGCCATCATCGAACGATTGCCGCTGATGATGGGAAAGGTCAATCCAAGCTACCGGAAAGCATTTCCGCTCCGGGATAGGAATGGGAAATTAATACCCGCAGTTGACCACGCATTCCCGCAAAAACTGGGCAAACCCGCATTTTTCAGAAGGGATTACTGATTATGGCTGTTTCAAATCAAGACGTTCTCTATGCGCTTTTGGCGCTTGATGCCTATAACCGGCATTTTGAGCCGACAAAAAGGAAGATGTCTGATGTCGATGGTAAACAACTCAGCGGCCAGATTGGCACAGCTGTTTTCGAGGCATCCTCAGACGCGTTGGAGAACAACAATGTTGAGCAACTCTCCGGCTCCCAAGCTGCTGGTTTCAGCGCTTCCTACTATACAATTGGTTTAACAAAAGAGCTGATTTCGTACAGGGGGACG
>JAAEMP010000453.1 GCA_024225445.1 Hyphomicrobiales bacterium | reverse complement strand
GTCGCACTCGCACCGGTACTCGTAATTGTTAACAGTCCTGTGGTCGCATTATAGGTTCCGGCATTGAAGTTCGCGTCACCGGCAAAGGCCAGCACATCTTCAGCATTATCCAGATTAGCCGTAATTTGCACTGTAATTTGCGTTACCGTGTCACTATCCACATCCGCCAGATCCACGTTCGTATCAATTATCTTGGCTGTTACATCGACGTCTTCGACCCATGTACTATTATCGACATTAATTAATGTCGGTGCATCATCCATTGCATTGACGGTAATCGTTGCAGTCTCATTGATGTCGGCATTGGTGTCCGCGCCACCGCCGTTGTCGGTCACCGTATTCAGGGTCACCGTGCGTGCTGTGGTTGATGGATCGTTATCGGAGGCATCGATACCGAAGGTGATCGCTTCTAAAATAGTTTCTGCTGCCGCCGCACTGGTGGAGCCGGCAAAGTGAATCGTTAACACGCCGGTGGTGTGGTTGTAATCGTAAGTACCACCACTTGCTAATGCTGCACCGGTGGCACTGGTTGTTGTCAAACCGGTGATTGCTGTGCCATTGACGTTAATGATGTCACTGTCTTCCAGACCACCGGCCAATGTCAATTGGGCTTCACTGATACTGTCGCTGGTCTCTATCGGATCAATCGTCACCGTGGGGAACACCGCACCCGAGGTGACATCGGTGTTCTCGGTTAAGCTGTCATCCGCCGCAGTGGCTGCGAGCGTCGGTTCGTCATTGACCGCAGAAACCGCAATCGTACTCACCGCTGCATCGCTGTCCAACACACCGTCATTCACTGTTACCGTGAAGGTGCGTGCTGTGGCTGTACTCGGGTCTTCACTGTC
>JAAEMP010000452.1 GCA_024225445.1 Hyphomicrobiales bacterium | reverse complement strand
TGGCGGCGGGGGTTGATCGGGTGTTGTCTGATGAGGGGTTGCGGTCGGCGTTGGTGGGGGCTGGTCGTGAGCGGTTGGGGGCGTTTGATCTCGAGGTGAGTGGGGCGGCGTTTCTGGATGCTCTGGCCCCGGTCCTGGAGCCCTGACCCCCGATGGCCACCGTGAACCTCCTCCTACCCCACTTCGACAGGGCCGACGCCACCAGCACCCACACCGCCAACGCCCGCGAGGTGCTCAGAGCAGCGGGCCACGACTGTGACATCTATGTCGACACCCACCACGCCGACCGGGCCGGTCAATGCCGTTCCTACAAGGCCCTCGCCACTGGTCCCGATGATGTGCTCGTCTACCAGTTCGCCATCGGTTCGGTGCTCGGCGACTGGGTGAAGACCCGCTCCGAGCGGTTGGTCGTGAACTATCACAACATCACCCCGGTCGAGTTCTTTGCCCAGTGGGAACCCGACTTCACCTACGCCGCCACCTGGGGCCGCCGGCAGTTGGCCGAACTGGCCCCCCAGGCTGCTCTGGGCCTGGGCGTCTCGGCGTTCAATGAGTTGGAGTTGGTGGGGTTGGGGTATGGGGTGACGGGGGTGGCTCCGGTGTTGGTTGATGTGGCGGGGTTGGGTGGGGTGGTTGATGAGGGGGCGGTTGAGCGGTTCGAGGGTTGGGCTGGTGGG
>JAAEMP010000451.1 GCA_024225445.1 Hyphomicrobiales bacterium | reverse complement strand
CGCCATCGGGGTTGACTGGAATCCGTCTACCAAAATGAGTGGCACCGCAATCAAATAAATCTCCTTCCTCACCAGCGTCGCACAGGCCTGATTTTCAAAGGCCAGGGTTTCAGCGGTGAAATATCCTCAATTGCCGAATGCCAGCGGGGTTTGCGGTTGGTATTTTGCTCCTACAATGACGCCATTGGCCGATGCGGTGGCGTGTGGTGAAGCAAAACTGCTGACTGTAACGCGGGCAGTTGAGTTTGTGGTCAGTGGTTAATTGGAATCCATTGATCCAAATGTGACACATTGCTGAGTTGGATTGTCACCATGGGCTAAACCTTTCCATGTAAACAGGAAAGAGAACTGCTTCTGGAATATGCAAGTTGATAACTGTAGACAAAACCGGGGAAATCCCAACTCCATCAGGGATGCAGCCGTTTGTAATTCCAATTTGCTGTTAACATTTTTTAAACCATATTGGCCATAACTAAAGTGACGGTGCATGGATTGCAATGATCCAGAGGCATGACGCCAGGCGACCGTGTTGGCTGTGATCCAATATATTTCATTAAAATTGTTAATCATTGAGCAGTGTCAACTGCAAATGGAATTTTTTCCAGCCAAATATTGGCTAAATCTACATAAACTCCCGGGATTAGGCATGTCTACAAAATTACTATCGCTAAAAAATCTGAAGATTGCCAGAAAACTCAACCTGATTATGGTGCTTCCAGTCGCAGCGCTGGTGCTTTTGAGTTCGCTGATAACTTATCAGGAATATCATAAATCCTCGCAACTGAATAAACTCGAAAAACTTGTGCTGTATTCCCCATCCTTGACCAATCTTGTGCATGAACTCCAAAAAGAGCGTGGTATTTCAGCTGTTTATATCGGCAGTAGCGGGAAGAACGGGTCTGCTGACAAAGTCGATAATCAATATACTCAAACCAACAAATTTCGCGAACTCTTTGATAAGGCTACCGCAGAGTTCGACAAGGCGGCTTATGGCAGTGAATTTTCTGGCCATGTTGATCGGGTGGTAACCAATCTCGACAAGCTTGATGGCGAGCGCAGTAAAGTTGGCAAACTCGATTCCAGCGTCCCGCAAATGGCGAAATACTACACCGGTGCTATCGCCAGCATGCTTGGAACAGTAAAGTATATGGCACTTTTGAGCGACAATGCGACAATATTAAGCCAGGTTGTTGGCTATACCAATTTTCTCCAGGCAAAGGAATATTCCGGCCAGGAGCGGGCAATGGGAGCAAATGGCTTTAGCAAAGGCAAATTCGAACAAAAAGTCCATCAGCGTTTTGTTTCCCTGATCGCCAAACAAGAAGCGGTAATTGCCATTTTCAGGCAATTTGCCAAGCCTCATCAGCTAACACTTTATGATCAGGAAATGCAGTCGAGCGATGCGAGTGAGGTCGCAAAAATGCGCAAGATTGCAATAAACAGCGTCTATGATTCTGAGTATGCCAATACCATTAACGGAACTGATTGGTTCAGTACAATTACTAGGAAAATCGACCGGCTGAAAAAGGTTGAGAATAACCTGTCCGATGACCTTCTTGCTCTGTCCAGAGCTTTGGCTGCACAGTCAAGCTCAAAATTGATAACGCTGCTCGCCGGCACGCTTTTTGTACTATTTCTGACCATTATACTTTCAATATTTGTCAGCAGAAGCATAACCCGTCCGACAAAAACCATTACCGAGCAGATGAAACTGCTGGCGGAAAATGACCTGAGCGTGGAAGTTGCAGGCATTGATCGCGGCGATGAGATTGGCGCGATGGCCGGTGCAGTTCAAATATTCAAGGATAATGCTCTGCGCACCCAGCAACTCGAGGCTGATCAGGCCGCACAAAAACAGCGTGAGGATGCCTCCAATGCCGAACAAGCCGAGGTGGACAAAGCAAAGGCGGCTGAACGCCAGTTTGTTGCCGATGCCTTCGATAAAGCAATGACTGCCATTGCAACTAAAAACCTTGGTTACAGGATTTCCGAAGACTTTCCAGAATCTGATCAGCAGTTGAAGGACAATTTCAACAATGCAATTGGTGAACTCGCATCTACGATTGATCAGGTAGGCATTGCCTCGGCGCAAATTCTATCCGGCGCGAACGAGATTCATACAGCCGCAGACAATCTTGCCAAGCGCACGGAACAACAGG
>JAAEMP010000450.1 GCA_024225445.1 Hyphomicrobiales bacterium | reverse complement strand
ACCCATTTTGCCATTAAAATGATGCATTTAAGATAAAAGGCAGAGTAGTAATACAGTTGGCATTATCTTAAAAGGCTCTTTTTGGTGTCAAAAACATCACTTTAAGTCTAAAAAACGGTACTATTTTGGCCATACATCCTTAATTGGCAGGTGTTCGCCGAGGTCCGACCCCGAACCGGAAGCTGGATTTTTTTAAATGCAGGTTTCAATCGGAAAATCAGCAGTGAGATTGGCCCCGGAGGATTATAACGTTATTCTGAAAGACCCCTTTGCTTGATACCCTGTCCCAAGGGCGCCTTACCAATACCCGGCCAGATGCGCAAAACGCCCCAAAGCCCTCTGATCAGAATCCAGAATGCAATGACCAGCCATATCCGGGTAAAACTTCCAGGCCGGCTCAAATCCAGCAGCTGTATGGCGATCACACCGCAGCCGGTGGCCAGAACGACAACATTTCTTAAATAGCGAAAATCACTTGTACCCCAGTGAATACCGTCCGTGGCAAATGAAAGAGCGCTGATCGGTTGGGCGGCGGCGGCGATTAGCCAGGCCGGCATAAACAGGGTTGAGGCCGAGTCGGGGACAAAGAGACTGGCTGCCAATGGTCGGCCGAACAGCATGGCAAAGGCCAGCAGTATTCCGGCCGCCAGGCTCCAAACACAGACCAGGTAGGCAACCCTTCGCGCCTGTTCAACCTGATGCGAACCGATAAAGTATCCGACCAGACTCTGGGCAGTGACGGCAAACGCATCCAGAAAAAGGTTGGCAAATACCCAGAATTGCCGGATTGCCTGATGGGCTGCGCCGGCTTCCGGCCCGATTTGGGTCGCGGCCCGAGTTGTCAGCATTAGAAACAAGGTCAATAATCCGGTCCGCACAATCAATTCCCCCCCCACCTGCAGCAATTTCTTGGCTTCGCCCATTTGCAGGCGGTGCGGCAGACCAAGTCGCTTATAAACCGCAAATCCTGCGCCGACAGCGCCCAACCACTGACTGGCAGCACTGGCGGCAGCGGCACCAACAACACCCAGGGGCGGAATGGGACCCCAACCAAAAATCAACACGGCGTCCAGAAGGATGTTGAGAGCGTTTACTCCGACGGCCACCCAAAGCGGTGTACGCATATCCTGCAGGCCGCGCAGGCAACCGAATGCGGCAATCGTTGCCAGCACGGCCGGCGCTCCGATCAGCCGAATCTGGATATAGTCGGTAGCCATCCGATGAACATCGGCAGTCGCTCCCATAAACCGGGCCACCGGTGCAGCCGCAAAAGTGCCCAGGATCGCCAGCAGACTGCCGCAGACCAACCCCATACCAAACGCCAGACTGCCCATGCGTGTGGCCAGTGAATGATCCCGACGGCCCAGCGCGTATGACAATTCGGTTTGTGTCCCTATGCCAAGAAAGTTAAAAATCCAGAATACGCTCGACAACGCCATGGTGCCCACCCCCAGCGCGGCAAGCGGTGCAGCGCCGAGCCGGGCAATGAACGCCGTATCGACCAGACCCGTGAGCGGTTCGGCCACCAAAGACAGCAATACAGGTAACATCAGGCCTAGCAGCGTGCGGTGCGGCCGGACTAAAAACGGATGGTCGGCGGTTTTCGCATCATTTCGCATCGGCAGCCATAATTAAAGCTAAGAAGTTGTTTATTAAAACGGATAAATCGAAAATACTGAATTTTGTATCGGCTTCGGATGTGTCTCCAACTATTGAAATATCAATTCAACGGAAACATTAGCCAAACCTGCTAACGGGTGCTAGCTTTCTTGTCAACAAAGGTTTTTTTAGATGGAATTTACCTTTAAGTCAAATATTTCCAAACGAAACAAAAATTCAGCCATAACCGCAGCTATATTTTCGTGTCAGCGACATCAAGGTCTCTGCGAATTCCTTTCTTGACAACGTCCTGCAGTTAACCATACATAAGGGAACCCAAGCGCTGTAACGATTAGGCGAGCTATAATCTTCAAGTCAATAATATCGGGAACTAATATTGAAAGAACAAATAGATCCTAAGCTCTATGAACTGCCACCTCGAACCGTATTAATGAAACGAGGTCCAGATCAATTCATTCTGGTCATTAACAGAAAAAGCAGAATCATAATGAAAGATGCCTTAACGATTCTAAAAAACCAAAAATAAGGTACTATTTCTGCTGCAATCGCTCGTTCGGATCAACATTAATTTAAGAGGACATGTCAGTAATAACCAATAATAACAGGGTTATGAATAATAATAATATCTTGATTTCTCTTGAATGTATTTT
>JAAEMP010000449.1 GCA_024225445.1 Hyphomicrobiales bacterium | reverse complement strand
CCAACCACCCTCGCTGTCACAGCCTGACCATAAGATCCCCCCAGGAGCCCACCACCAGATTCCACGACCAACGGGTCGACCTCCCCTGTTCGCCATGGCCGACCTACGTTCGTGGTGCTGGACCGTCTCGAGGTCGGCGACCACTATCGGGCAATGAGCGGCCCACCGGATGAGAGATACTTTGCCTCGGGGCCGGATTCGACGAAACGAAAGGTAAGGAAGTTCGGCGTGGCCTTGATGAGGGGGCTGATGTTGGTGATGTCGAAGATCAGTTCGGTGCCCGACTCCACCCCGACGACACCAGACCAGAAGGCCGTATTGGCCAAACGCGCTTCCACCTGGCCCGCAAGGTTGTGGACGTTCTGCAAGACCAACTGAGTGCAGCCAACCAAGTCCCCCACCATCCCTTGGCCCCATGTCACGCGCGGGTAGTTTGCGGAATTCGCAGGGTAGTCCATTGTCAGCGAGCCCAAAGAGAAGGTGGTTCCGTGATCGAGGTACCGGGTAGTGAACAAGAACGACGGGTGGCTTATCTCAGTAAAAGCGGCCTGAGAGTGGCTGAAATCGTCAATCACGATCGGCTCACTGGCGCAGGCCGCGTACGCCGGGGTCTTGGCCAATGAAATGACCGTCGGAGCGCTGAACACCGCGCCCGCACTGACCTGGAGAGCGCGCCGCCGATTCAGAAGTGCCCGCGAGTTAGTGTCACCGTCCGCCATGCTAACCAGTTTGGACTGTCGAGCCGGCACCTGTCAAGGGTTGATTGCTGGGTTGTTCAGGTTCTTGTTTGGACGGTTGGTTTGTTGATCCAGGCTTCGTTGGGTGGGCGGCTTGGGGTGGCTGGTTCCGGAAGCGGTTGGGGTTTGCCCGGGGGCTGTTGAAGTAGAGGGGTGGTGGTCCCCTCCGAGACGGTGCCTGCGTGGCATCGTTCAGGAGCCATTCCACTGAATCCTGAGAAGGGACCACCTGATGAAGAAACTAGACCGATCGGCTGTGCGCTGGTGGCGTCCCAGGTTTGGTGTAACTCGGGCCTGGGCGTTGGTTCCTGTTGATTATTCTATGCGGCGGTTGTGACAGTGTCGTCGGGGGCGGTGGTGGTTGGGTTGTTCTTGGTGGTGGGCCGGTTGAGTTGGTGGCGGAT
>JAAEMP010000448.1 GCA_024225445.1 Hyphomicrobiales bacterium | reverse complement strand
GCTTCTGCCGCAACCGAAGAAGATGTTGCGCTTAATAATCCGGCCACCATTGCAAGGCCAGTTGTCAGTCCAATAATATTTTTCATTTTGATACTCCCGTTTCAGTTTCATATTTACACAGTATTTCCCTGCAGTTTAGCACTTTCCCTAGTGCACCACACCAGCCGGTTGAATTGCCACTTCCGGCAAGCCAGCTTTTGCCAGCGCTCCATACAATATTTCCTGCGGCATTTCACTCGCCAGAATGTTTCGAACCCCAATCAGTTTTTCCATATCCACACCAGTCTCAAATCCGCTGCACTGGCAAAGAAAAACCAGATCTTCCATGACAATATTACCGGTCGCGTTGGGAGCAAACGGACAGCCGCCGAGTCCGCCCATTGAAGCATCAAGTATACGCACCCCTTCATCAAGTGCGGCGGCGGCATTTGCCATTCCCATCCCGCGTGTATCATGCAAATGAACGCCAAAGGGTTTATCCCCGGCAAGCACCCGCATTCTGGCTGACAATTTTGCCACCTGTTTTGGACCGGCAAAACCGACAGTATCGGCAACGGAAACAATATCAGCCCCCATTTCAAACAGTCTGTTTGCAAGATCAAGCACATTATCGGGATCCACTTTCCCTGATATCGAACAGCCGAAACTCATCGCAATCCCGACCCCGATCAGCGGTTTGAGATCGCTTTGCCGGCGAAGAGCAAAAACTTCAGAGATTTCATCCAGCGTCTGTTGGCGCGAACGCTGCAGATTTGCCTGGTTGTGCTCCTCTGTTGCCGAGATTACACAATGAACTTCACCCACACCGCTGACCATCGCCAGTTGCGATCCCCGCACGTTTGGCGACAGGGCAGCGGTGTGGGCACCGGGAAGATGCGCTACGTGAGTGATAATACTTTCTATATCTCCAAAAGCCGGATATCGATTTTTGGGCAAAAAAGAACCAACTTCAAAATGACGAATACCGGCGCCATATTCCGCTTCAACCCAGGCCTTTTTGCCGGCCGTTGAAGGAAAATCCTTGACCATCTGTAACCCGTCCCGCAAACCCACTTCGCGTAATGTCACCTGCCCCGATGGATATATCAAATTTGCCTTTTCCATTTCACATCACCACAGTAGTTTCATCTGGTGATACCTCATCGCACTGCCGCTTTATGCCAAGTTCACCCAGTATCGCAGCTGTATCGGCGCCCAATTCAGGAACAAATGAGCGATCACAAATGCCGCTGCCATCAATCTCCAGCGGCAATGCAGGCACACGAAAAGTCTCGCCATCCACGTTTGTGGAAATGACAAGGCCCCCTTCCCTCAGTACATGCTTGTCGTGATAAAGATCTTCAGGGCAGTTGATTTTGGCAAACGGAATATTCAGACGATCAAGATTTTCCACCAGATCCGGCAGCGTATGGCGGGCAATGATTTCAGCAACAATCGGGATCGTCCATGCGCGTGCGTTTATTCGATCTGTCGCCGTTTGAAGACGCTCATCATCAAGAAATTCCTGCAATCCGTAGGTACTACAAAATATTTTCCAATGGCCCTCGGTCACAACACCTATAAATATCTGCTCATCATCTGATGTCTGAAATATATCATATACCGGCCAGGCATGAATACGATTGGGCATCGGCACCGAGGGCGCTCCGGTCAATTCATGCTGCACCATATGCTGCGCTACCAGAAACAGGCAATTTTCAAACAGACCAATACGAATCTCCTTGCCCTGACCGGTTTTATTGCGCTCCAGCAATGCCGCAAGAATACCTATGACTCCAAACATACCCCCCATAATATCATTGGCCGATGACCCGACCCGCAATGGCTTTTGCCTGGAACCGGTCATCATCGCCAATCCGCTCATCATCTGGACAACTTCATCCAGTGCCGGTCGGTTTTCGTAAGGGCCGGACAAAAATCCCTTGTGTCCGACGATGATCAGATGGGGAAATTTCTTCCGTAGATTTTCTGAGGTAATTTTGAGCCTTTGCAGTAATTCATCCCTGAAATTCTCTATAAAAACATCAGCCCGTTCCAGTAGTGCCTCGAATATCTCACGGTCTTTTGGCTCCGCCAACTCAAGCACAATGCTGCGTTTACCACGATTAAACAGCGGGAAAAATGCTGCGCCCATTCCACCCAGGTCTCGTGTCTTGTCACCTTTTGCCGGTTCAACTTTGATCACCTCGGCGCCAAGCTGCGCCAGAACCATACCGCATGATGGCCCCATTATCATGTGACTCATTTCAACAACACGAATATCTTTCAGTGGCAATGATGCTGACATATGGTCCTTTTTCAAAACTTGTAAAACCTTCATTCAGGTTATTGCAAAACCAGGGTTCAATAAAATATAATAATTTGAATTTAACGTTCAAATTTTTAGATGGCTCCCAAATATGGATATCAGACAACTTACTTATTTTTCTGCGGTATATGACCTGAAAAACCTGTCACACGCAGCAGGCCGTTTCAATGTGGCGCAATCAGCAATAAGCCATCACATCAGCAAACTGGAAGCAGAACTGGGAGTATTACTATTTGCCCGTAAACCTCGCGGCATGGAACCAACCGAGGCGGGTATTCGGCTATATTCTCACGCCAATAAAATTTTGCAGGCGACCAAGGCAGCCGAACGCGACATGATGAGAGAATCTGAAGAAATCGCCGGAGAATTCGCAATAGGTCTTACCTATTCGGTGATGAAAGGCATAGGCCTGGAATTAATGCAAACAATAATTCGTGATTATCCAAAAATTCGCCTGACCATTGTCGAAAGCCTGTCGGGCACCACGCACCACAGTCTTCTGTCATCAGAAGTTGATTTGGCACTATTCTACAACCCGCAAATTGACCGGCGCATCGCCATGCAAACGGTACTTGAAGAGGAGGTTTTGTGTGTCGGAACAACCTCTGTCATTGGTAAAACCCGCGAGCCTATTGCCTTTGAGGAATTGGCCAAGCTGCCAATATTGTTATTGCGACACGGTGCTTCATCGCGCGCCCTGATTGACCGCCCTGGCTTGTTGAACAAACTGATGGTCAATGCTCCCCTGCAACTCAATTCGATCAGCGGCATCACCAATGGCATGCTGGCCGGACTGGGCTGCACCATCGCACCGAAAATATTCGTCAATGAACAATTACAGGCTGGCACGCTGCATTGCAGGCCGGTTTCAAAACCTGAATTATCCCGGCAACTATTTATCGGCAACCGCCGTAACTATCCATCCAACCCGCTTTTTGAAACCGTTAAGAAACTCATTCTGGACCTGATTTTCGCGAATGTCGAAAATGGCATCTGGGAGGCGGATTATCTTTACAAACGAAAAAGCTAGACCCTTTCTCGGTTACATTGAACCATTTGACCGGAAGTGCCCTAACCTCTGATGATAAGACAATCAATCTGCCCTGACCAGGTTTCAGCAACCCTTATTATCAATGGTCTTCCACAATCATATCGGTGGCTTTTTCGGCAATCATGATTACCGGAGAATTGGTATTGCCGGAGGTAATATTCGGCATGATTGATGCATCGACGATCCGCAAACCATTGATACCATGAACGCGCAGACGTTCATCAACTACCGCCATCGGATCGCTGCCCATCTTGCAGGTACCAACCGGGTGGAAGATCGTAGTAGCAATATTGCCCGCCTCGTGCGCCAGTTCCTCATCGCTGGCAATATCAGCTCCCGGCAGCATCTCTTCCGGTTCAAAACGGGCCACGGCTTTCGCCGCCATTAATTTTCGTGTCAGACGGATGGACATGGCTGCCACCTGACGGTCGGATTGGGCTGACAGATAATTTGGAACAATCAGCGGATGCTCACCGGTATCTGCCGATCTTATGTGAATAGAGCCACGGCTATCCGGGCGCAGATTGCAAACCGAGGCGGTAATCGCCGGATAGGGATGCAGGGGATCACCAAGCCTGTCGGTGCTGAGCGGCTGGATATGATATTCGAGATCGGGTGTCTCAATGCGTGGGCTGCTTTTCGTAAACAGGCCAAACTGGCTTGGCGCCATCGACAACGGCCCGGTGCGAAACAGGGCATATTCTGTTGCCATGGCTATTTTACCCAACCAGCTGTTGGCCTTCTGATTGAGCGTCTCGGCATTCCTGACTTTGAAAACCGTGCGTATCTGCAAATGATCCTGCAGATTCTCCCCGACGCCGGCAAGTTCGTGGCGAACAGGAATACTATAACCGGACAGAACCTCACAACGTCCGATACCTGACAATTCAAGGATTTTCGGGGAATTGACAGAACCGGCAGACAAAATCACCTCTTTTCCCGCCATGGCTCGCGACCGGTTGCCATTATGATCAAAGGCGACGCCCACGACCCGTTTTCCCTCGAACAGCAACCTGTCCGTATGGGCGTGGGTTAGTATCCTCAAGTTTGGACGGTTTGCAGCAGGTTTGAGAAAAGCCTTTGCCGTGCTTATCCTCAAACCAGCTTTCTGGTTCACTTCAAAATATCCACAACCCTCATTATTTCCGTTATTGAAGTCATTCGTTCTAGGAATACCCAGTTCAACAGCCGCATCCTGAAATGCATCAAGAATTTCCCAGGACAGGCGTTGTTTTTCCACCCGCCATTCGCCACCGCCGCCATGCGTATCGGTTTCACCCAGATAATGATTTTCAGACTTGATATAATATGGCAACACATCGTCCCACGACCAGCCACTATTGCCAAGTTGCCGCCAGCGATCATAATCTGCTGACTGACCGCGCATATAGATCATGCCATTAATTGATGAACATCCGCCCAGCACTTTGCCGCGGGGATAATTTAACGAGCGACCATTCAAACCCTCATCAGGTTCAGTCGACATCATCCAGTCGGTACGCGGATTTCCCATGCAATATAGGTAACCGATCGGGATATGGATCCAGTGGTAATTGTCCCGACCGCCGGCTTCCAGCAACAGCACTTTGTTTTTTGGGTTTTCACTCAAACGGTTTGCCAGAACGCAGCCTGCCGATCCGGCACCAATTATGATATAATCATAACTGCCCGCATCGCGCCTGTTATCTTGTGCCATAAATACGTTCCACTCCAAATCCAGACCTGGATAGTTCTATTCAATCTCCAGTTTACCAGTTGTTTCACCGGATTCAATTCGACGAAAGCCGTCTTTTTGGGGCTTCGGCTGATTGCCCCAGCAATTTCTTGCCGTTCCCGGTCAGTATTCGTTGGACACAGATGAAAGAAAAATCAGAAATCAGTCGATCGGATTGAAAGAACTTGACTTACAAACAAAGACAGCAAGGTGCATTTGCTTCCATTCAGGCTGTCCTGTCCAAATAGCAGTTTTCGTCGATAGATGCTGTTATTTGATCTGGTGCAATCGTAAGAAAAGTACCATAGACTGCCAACGGTCAATCAAGTCAATTGGCAACAGAGCACACATAAATTACCCAATTCTGATGGATCAATCATCCAAATTGCGTCACAAACCTGACTACCGTTATCTGCTATGATCGCCGCAGGAAAACCTGCCAAAGTGGCCATAACCGCAATCATGCGAAAGCTAATTACTACCGCAAACTCCCTGTTGAGAGATAACAGAAAATGGGTCAATATTAGGGCCTGATCAACATGAAAGCCTCTAGTTGACGGTCGTGTCAAAATTGACGGGAAAAAGCGCTGAAATAAACCGAAAAACGATGCGTTTGGCGGTATTGCGATTAAATGCATCCGGGTGCAGAAGGTAATCGGCCCACATGCCTTCCAGCAGCGCGATAGTACCATGGGCGGCATCACGCGCTAACGCGTCGGGTTCGTTGCGGTCTTTTGCCAGTTCACGATAGGCCTGAATGAACATTTGTCTCAGGGCGTCATCACGGGTATCGGAATGTTTGGCAAAAGAATTGTGAGAGCGGGCTTCACCGCGAAATGCAAACCAGGCGTTAACGGTTTTGGGGTTCAGTATTTTATCGCTAAGGTCGGCTGAGATCAATGCCCGCAACCGGTCGCTCGCATTGGTACCGGCCGACCGTAAGAAGGTTTCTAATTGGGCATAGTAAACATCACTCATGTGACGCGCTGCTTCGATCAGCAAATGTTCCTTGTTGTCGAAATGCAGGTGAATCATACCCCGGGACAATTTTGCCCTGGTGATAATCCTGGTTACTGACGCACCGGCGATACCGAATTCCGATACGGTCTCGATGGTTGCGTCAACCAACTGTTGGCGGTGACGCTTCTTCTTGATCTGATTTCCCGAAATGACTGACACTCCATATTTGTTGAATTCACATAAATTGTTGCCCGGGCTTGCATCTGAAATGCCATTATCAGCGCAAAAAAATTACGCTCGGTCTTACTAAACAGATCGATTGTCATGCCAGTCGGGTATGCCAGTCGGCTATTGACACCATAACAGTTTTCAGCATACCGTGAAATGGATGATTGTCCATTTTTATTGAACATTGCTCCAAACGCTGATGTTGGCTTATAGAATAACAGCATTTCGAGGGGAGAAAATCAGATGTTTGGAAGGCCAACACAAGAAGTTCGAAGTGACAACAAGCAGTCGCGAACTCACTAGGGAGAAAACACCATGATGAAATCCAGCAATAAGTCCCCAACAATCGACAACCTGTCGGCAACTGACCGCGAAATCGTAGAAACCGGACTGCGTCGCGGCGCCACGCGACGCGAGGTGATGTCCTGGATGATCGCTGGCGGTGCGACGATTGCCGCTGCCGGGTCGATTGTTTCATCAGCAAAAACCGCTTTGGCGGCAACACCAAAAAAGGGCGGAAAAATCAAGTTTGCTGCGGATTTACACGGGCCATCGGATACACTCGACCCCGGCCTTAATACCTCAACAATTGACTACTCGCGCGGTCGGGCGATGTACAACAGCCTGTGCCAGGTAAATGATGACTTGACCACGCGACCTGAACTGGCTGAGGAGTATTCGGCCAACGGAGACAATTCTGAGTGGACTTTCAAACTTCGCAAGGACGTCAGGTTTCACGATGGCTCCAAGTTCACCGCCGATGATGTTATATATTCCATGAGCCGTCATTACGGTGAAAAATCCACATCTACCGCCAAAACACTGGTAGCCGATGTCAAAGAATGGAAAAAAGTTGACAGCCACACTGTCAAAGCGATTTTGAAAGGCCCTAATTCTGATCTCCCTGTCATCCTTGGCACACCTCAATTCAAGATCATTAAGGACGGGACGACTGATTTTCAAAGTCCCGTTGGAACCGGACCTTACAAGCTTGCGGAATTCAAACCGGGTGTTCGCACGATTCATACCCGTGACGAACACTACTGGCGCGAAGGTGGAAATGTTGAGGAAATCGAAATTTTTGCCATCACTGACAAGGTTGCGCGCACCAGCGCTTTGCTGTCAGGCGATATCGACCTCATGCAATCGCTTGATCCAAAGGCAATCCGGAAAGTGGAAGCAACCGATGGCGTGAGTGTATGGTCGGTGCCGTCTGGTCAGTATATGGGTATTTGCTGCATGACCAACACATCTCCGGGCAACAATCGCGACTTTGTTCTCGCGATGAAATATATTCAGCGCCGGAAGAAAATAGTCAAATCGGTCCTCAAAGGCCAGGGCACTGTTGGAAACGACCACCCGGTCAATGTTGCTTATGGTATAGACCATTGCTCAGAATTGACGCAACGTGAGCATGACCTTGACAAGGCCAAATTCCACCTGAAAAAATCCGGAATTACCTCGGCTGAATTGAACGTGGCGGAAGTTACTCCAGGTATTACCGATACCTGCCTGCTTGCTCAACGTGAAGCCCAGAAAATAGGTCTTGACCTGCAGATCAAGAAGGTGCCCAATGATGGGTATTGGGGTGCGGTGTGGATGAAAACCCCGCTCAACGTTGTTTCCTGGAACATGCGTCCAACGGCAAATGTCATGCTCAATATTGCGTTTGCTCCGGATGCGCCGTGGAATGACACGCTTTGGAAAGATGAGCGGATGGGTCGATGGCTGGTTGAAGCGCGCGCCGCTAAAGACCCGGCCAAGCGCCATGAACTTTATTGCGCTATGCAGAAGCTCATTAACGAGGAAAGCGGCATGGTCATTCCTGCGCATCTTAATTATGTCGATGGAAAGTCAGACAAGATTGAAGGTATCGGTCGCATGCCGCTGGGTTCTTTGGGCGGTTACGAATGGCCGGAATTTGCCTGGCGCACGGATGTTTGACTCAACCAAAGCCCGGGCAGGGCTCTGGCTCTGCCCCTCCACACGGTAATGCTCCCATCACGGCGAGATCGATCAGCGGTTCTTTTTAGCAAAAGAACCGGGATTATCATAAGACAAGTATTTCCGGTTTAGACAGAATACCTGATTTGCCTGTTTGCAAGTTGAGCTTCAACTCTTCGGGTATCAGTAATCGTCGTCCACTTCCAGTTCATAAACGGACTGCGACGTTTTGGGGATTGGGACGAAGGGGCTGGGTTGTGCCCGTTCGACGGTCGGGCCCCAAAGTAACCGGTATAAGATGAACGCTGCAAATAGAGCCAGCACTGCCGAGATGAAAATAAACAGGCCACCGGAACCTGACTTATCCATAATCGGAGCAGCTATGAGCGGACCAATAGCAGCACCAACTGAGTAGATCAGCAACAGGCTGCCGCTAACCTGTACCAGCTTTTCTATCGGGACATTGTCATTGGCGTGGGCAAGACACAGAGCGTAAAGAGGCACCATCATGGCACCGTGAATAGTGGCAATTGCCAGGGTAGACCACAAGCCTGGAAACGGCCAGAATGCAATCAGCAACCCAGTGATAACGGTGCCCAGCACCGCTGGCAAGATGACCATGCGGCGATCAGTATGGTCTGACAGACGGCCCAGCGGCCATTGAGACAGCGTCCCACCGAGAACAAATGCAGCCATAAGCAGAGTGACTTCATAGACGCTCATGGCGCGCAGTTGGCCAAATACTGGCCCTAGGGTCCAAAAAGCCCCTTCCACCATGCCTACCAGGAAGCAACCCGCAGTTCCGACCGAAGTTATGGACAGCAGGCCTCTGAGTTCGAGCTTAGCCGTAGGGACAGGCGTTGGCTCGCTGGTTGGAGTGAGCGCCAAGGGGACAACGGACAGACACACCAAAAAAGCCACAAGCGCAAAAAGGCCCTGGCCGGCAATGTCGGACAAATTGACCATCATTTGCCCTGCCATGGTCGCCATATTTGCCATGATGATATAGATTGACAGCACCCGCCCACGCATGCTGTCTCCAGCTTGCTCGTTGAGCCAGCTTTCAATGACCATGAAGACTGTCGCCAAACAGACCCCGCAGAGGAACCGGAGCATAATCCAAAGATACGGATCTACTTTCATCGGAAAGAGCAATGTCAAAGCTGCCAGCAACGCGGCCAACCCAGTAAACGAACGTATATGACCAACAACCTTCACCAATCCCGGTCCCACCAGGCATCCAACTACAAATCCCGAGAAATATGCGGTGCCCAGATAGCCTACGGTCGAAGCAGAAAAACTCTCTAAACCTGCGCGCAACGGCATCACGGTTTGAAACAAACCGAGGCCAGTCAGCACAAGTGCTGCGCCAAGCAACAATGTTCCGATTGTAAGAGTGGTGTTCTTCACTTCAGCTATCCGTCGTCAAATGTGATGGAACCAGATACAGTTCGAGCCAAGAGAAAGCCTGGCTCAAGTGCTCTTGGATGTTAAGCGGCATTCTTGCGATGTTGCAAGCGCTTTGTTCTGATTGTCTTTTGTTTGATCCCGCCATGCCGTTATTACGATATATCTGCCTTGTTTGAGATGGCCCCCTTTTTACCATCGCCATGTCTGAACAGAGCGGCAGTGATTGGTAATAACTAAGGTTATGGGGTAAAATTTCCAAGCCCGTTCATAGACAAACAACCGGGTTTGACCGCATATTCCGGATATTGCCACCAGCTACTAAAACTGGCGGTAATTTTTGATCAGCTCTGCCACCACGCGTTTGGTTTTACCCTTTTGGCACGATCTGTTTTGCCGTCCCACCACAAAGCCAGTTTCCGCAACCGGCTATAGGCCAGTCTGCGGAACAGGTTATCCAACCAACTGTCATAAACCCGGTTGAATGGACATACACGCATACAGATGGCACAATCGGTTCCCATTGCCGCCCAGTAACCAAAACATTTTTCACAATCTGCCGACCATTTTTTCACACCCGTGATCGTCGACACATTCCGCACCTCATCCAGAGGCGGCCCGTAAGGTAGCGCTTTGGGAGGACACGAATCGGCACATTTGCTGCAGATGTCACAAAATTCGCGAATCCCTCTTAAAGACGGTCTGGAATGATCAAGCGGCATATCGGTAAATATTTTGGAAAATCTGACCCTGGGACCAAATTCGGATGTAATTACCATCTGGTTGCGCCCGTATTCGCCCAGACCGGCTTTTACCGCATAGGGAATTACCAGCGCTGTATCATTCATTGATCCAAAAGCGTTATAACCCAGATTGCGGATATAGGTAACCAGTTGGACAACAATTGCCGCCTCATGGGAATACTCAATTCCGGTTGCAGCACCCGCCAAGGCGGAAGGATAGGTTGCCACAAGATCATGATCCATCGCATGGCCCATAACAATTACATTGGTATCCTCGACAGCCATCTCCTCAGGAAAATCATTCTCAACAGCACTGAAATCACGCGTGTCAACCCGCTTTGAATAATGCCATCTCGTATCCAGACCGGCTACACCAAACAAGTCCGCGCCAAACAGTTTGGCTATTTTTTCCACATCATCCGTATGTTTTTTCAGATCATCAATGACGAATTTGTTGTCCGCGACTGGCCCGCCTTCATCTATCAGTGCCTGAAAACCCTCACGGATGCCTTCTTCTTTTCGGCGTTCGGAAATCATGCCGGATACAGACCAGCCGGCGTTGCGCAACGCCAGATCACGTTGCTGGAAACCCTGGGCTTTTCGCGGATTTGCCGCTACCCGATGCCCTTTGAAGAAAGCATCGCTTTTTCCTGAGCGGACATTTTCATCCCAAAATGCCCTGGTGAACATGTCATTGATCTGGTTGAATCGTTCGAAATTCTCGGTGACCTCAATACCGGCATCAGCATCCGATATCGCGAATTTTTCCCGCCACTCCAGCTTTTGTTGTTCATCATCAATATCTGATGGATGCAGATTTGACGGCCAACTGCTGTTGTCCGGATTTTTCAATTTACTCATCTGAAAATTCGTTCAACCGATATGTTGCGGGTATGGTCTGGCAGGCATTATTTACACAAATACCCGCATTGACCAAGTCAAATCATCCGTAAATCTCACGGTACATGCTTTTGTTGATCGGTACACAAAAAAATAGGCCGCCTGGGTTCCAGGCAGCCTATCTCTAATAAACATTAGTTCTGGACTAGAGTTGACCATCAATGTTGGTAAACAATGTGTTCAGGCCAGTACCCAGAGCTGTTGCGCCACCGATAATTGCGACGGAAACAAGAGCTGCGATCAGCCCATATTCGATCGCCGTTGCGCCAGATTCATTTTTCAAAAAGCGTGATAGATGTTTCATTATTGCAATCCTTCCTTGATTAATGTTGCTCTCAAATCTCAAAGATTATTGGTATCTCTACCAACTGGAGACAATATGACGGTGACGAATTGTATTCAGGTTAATTTGCTCCATTAATTCAGACTCAAGCAGGTATTTCTCGGAACAGAGTTAGGATTGGTTAAATATAAAACGTCAAATTTTACTAAAAAGGCCTTGGGATTCAAGACCACAACGATAACCGGTTTCACAGTTTTGTTTGCGTAGCCAGTGGAGTAATCCGGGCTCGCGCACCACGGGTTTCACGATGAGAAATGTAGGTGGCAGATATCACTATGATACCGCCTCCGAATATCACATATGGATCAATTGCTTCACCAAACATGACAATGCCCATCAGGGTTGCCCAGACAAGTTGCAAAAATGAAATCGGCTGGGTAACTGAAATCGGCGCAGCATGCAACGCTCTGGTAACGGTGTAATGGCCCAGTGTGGCAAAAAAAGCTGTTGCTCCGAGCCAGAAGATTTCATGCCAGGAAGGTGTTTGCCACACCAACAATGCACCAGGCAATAATACAAGGGTGCACATCACTGACAACATCGCCACAATCACATCGGCGCGGGCATATTCAGTCAGCCGTTTGGCTATAAGGAAAGAGATTGCAAACAAGGGAGCAGCGGAAAGTTGAGCAAGCTGGCCAATTGAAACTTCCTGAAATCCCGGCCGCAATATAACCAGCGTTCCAAAAAATCCTATTAAAACACTGGCAATTCGATGCCGATGAAGCTTCTCACTGAAAAACACCGCAGCACCGATTGTTGCAAAAATCGGCGTTGTAAAACCGATCGCCGTAACTTCCGACATGGGTATGCGGGCCATCGCGTAAAACCACAAGATCACCGCTGTTCCGTGCACCACTCCGCGCAGTACAAATCCGCCCAGCAATTTGGCAGATGGCCTAAACTTCAACAATTTAAGCAACACCGTTCCCATCATTAACATACCAATGAGATAACGGATAAATGCTGCTTCAACCGCGGGCAGACTTGATCCAAGATAGCGAACAACACCGGTGACCATAGCAAAACAAATGCCGGTTGCCACCATCCAGGCAATTCCTTCGAATATCCGGTCTTTGGATTCGCTTCCAGTACTGGTGACTGACATATTTGCTCAATTCAGGAAAATTGCAGGCCTTAAATCTGTATCCCTACCCAGCCCGATCGACAACAGGTTTTTTATTTTGATTGCTGTTATTATTCATATACCACCACTGTGAAGATTCTGAACCGAACGTTCTGGCTCATCAGATATGTTCTTCCTTGCCCTTGTGACATTGGCGCGATATTCAATATGTAGAATTATTCATGCATGGTGACTGGAAATATCGTCATTGGCAGGAACTGATACGCAATGAGCCATTCAGCAAACAGCCTTCATCCCGAGCCCGTATATCGTTGGGTGATTGTGATATCATCTGCAATCATGCTGGCAATCGCCATAGGCATAATGGTCAATAGTTTTTCGGTTTTCTTTATTCCTCTGAATGATGAATTCGGCTGGCAGCGTGGTTCTGTATCGGCGATCAATTTTGCCGGGTTGATGGGACTTGCCCTCGGTGGCGTTGTCATGGGGCGCATCGCTGATCATACAACCACCAGAAGGATCTGCCTGGCAGGAGCACTCATTCTCGGGTTATGCATTCTGGCTTCGGCATGGGCGCAGGAACTTTGGCAGTTTTATACCCTGTTTTTTCTGGCCGGTTTTATGGGTGCTGGCGCGCTATTCACACCATTAATCGCAAATGTCGGCAACTGGTTTAAAGTCGGCTCCGGCCTGGCATTGGGGATAGCAACTGCTGGTCAGGCTCTGGGACAGGGCGGGGTGCCATTTGGTACCGCTGTGATGATTGGAACCGTTGGATGGCGCAACACATTGATATGGCCGGGCGTGATCGCACTTGTAACACTCATTCCACTGACAATGCTGATCAGATAACCGCCCAAACAACCCAAACAGCATCTTCAGAATATCGCGCCCGATGTGGACCAATCACCGACACCATTACCACCGAATACTATCATTGCCTGGCTGAGTATTGCTGTCGTGTTCTGCTGTATCTGCATGTCGGTACCCTTGATGCATCTAGTACCCATGATACAGGATCGCGGCATCGCGCTTGAAGACGCAGGCAGCGTGATATTCATCATGCTGCTGGTCGCAATTGGAGGTATAGTATTTTTTGGCAAACTGGCCGACATGATAGGTGCCATTCAGGCCTATATGATTGCCTCATTGTGGCAAACCGTTTTGGTTTTCGGATTTGTACAACTTGAAACATTGAATGCCTTTTATATTTTCGCCATCATCTATGGATTTGGATATGCGGGAGTGATGACCAGTATTCTGGTTTGCGTCACAGTGATGACACCACTTTCCAGACGTGCCACCGCATTGGGGGTAGTTACCCTGTTTGGCTGGGTCGGACATGGCATCGGTGGGTTCCAGGAGGGATATTTCTTTGATCTCACTGGAGATTATACACTAACCTATGCCAATGCAGCCGGGGTTGGTATAATGAATCTGATCATTGTTGGATCACTGTACATCACTATCAGCCGTCGAAGGGCAAACCTGGTCGCTGCCAAATAATTCCAAAATTGCCTGACGTAACTTTTTACCGGTTTGGACAAGCAACCGTATTTATTAAACCATGGAAGTTTGATATTAATGCAAGAGACGTTATCAGGACTAACGATGAACTCAGAAAAGCCAAAAAACATTCTGTTTATTATGTTTGACCAATTGCGGTTTGACTATTTAAGTTGCGCAGGTCACCCATTCCTGGAAACCCCCAATATAGACAAAATCGCTGAAAAAGGCGTCCGCTTTTCCCGCTGTTATGTCCAGTCACCGATATGCGGTGCGTCCCGGATGAGTTTCTACACCGGCCGCTATGTGGATAGCCATGGTGCCGCATGGAACAATTTTCCTCTGAAGGTTGGAGAACTGACACTGGGAGACCATCTGCGCAAGATAGGAGTCCAAAGCTGGCTCGTCGGCAAAACCCATATGCAGGCGGATGTCGAGGGAATGGAACGCCTCGGATTGGACCCCGATTCAATCATTGGCGCCCGGGTTTCTGATTGCGGATTTGACGTCTTTGAACGCGATGATGGCTTGTGGGCCCAGGGACCCGATGGCTATTATGATGAAAAACGCTCGCCTTATAATGAATTTCTGAAACAAAAGGGATACAAAGGAGAAAATCCCTGGCATGCCCATGCGAATTCAGGCGTCGATGAGCAGGGAAATATCAAATCCGGCTGGTGGCTGAACAATGCCGGATTACCTGCAAATATCAATGAAGAGGATTCTGAAACACCATACCTGACCAACCGTGCAATTGAGTTCCTGAATAAAATGCAGGATGAGAAATCCGGTTCCTGGATGTGTCATTTATCCTATATCAAACCACACTGGCCTTATATCGTTCCCGCCCCCTATCACAATATGTATGGTCAAAACCAGGTTCTGGCAGCGGTACGTAGCGACTACGAGTTGGAAAATACCCATCCGGTTTACAAACAATTCATCGATAACAAGGTTGGCAAAGCATTCCAGCGCGAAGAGGTGCGCAGATCGGTTATCCCTGCCTATATGGGGCTTGTCAAACAATGCGATGACCAGCTTGGTCGACTGTTTTCCCATATGGAAAAAACCGGCCAGATGGAAAACACCATGATAATCATCACCTCTGATCATGGGGACTATCTTGGAGATCATCATCTGGGCGAAAAAGGCATGTTGCATGAGCCATCGGTAAAAATTCCTCTGATCATCTATGACCCTTCTCCGGATGCCGATGCGAGCCGCGGCAGCCAGTGTGATGAACTCGTGGAAAGTATCGATCTGGCGCCAACTTTCCTGGATTTTTTTGGCGCAAATATTCCAGACCACATATTGGAAGGCCGTTCACTCAATCAGCTCATTCACAATCAGAAACCGGAAATCTGGCGGGATTTTGCCGTTAGCGAATACAACTATTCAACAACACCCATGGCGGCAAAACTGGAACTGGCACCCCGCGATGCACGGCTGTTCATGATCTGCGACAAAAACTGGAAACTCATTCATGCAGAAGGTGGATTCAGACCGATGTTGTTTGATCTGAAAAATGATCCGGACGAACTCAAGGATCTGGGAGATGACAGCAGCTATTCATCGGTTATCGATTCAATGTATAACCATCTCGCACAATGGAGCAGACGTCAGTCCCAGCGCACAACCATTTCAGATGAAAAAATACTGCAGGCGCGTTCGAAACGCAAGCGAACCGGAGTGTTGCTCGGCGTCTATGATGAAAATGAAGTTCCCCTGGACCAGCGCCAGGTCTATCAGGGGAAAGCCGATATCAGACTCGAGCAAGATGAGGACTGATCCCATTAACCTTCAAGGCTCTCCTGATTATATTACAAATCAAAAAACCAGATTGATATTTGTGTTACTCAAATCACCTCAAACGCTTGTGTTCAGATAAAAATCGAATTAATTAGAGTCGTTTCTAAACTTAAGGATTATTCCATGTCCGCATTACTACCAGATGTTGATCCTGGCGGGTTATCAGAATTTTCAGTTGTCTTCACCGATCGCTCACTCAATCACATGTCACAGAGCTTTCAGCAGGTCATGCGTGATATCTCAACGACACTCAAATCGGTTTATAACGCCGATGGTGTAGCTGTTGTTCCAGGCGGTGGCACTTACGCCATGGAAGCCGTTGCACGCCAGTTAGCTACAGGTAAGAAATGCCTGGTAATTCGCAATGGCTGGTTCTCATTTCGCTGGACCCAGATTTTTGACGCAGGTTCCATTCCATCTGCTTCTACAGTCCTGAAGGCCCGGCGTCAGAGCGACAATCGTCAGGAACCATTTGCTCCCGCCCCGATTGAGGAAGTGGTTGCTACCATATTGTCGGAAAAACCTGATCTTGTTTTCGCTCCCCATGTGGAAACCTCTTCAGGAATGATTTTGCCCGATGATTATATGCGCGCGGTTGCCGATGCCATCCACAAGGTTGGGGGACTGTTTGTACTGGATTGCATTGCTTCAGGCACCGTTTGGCTGGATATGAAGGATATTGGTATTGATGTCCTGATCAGTGCTCCGCAAAAAGGCTGGAGTGCCTCTCCGGCAGCCGGTCTGGTCATGATGAATGAAGTGGCGATAGCCGAGGTGAATGATACCAATTCCACCAGCTTTGCCTGCGACCTGAAAAAATGGCTTGAAATCATGAACACCTATGAAAATGGTGGCCATGCCTATCATGCTACCATGCCGACAGATGCGTTGGTGCGTTTTCGTGACGTCATGAAAGAAACCGAGGCCTATGGCTTCGACAAGATTTGCAAGCAACAAGTGGAACTTGGCTCCAAAGTACGAAAATTACTGGCCAGCAAAGGCATCAAGAGTGTCGCAGCGGCAGGTTTTGAGGCCCCGGGCGTCGTCGTCGTCTATACGGATGATCCCGAAATCAAAAGCGGCAGCAAATTTGCCAGTCACGGAATGCAAATCGCTGCAGGCGTTCCGTTACAATGTGATGAACCTGCCGATTTCCAGACCTTCCGGCTGGGGCTGTTCGGGCTTGATAAACTGAAAAATATCGATGCAACCCTCGCCAGGCTCGAAGAAGTTCTGGATAAGGTAACTTAGCAATTTCATCAGGGCGTGGACCCAAAAATACCCAGCCACAATCGAAATTCAGCTGACTTGATAATGGTAACACGGTTGAACCAAACCGAGGCATGCCAAGTGTATAGAACTTCGGAACTATAGGCGGCACAAACCTATCCGACTTTGCCCTTGGCCATTCCGATCTCAGAGCCCCTGTTGATGGTGGAATTTCGATGGCCAAAACCACATGCTGGATGATCAGCCCCTTTATTTGGTCCATCAAATTGATGGGTTGATGCGACTCTGGGAGCGCATATCACCCGTGTATTGCCGATTTTTTCTTCTCATGACAGGGGAAGCGGGATGCCGTTGAAGTAGTTTTCCAGGTTTTTGTTAAAGGTCTCGCGGTCGCTGTAAAGCGGCATGTTTTCAACTACTTCCAATTCAATTTTGGTGTGGCGGCGGCCGTTGGTGATGCCTAAAAATGACCAGAACAGATCATATTTTCTATACTGGCACTTGCCCAGCCCGTCAATCTTGACCAGCACAACCGGTCGCTCTGGCACTGCCTGAATGGTGTCGTAGGCGCCTGTCAGATACGAAGCTATCTCCTCCTTCTCACCCTTGCGAATACCCCCGGCAGGGAAAATCAATATGCTGTTGCCGCTTGCCAATACTCTTCTTATGATGTCGAGTGTTTTGAGTTTTTGCTGCTCTCGCCGGCGTGGTTCCCAGCTTTTGGGGCTGCTCATTGGAACCGTCCCGAACAGCATCATTGGATATTTCTGCAGCCAGTGCTCGTATTCCCGATAGTAGGCGGTCGGCCGGATGCGGGTGACCGCATAAAGTGTAGCCAGAACTAACGGACCATCGTGGCGGCTCACATGATTTGCCAGGATTACCGCGCCACCGAGATCCTGCAGCATTTCCTTGTTGGAGCAACTGACATTATAGAATATGCTGTAATACGGACGCACCAGGGCAAATACCAGATGCCGGAGCGCCTTGCCTGCAATATCATCAATATATTTGATTGCTCGTTTGTTGTTAACTGCCTGTGCCATCCGCAAATTCCTGATTAACCAATCATGACAGATTAAACACGTGAAATCAAAATTGATAGGCGAATCAAATTCAATCGGCTTCGCCGCGATTCAGCCTCAGGAATTTATGGATAATGCAAAATATTTGCCAACTGAACAACAATTAGCACTTTTAATGAGGAAGAAAGTCCGAAACGCGTACTAGAGCAACTTTCAACCACATTGAAAATTGCTCAAGATGTGAGTGGGGCAGAGCCTAGAGGCTTTCATGTTTATATTGAACCGTTTGACCGGTTTTTCGAAGAGTGGCGCCAATTTATCGTGGATAACGCAACGCCTGCGATCGCAAGGCTCACAGGAATGATGTTCACGCCCAGGGTATTATTGGCGTAGGTACCATCAAGTGCCAGGAACGTAAGCCCGCCGCAAGCGAGGCACGCCCCGAGCGCTGATCGCAAAGGCCCCGGCGGTTCTACATGTGATTGCCGAGAGCCGCTCTCAAGCCGACCGAACACGAAAATAAGCGGCAACATCACCAAACTCATTGCCGCGATCCAGAGCGGTCGCGACAGCCACCATTCGGACGTACCCGGCAGCATCCGAAGTCCGAAGCCATCGGCTAGAAACATCAATCCGACAACGATCAGGAGAGCGGTTAAATGCCAAAGGTAGACTGTCATGATTCGCTGGCCAACCAGGATAACGACCGCCCAGGGTTTTGGGTTTTGCAGCCAGTTTGCTACTTTGTCAGTCACAAGCAGGATCAGTCCAACTTGCGTAAATCCTATTGCAAACATAGCAAATGTCGGTGGTCGCGTATTGGAAACCTCTTCTCCGGGCACACTTATCATTGCCACGGGATACCCTAACAATCCAATCAGCACATAGAGCGAAACCAGCCCTGCAGCGATCAGGAGAACTGGTGCCACTTTGTTTTTGACTCCACCAAACCACCAATAGCCAAGCTGGTGCATTCCCAGCCAGACGAAGGCATAATTCGACCAGCGCACCCAGCCAACACCACCGGCAAACGCAATGAAGTCAATCATGGCAGCCCCGAAAACCAGAAACGCCACTGACCAGAGCCCAAATTTTTCCCACGCTTTTGCTGTGATTGGCACGATGACTGTCACCATGATGTAGACTGCAAGGAACCACACGGGGATCAACGCTGCTTGGCTTGCGGTTCGAATGATATCCGGATCAAGCCCCGCGTATCCGGCGATGCTGGCAAACAGGGACCACAGCAGGATCAAGGGGGTGATGGGCATCAGGAGACGCTTGAGCCGTGATGCCTGCCAGGCTCTTCGTTTTGCGGGGTCATGTTGTGCAGATGCCCACGATGCGGCATTGGAAAACCCGCCAACGAAGAAGAAAATTGGCATGACCTGCATCAACCAGGTCACATATTGCGTCCACGGCTGTGTCGACAGCAGTATGGTAAATTGAAGGCTGCCATCCACATAGTAGGGAACACTGACAAGCCAGTGTCCGAAAATGACGACTGTGATCGCGGCGGCTCTAAAGAAATCGGCGGTCCGGTTGCGATACGGGGGTGTCTGTCCGGCTGCCGACTTGGCCTGTTCCCAAAGGGACATGTCCGTTCTCCTATCTCCGACAAATCCAGCTATCGCTGCTATGCCGCTACGTTGTCCCTTTGCTTAGTATAGCGCATCCGATTCGGATACCCAAAACTTTCAATTCCAAACTTTCAATTCCATGCAGTTAGGGTGCTTAATCGTAATGGCTAAATCAAACATATCCACAAGCGCATCAGATGATCCCGTGGTCGAAGGTTGCTCTAGACCCTCTTTGTCGACATAATCGTCGAAGCAGTAAGAATCAAAGACATTCAAGATACGGAACATCCCTCCCAGTCACAATTGCATGTTCCCGCCAGCACATATCATACAGACTAGTGAGTTTTCCCGATAGATGACACTTGGCTTATAATATTCAGAAGATAGCGGAGTAAACAATGCCAGCATTCCCTGCACACCGACGGTATTTCCTGTTTCTCACTGGCCTGTTTGCTATCTGGTGGATAGCGCTTGCCATCAATCCGCTCTATCGGCATGATTGGCTCCTTGAGAATGTCCTGGTGCTTGTTTTTGTAATAGCACTGGCGCTGTCATGGCGTTGGTTCACATTCTCAAAAATATCCATGACCTTGATATTCATTTTCCTGTGCCTGCATGAGGTCGGTGCTCACTATACTTATGCTGAAGTGCCATATGATCAATGGTTTCGTTCACTAACAGGCTACTCGCTTAATGATGCGATGGGCTGGAAGCGAAACCATTTCGATCGGGCCATTCACTTTTCCTATGGACTATTGCTTGCATACCCAATCCGCGAAATTTTTCTGCGAATAGCCAATGTGAAAGGAATTTGGGGTTACTTTCTTCCTCTCGATCTGACGATGTCCACTTCAATGATGTTTGAACTTTTTGAATGGGGTGCTGCAGAGTTTTTCGGTGGCGAATTGGGTATGGCCTATCTGGGGACCCAAGGTGACATATGGGATGCTCACAAGGACATGGCCCTGGCCAGCCTTGGGGCATTTGTCGCTATGTTTGTAACAGCTTTGATCAATTGGCGCTTGCAAGCCGATTTCGCCCGTGAGTGGTCAGAGAGCCTGCGGATCAAAGGCAATAAACCGCTTGGGGAAACAGCCATAAAGCAGATGATCAATGACCGCGATAACCAGATAGCCAATGACCAGGATTGACCCGCGCGCCCATGGCTCATTTTTCTTCGCAACATTCATGTTTGTGAAATGTCCGCACCTGACGATGCTGTCAAATGTATCATTCATCCCACTTGGGGTGGATACCCGGCAAATACCACAATGATTCAAAAGGTCAAAATTGCCAATCTGCACTGTTGAAAATTTACTCGTTTTCGAGATCAATATTGTCGACTTTATTGGATGATGATTGATACCCAACAATGATGCGCTTAATGAATTGAGTAAGTTGGGATTCCAGATCCCTGCGAGGAACGGCGACAAAGTGTCCGTGAAGACCGATCGAAACAATTCCATGCACTGCAGCAAAAAGAATACGAGCCTGAACGGCGAGTTGGTTCTCATTCAAGGTAGGCAGCAACCGTGCAAGTGGAATGGTAATCCCCCTCATCAGCACTAAATGCTCGGCAACATGCCACTCTGGTTCGCCAGCGCCTTCCGGTATTCTGTGATCAAAAAGTGCAGCCCAGATATTTCTGTTTTCTGTTGCAAATTTCAAATATTCGTTTGCCAGGGCCACCAGCACGTCCTGCGGGGAATCCACCCGCCTGGCGGCGGCCTCCATCACCACTCCCAATTTGCTCAGAGTGTTGGAATTTACGTGCAGGATCAGTTCGTCAATATCAGTGAACACCGTATACAAACTACCCAGTGCACATCCGGCGTCTTTGGCAATGTCACGCGCTCGCAATCCGCCAAGACCCAATTTCGATATCCGATGACCCGCCGCTTTTACCAAAGCCTGCCGCAGCACTTCCTTCTTCTCTTCACGTTTTCCAGTCACTGTTTTGACAACCTTTATTTTGAACATTGTTCATTTTTATTCTTGAACATTGTTCATCATACACTATCTATCAACTGTGAACAATGTTCAAAAATGGAGAAAGTGACATGATCAAACAATTATTTGCACTGTTTCTAGGCACTGCAAACGAGGCCGCTGAAAATTTCACAGACCGCCATGGACTTACGATCCTGCGGCAGCAAATCAACGATTCGGCGCGGGCAGTCCAGTGTGCACGCAAGGCGGTGGCCATCGCGATTGCCCAAAACAAGCAGGAAGAAGATCAATACAGGCAGATTGTTTCACGACTCGAAGATCTGGAAGGGCGGACAATCATTGCCCTTCAGAAGGGCAAGAAGAAGATTGCCCGGGAAGCCGCAGAAACAATCGTACTTCTTGAAGCGGAACGAGATACCTCAAAAAATGCCCGGGCCAGGTTTCAGTCTGAAATTGATCGCTTGAAAAGTCAGGTTAGAACAGCGGAAACAAGGCTTCGCGAACTCAAACGGGGGCATCGCATTGCAAATGTCACCGACAAAACACAGCGGATGCGTGGCGAAGGTGAAGTAAGTGTTCATTCTACCCTTGCTGATGCAGAAAAAACATTACTGGGCCTGCAAGTCCGCCAAAAACAGATCGATTCAACTGCTGAGGCCATGGTTGAAATGGATGAAGCAGGAAATTCCGAACAGGTTATCGAAAAATTGGCGGAAGCCGGTTGCGGTGCAAGTCTTAAGACTTCGGCAGATGATGTTTTGGCGCGATTAACCAGGAAAACTGCCAAATCCGGCTAGCCGGTACCATCAACCAACACAAAAGAAAGGAATATCCAATGAGCGAGAGATTTAACGAACATACACTTGCATGGCAGAATTTTTCTATTGCAAGCTTCGTAGTTGCAGCCAGCATGATGGGTGGAGGCATATTTTTTATGGAAGCAGGACTAGCTGCCAAGGGCTTCTTTGCCATGTCTGCAATCATGTTGGTGCACACATCAGTTACAATTACCAAAACCTTGCGCGACAATGCTGAGACCATGCGCCTGGTTAACAAAATAGAGGACGCGAGAACCGAGAAGCTTCTGATGGAAGTTACTCCGTCGCAATCTGATTAGCCCCAGTATACTGCCCGATCAACAATCAGCACAATTATTGTAGCTATGTATTTGATTGGGCAGTATTGGAGAATTTGAGGCCTTGGCCATGAAAACCAATTTAGTCTGTTGTCAAACCATGACTAGAGTTTCCGGCTTGATTGGATTTACCGTGGCTTGTCCACCGCTTCAAAATTTGCATATTCGAGCTTGCGCTCATCAGAAAATATTTTCAGCACTTCCAAAACCCTTTTTCCTGAACCCATAATTCAGAAATCTGTGACAATGCCACCTTGTTCGACCCTGCTTGCAATAAACCCGTCAAGTTCCTCAACAATTGATGCATCAATTGATGGTTCCTGATATTCTTCCAATACCTGCTTCCATATCTGATTGGCCTTCTGCCAGCTCTCGGGCGAGCCGCCTTCCTGCCAGTTTTCAAAATTCCGCCAATCTGAAATCAGCGGTGAATAAAATGCGTCACGATAGCGCTCCTGGGTATGGGAAGTACCAAAGAAATGCCCCCCTACCCCCGCTTCGACAATGGAATCCAGGCCAAGCGTTGCATCATCAACCACCACCGGTTCAAGAAACTCGGACACCATTTGCAAAAGGTCCACATCAAGCACCAGTTTTTCATAGGAAGCGACCAGGCCACCCTCCATCCATCCTGCAGCATGTTTGATGATATTACCGCCTCCCATGGTAGTGCCCCAGAGAGAAAACACAGTTTCATAGGCCGCCTGGGCATCTACAGTATTGGCGGCACTAACCCCCGATGTGCGGTAGGGTACATTATAGCGCCTCGCCAACTGGCCACCGATAATCGCGGTTTTCATATATTCCGGTGTACCAAAAGCGGGAGCTCCTGACTTCATATCAACGTTCGAGGTAAATCCCCCATAGACAAAAGGTGCTCCCTTGCGCACAATCTGGGTCATCAATAATCCCGCCAGCGCCTCGGCATTTTGCTGAGCCAGAGCGCCGGCAAGCGTGACCGGTGCCATTGCGCCTGCAAGGGTAAAAGGAGTGACGCAGATTACCTGGTTTCGCGATGACATTTCGATCAGGCCATCAAGCATCGCACCGTCAAATTTCAGTGGGGAATTTGTGTTGATCACAGTGAATATCGAAGGTTCTTCCTCCAGCTGCTCATTACTGATGCCCCGTCCAATACGGATCATTTCAATCGCATCGGATACTCTCTTTCCCCAAATGCAATAGCATGAAATAGCCTTGTCCGTGAGGGTCAACATATCTTTGGTATTGTATAAATGTCGTGTCGAAACCGGTCGGTCCAGAGGTTCGACCGGATAGCCGCCAATCATGTGAATAATGTTGAAATACTGAGACAACCGAAGCAGATTCTGAAAATCCGCTGTTGTACCAGGACGCCTCCCATTGTCCATGTCACTGACATTGGGTGGGCTTGAAACACTCCCGTTGGTAATGTAGTTGCCGCCAATTTCGAGGGTTTTGTCCGGGTTGCGGGCATGCAATCTGAAATGTGGTGACGCTGTCTTGATCAGTTCCTCAACCATAGCAGGATCAAAGCGTACCATATGCGTATCTTCATCCACATCCGCTCCGACATTCTTCAATCGCAAACGTGCATCAGCTGACATGAATTCCATGCCAATGTCACTAAGGATTTTCAAAGACGCCTGGTGAATGGATTCCAGCTGATCTTCGCTCACCAGTTCCACGGGCGGAAACTTCATTCGCGGCTGTTTCCAGGGCAATTGCTCAATTTTCGGATTACTGCTGCCGCCACCTCTGCGCCCGCGTCTTCTTTTGGGTTCGAGTATTTCGCTCATCCGACTAACTCCGCATACGTGATCCGGACGGATCAAAAAGAGGCTCATCTTGCATTCTTGCCTGGCAACGCTTACCGATGATTTCAATTTCCCAACCATCATTCTCATTTGCAATTTCCGCGGGAACATAGCCCAGGGCTACAGAAACTCCGGACCCATGGGCATAACCGGCCGAAGTAACCCAGCCTTTTACCTCACCATCAAAACAAATTGGCTCATCTGCCACCGGATCGGCATTATCAACATCCACCACAAATGCCCGCAAACAGACATTCTGGTTGCTTCTTCCCTCAGCCAGCGCTTTCTTGCCGATAAAATCAGCACCCTTGCCCATCTTGACAAAACGCTCCAGGCCACATTCTGCCGGTGTATAAATCGGGCGGTATTCGCTGCCCCAACTGCCGTAATTCTTCTCGAGCCTGAGCGCGTTCAGTGCTCGCAAACCAAACAATCTGATATCATGCGTTTTGCCGGCTTCCATCAAACGGTCATAAATATGGTTCAGATTTTCAGGTTTACACCAGATCTCATAGCCCAGATCGCCGGTAAAACTTATCCGCCCCACCAAGGCTGGCGCCAGACCGATATTCATTTCGGCAATCGCCATAAATTTGAAATTTTCACCGCTGACATCATACCCGGTTACTGCCGCCAGAACCTTTCTGGAGTTTGGGCCAGCTATTGAAAGACCGGTTAGGCCGGAACCATGGGCGATAATCGAAACGCTATTATCTTGTGGCAAATATTTTTCAAACCAGCGCATGTGATAATCTTCAGCCATACCGGAACCGGATATGAAATACTGGTCATTGCCCGACGCATCTCTGCCGATGTTGGCAAGCGTAAAATCCCCTATGACCTTGCCGTCTTCTTTCAGCATTGGCGCCAGAACCATTCGTCCTGTCGCCGGAATATTGCAGGCCAGGATTTTATCTAGCCAATCCCTGGCTGCTTTACCGGTTATCGTATAATTGGCAAAACCCGATATCTCCAACAAGCCAACACTGTCTCTGACCGCGTTTGCCTCTTTACCCACATGTTCAAAATCTGTGGAGCGATACCAGGAAAATTCATCTTTCACCCCCTCCGGCGCATACCATAATGCTGATTCCAGTCCCCAGGAATCCCCAAACTGTGCCCCGGCAATTTTCAGTTTGTCGTAGATTGGAGTAGTTTTCAGTGGACGTCCTGCAGGAAGAGTCTCATTGGGAAAGCGGATTGAAAATCTCCGCTTGTAATTTTCTTGAACTTTTACACTGGTATATTGTGGCGTCGCCCAATCCCCGTACCGCGCCACGTCCATTGCCCATATATCCATGCCCGGATCACCTTCAACAATCCAGTTGGCAAGTGCCAGACCAACGCCACCACCCTGCGAAAATCCGGCCATCACCGCACATGCACACCAGTAATTCTGTAATCCTCTAACCGGCCCCACCAGTGGATTACCATCCGGCGCAAAGGTAAATGGCCCATTGATTATCTGTTTAATACCGGCATTCTGGAAGGCAGGAAAATGCTCAAACCCGACCTGCAGAGAGGGTGCAATGCGATCGATATCCGGCTCCAGCAATTCGTGGCCAAAATCCCACGGCGTATCGTCAGGCGACCAGGGTTTACAGGCCTGTTCATAAGTGCCCATAAGCATACCACCTCGTTCCTGACGCAAATACAATTCACCATCAAAATCCACCGCATGGATGATTTCCTTGCCGGTTTTTTTGTTCCATTCAGCAACTTCCGGCATATCCTCGGTGATCAGATACATATGTTCCATCGCCAGCAATGGCAGTTCCAGACCGACCATCCGGCCAACCTCCCGCGCCCACAACCCTCCCGCATTTACCACATGTTCCGCAATTATTTCACCCTTGTTGGTAATCACCCGCCATGAGCCGTCGCTATTTTGTACAAGATCTTCAACTTTTGTGAAACGCTCAACGGCACCGCCCAGCTTGCGTGCCGCTTTTGCAAAAGCATGGGTAACGCCAGAGGGATCAAGATGGCCATCGACATAGGTTCGCATGGCGCCGGCAAATTTGGACGGATCAATCAGCGGCATGATTTCTGCTGCTTCCTGCGAAGATATGATATCCGCCTTGATCCCCAGATAAGCACCTTTTGAGGCCAGGCTTTTCAACCAGTCAAGCCGTTCATCACTTGCGGCAAGCATCACCCCGCCGGTAATATGCACCCCTGTGTCCTGACCCGACAGTTCAGCAATTTCCTTGTACAAATTAATCGTATATTGCTGAAGCTTCGCCACATTGGGATCACCATTAATTGTGTGCATCCCCCCGGCTGCATGCCAGGTTGATCCAGATGTCAGTTCATCGCGCTCCAGTAAAATAACATCGGTCCAGCCAAGTTTTGTCAGATGATACAGTACCGAACATCCGACAACTCCACCACCAATGATCACTGCTCTCGCCTGGGATTTCATTCAACTATCCTTCAAACCGACATCAACTTTTGCCTGATGATGGCGATTGCGAAAATTATTATTTGATTTTTTGCGACACATATTTGCATATTGGTATAATGTAAAAGTGAATCATCCAATCAATAATCACGGCTCGTAATTATCTCCCCAGCCCCATTACAAATAAAAAATGAATGTCAAACAAGAATCTTCATGAACCAACACTAACCCGAACTCAGGAAATTGGTTTTTTTCTGGTGCCGGGATTTACACTAATGAATTTCAGTGCTGCTGTTGATCCGCTCCAGTCAGCCAACAGACTATCGGGCAAACGTCTGTATAACTGGTCAATAATTACCGGTGATGGTCATTCTCTGGATGCAAGCAGTGGAGTTTCCATTGCACCGGATTATTCAATTGAAGAAGCCGATGTAAAGTTCGATCTGGTCATCATTTGCGCCGGGACGGTTAACACCAGGGAGTTCAAATCCCGTAAACTACTGGACTGGGTTCGCAAACTCGCCCGAAAAGGCTGCGCATTGGGGGCTATTAGCACCGGTGCTGAAATTTTGGCAAATGCCGGCCTGCTGGATGGATATCGCTGCACAATTCACTGGGAAAACGATGAGAGTTTTCGCGAAAATCATCCAGATGCAATACTCACCGGGGGAATTTACGAACTGGATCGCAACCGGATAACCGCTGCCGGCGGCATCGCCTCGCTGGATATGATGTTAAACTGGATATCGCAAACCAATGGCGATTTTTTTTCCTCAGCCATTGCTGAACAGTTTATCCACGATCACGTAAGGCTGCCTTCGCAAAGTCAACGTAACGCAGAAATTCAATTGATCCAGCGTCGCTCACCACGATTGGCAAAAGCCATGCAGCTGATGCTGTCAAATACAGAGGAAATACTATCCTCGAGTGAAATTTCCAGCCAGGTTGGAATTTCGACCCGCCAGTTAGAGCGCTTGTTTTCCAAATACCGCCAAAAATCCCTGCATCGCTATTACCTTGAAACACGCCTGGAGAAAGCCCGTCATCTGATTTTGTATACAGGCATGTCATTGCTTCAGATTTCAATAGCCACCGGTTTTTCTTCACAATCACATTTTACCCGCTGTTACAGGAACCTGTTTGCAAAAACCCCTTCTAGCGAACGCAACCCGGAATTCAGCTAACCACAATTGGGGATATGAACCGTGAAACAGTATTGTGTTGAATTATGACCGGAATCCATGAGGTTTTGGTAATCGCGGAACGCCAAAGAAACCTATTGCGCCAATGGCAATTCGGATTGGATTTTATCATGGGGACCAAGATCAAGAGCGCGCCAGTGGGCCCTGCATACAGATATGTATTTGTCATTGCCACCAATATCCACCTGTTCACCTTCAGCAACCGGAATACCGCTGCTGTCAAGTCGCAAAACCATCGTTGCCTTTGACCCGCACCAGCAAATAGTACGAATTTCACGTATCTGGTCGGCTATAGCCAACAATGCGGCACTTCCCGGAAAAAGCTTGGCCTGGAAATCAGTCCGCAACCCATAACACAACACCGGAATGTCAAGGTCATCGACAACTTGTGACAATTGCCATACCTGTTCTTCGCTTAAAAACTGTGCTTCATCAATCAACACACACGCAATTTTCTTGCCATGAGAACGCTCTTCAATGAATTCCATCAGGTTCATTTCCGGTGAAAACAAATCGGCGTTTTCTCGCAAACCGATACGCGAGGCAATCTCTCCCAATATTGTACGATCATCAAGTGCCGAAGTCATGATAAGCGTATTCATGCCGCGTTCACGATAATTGTGTGAAGCCTGCAGCAACGCTGTGGATTTACCTGCATTCATTGCAGAATAGCTGAAATAAAGTTTGGCCAATTGTTTTCCCCACTGCCTTTGCAGTACTGCTCATCCCGTTTCCCTAAAGCCGACAATCCATTATTCCAGAACCCGCGGTCCAAAAACAAGTAATCCTGCATTGTTCCACAGACAATTGTTCCGATATTTCAAACTCGCTTGAACAGGCAATATCAATTGGTTCAGCAAGTTTGATTTAATGGCAAATTTCGTCTAATTTTGCCAAATATCAATTACTCCTGCTGAAATAATATGGTATCGACTGTTTTTCGCTACAAACACGACAACTTTACGGGATTTTTGGATAAAAATTGCGCAGATTGGCACATTTGGATTTTTCTGGTTGAAGCAATTCCAAAATTCGATAGTTTAGGCGGAATTTCAATTTAACAAACTTAACTGGGTAGAGTTTCATGATCAAACAATCAAAAATCGTAATTTTGGCGAGTGCCATAACACTGATGGCCAGCGCCACGGCCTTTGCCAGCGGAGATGCGGACAAGGGAAAAAAGGTATTTAAGAAATGCAAAGCCTGTCACATGGTTGGGGAGAAAGCCAAGAAAAAAGTCGGGCCGGTTCTCAATAACATTATAGGAGCTACAGCGGGCACAAACGAAGAATTCCTTAAAAAGTACTCCAAATCAATGATAAAGGCCGGGGTAGAGGGGCTGATTTGGGATGAAGCAAATCTGACAGAATATCTTACCAAGCCCAAGGCTATGATCAAGAAAACAAAAATGTCCTTTAAGGGTTTCAAAAAACCTGAGGATATCGAAAATGTGATCGCCTATCTGCTCCAGTTCAGCCCGGATTATGTGCCTCCAACCGAATAACAAAAGACCAAGACGAACGGTTGGACCCTGTCTTCTTTTTTGATGATTTCCAGGATTTCCGGTTGGTCAATTCAACCAAGCCGCTATCCTGGATTTCTATTTGAATTTCAACTTCTCAACCGGGCTTCCCGTGAAAACCTTTTGCCAAAAGATATAATTCGACCGAACCGGCTCGCGAGGCTGGCGGTTTGACATGATGGACGGCGGCAAAATTTCGTTTCAGCTGATTAAGCAGAACTGCTTCGGTGCCACCCTGAAACGTCTTCGACAGAAAATGTCCCCCTGGTTTTAGCACTTCAATGGCAAAATCAAGAGCCACTTCAACCAGATACATGGTTCTCAAATGGTCTGTTTTTCTGTGACCGGTTGTTGGTGCCGCCATATCTGAAATAACCAAATCCGGCTTATTCCCGCCCAGTGCTTCGATCAACATTTCAGGCGCATCATCATCAAGAAAATCTTTCTTCAATATCGTTGCTCCCGGAACCGGGTCCATATCCAGATAGTCTATTCCTACTACCCTTATGTCATCTCCGGTAGAACCGGTTTTTTGAACCGACACTTGGCACCAGCCACCAGGTGCGGCACCCAGATCAATCACTCTTTTCCCCGGTGCCAGTATCGAATAACGCGCATCAATCTCGGATAATTTGTATGCTGCCCTGGAAGCATATCCTTCAGCCTTTGCCCGCTGTACATAGGGGTCATTCAACTGACGCTCAAGCCACAAGGTTGATGACAGTTTTCTGCCTCGCGCAGTTTTGACTTTAGTATGCAGATTACGCACATGGGATTTCTTTGGTACGTTCCCGGAGCCACCCCTTCCTCCACTTTTTTCACCCATCACGGTGGTCTCTGCTCAAAGAATCATGTTGGGTACCAAAACGTGCTTGCGGATATTTGCGTTTTGCACGTTTGTCCGAAAATTTTCGCCCTTTTTTTGGCGTGATCCACGCTCCATCATGATTCATCATTTGCGTAAGTATTCCTTCCCGCAAACCTCGGTCCGCGACCCGTAATCTCGGCGAGGGCCAGGTATTGCGAATGGCCTGAAGGATGGCACAGCCGGCCAACACCAAATCAGCCCGTTCAGAACCAATACATGGATTAGCGGCACGCTGTCGATACTCCATGTCGAGCAGTTGATCGATTGTCCTGTCTACATGTTCGTCTTTAAGCCAGATACCATCAACCTGACGCCGATCATAGCGAGGTAGTTTCAAATGCACTCCTGCCAGCGTTGTAACCGTGCCGGAGGTTCCCAATAAATGGACACGACCTTTGTTCCACAGGCCATTCAGATTGTCTCGGCCATCAAATTTGCTCAAATGGATTTC
>JAAEMP010000447.1 GCA_024225445.1 Hyphomicrobiales bacterium | reverse complement strand
GGTGGCCAGTGCCGCCGCTTCCGGCGATATATAACTGTCACCAGAAATAGTCCAGCTATCATCATCAATCAGCGACTGGCGATCGGCAACGGACAGGCTGTATTGCAGACCGGACGCACCCAGCGTCACGCCACTTTGCACGGTTTGTGCGACCCAGCCAGACAGGGTTGCATCATAGTTGCTGATCGAGAGGTTGGTGTTGTCAAGCATGCTTGCCATGCTGGTAACGTCAGATATGTCCCAGCCGCTCAGGTCCTGATTGAAGGTGGTGGCAGACAAGAACATCTGTGACATGTCGGTGACGCTGGAGGTGTTCCAGGTGCTGATATCCTGATTGAAGGCGGCGGCATTGTTGAACATGTTTACCATGGTGGTGACGCCAGAGGTATTCCAGCCGCCAATATCCTGATTGAAGGTGGTGGCAGACCAGAACATCTGTGACATATTGGTGACGCTGGAGGTGTCCCAGCCGCTGATGTCCTGATCGAAGTCTCTGGTTTCGGAGAACATCCTTGACATATTGGTGACGCTCGAAGTGTTCCAGCCGCCAATATCCTGATTGAAGGTGGTGGCAGACCAGAACATCTGTGACATATTGGTGACGCTCGAGGTGTTCCAGGCGCTGATATCACGATTAAAGGCCAAGGCATCCCTAAACATCCATGACATATTGGTGACGTTTGAGGTATTCCAGCTGCCAATATCCTGATCGAAGTCTCTGGTATCGGCGAACATGAACTTCATATTGGTGACGCCGGAGGTGTTCCAGCCGCTGATGTCCTGATTGAAGGCTCTGGCGGAAAGGAACATAGCTTCCATATTGGTGACATTTGAGGTGTCCCAGGCGCTGATGTCCCCATTAAAGGCGCCGGCTCTCCAGAACATCCGGAACATATTGGTGACGTTCGAGGTGTTCCAGCTGCCAATATCCTGATTGAAGGTGTTGGTACCATAAAACATCAGTGACATATTGGTGACGCTCGAAGTATCCCAGGCGCTGATGTCCTGATCGAAAGCATTGGCACTATGAAACATGTCCGACATATTGGTGACGCTCGAGGTATCCCAGGCGCTGATGTCCTGATTGAAGGCGTCGGCATTGTAGAACATCTGTGACATATCGGTGACATTCGAGGTGTCCCAATCGCTGATGTCCTGATTGAATGTGGTGGCATAATAAAACATCTGTGACATATCGGTGACATTGGAAGTATCCCAACCGCTGATATCCTGATTAATGCTGCTAGCACCTTTGAACATCTCGGACAAATCGGTAACACCGCTGAGATCGGGTGCGTCCACGGCGTTGATGACGAGATTTTCTGCACCATCAAAGGCGTCATTCAAATCCTGCCAGGCAATATTGCCCCATTGTTCGACCGACAACAGCTTGTCGCCATCGCCACCACCATTGAAATTGACCCCCGGAAAATC
>JAAEMP010000446.1 GCA_024225445.1 Hyphomicrobiales bacterium | reverse complement strand
TTCTGCAACCATTGTTGCCCCGATTACGGCAATGCCTGTTCCAACCCTTGCCAGTGTGCGCGTTTCCTATGCCGGCATGTGGCTGGATGGTTACACGGAAACCGGCACGGTTGCCAATCCGCTCACCGTTGCCAGCCGCGATGTGCATCTTCTCAATGGCCGCGCACAGTTGATTTTCCCAAATACCAGCATCAACGAAGATGGCTCGCATACCCATATCGAGTTGCGTGTGGGTGTTGATGGTCAATGGGATGCGGGTTCCGGCAATGCCACGATGGCAACGGGTGGCAGCGCAATCAACTTTTCTGCCGATCTGGATGATCAGATTGCAGGCTTCGTTGGCGCAAGCTTTTCGCGCACTTCAGCCGATGACATGTTTACTATGGCCGCGTCTGGCGAACTCCAGTCGACCATCGACGGTGGCTACCAGGCAACCGGTGAACTGAAAGCCAGCTGGAAGTTTTAAGGCCGGCCTGGTGTTTGATATCCCTGTTTGCTCCAGGTGTGGTAGTGTCATCCGCTGTCACACCATCATGAACTGCACCCAGGCCTGCCCCAAGGACCTTAACCCCGCCAAGGCAATCGCCAGCATCAAGAAGATGATGGTCGAGCGAAAGATTTAGGCCCGGGACCCATACGCGGAAGATTTCGGTTGCTGCGAGATGGATTGCGAGCCGGAAAGTGCCAGGACCTGGCATTAAGGTCGTTTTGGTTTTCGACTCCCAAACCTGTTAATCAGTATATCCCGGGAATCAACCGATAGCGCACGCGACGAGCATAGTCTCGATAACCCGGCAATTCTTCCTGTAATGTCTGGTCTTCAAGTACCGTTCTAAACACCGAGATGGCCAATGCCACCACTACAGGAATTAAAGTCCATACCGAGCTCAAAGCAAGAACAATACCCAACAGTGAAAATATATTTCCGGCATAACCCGGATGCCGCACAAACTGGTAGGGACCACTGTCACACACTACATGCCCTCGATCCGTCTGAATGCACACCACACTGTAGAAAAAGCGGTTCTCTGCCAGTGCCCATGCAGCGAAAACGTATCCAGCCGAAATCATAATAAAGCCAATGACATTTAGCCAAAGCGGAAATTCGGGTGACCAGCCATAGCGGTGGTCCAGCCCCGCCACAATAACTACGGGGTATCCGATGCTCACTGCCATCAGTGGAGCGAGCACCTTGTCCCAGGTTTTGGCGCTTCGGATATTCTCAATACTTTGTCGTTCGGCGGTTAGTCCGGGGTGCCGCTGTTCCGCCCATACGCGCCCCCCTATGCCAGTGCTAACAATCAGAAGGGAATAGAGCCACGCCTGCCACCAAACGACGTCCCCGCCGCATATAAATAAGATCAGCGGGATTGAGAGATACACCACAACCAATCTGAACCACTGGCGAGGGGATACTTTTTGACCTGCCCCTTCACTGCTCCTCATTACTGACATGATTTTTCCTAAACGACATATTCACTATGAGCTCACTCCCGTAAGGCTACCGGTACCAGAGGTGAGATTCCAGGCGTTTTCGTATTTGGTACCTCGCGAAATGAACGACGCCGGACGTGAAGCGGCAGCGGTCTGGCGTGCAGGTCGATGTCGCTTGTGATGGCATTGCAGAAATTCGTCGTGCCGCGCCGACGCCCGGGCCGGATCAATGGGCCGGATCAATGGACTATGTGACAGAAAATTCCTTACAATTAATGTCCGGGTTAGGTCAATGGGGTGAATTTGGCCTTGCTTCGACTATACCATTTACGTCATCAAATCAGCCCGATGCCTGTCAGAAAGTCACTGTGCCAGAGCGCAGACGGTGCTGTTAATTTTCATAACTGGCGGAAAGCCAGAACTTGTCGTCAATCAACTTCGACAGGCAAATTCTCGGTGGTGGCCCATTCGCTCATCGAGTTATCGTAGACAGCTGCATCTGCATATCCGAGTTGATGCAGAAGATAAGCATCCAGCGTGGCGAAAATTCCACCCCCGCAGTAAGTTATGTTTCGTTTGTTTGGATCTGCGCCTGCAGCTGTGAAAGCCGAAGCAATCTCCTCGGGCGACCGCAATTCCATCGTCGTTGGGTCAACTAGATTTGCTGCCGGTACGTTTGTGCTGCCGGGTATTCGGCCAAGGCGACCATATCGGGAATTTTTGCCAGAATGTATATCAGGCCCCAATGCATTTATCGTGCAGACGGTTGAGCTGCCTATGGCCGCAAGTACCTCGTCTTTACAAACAAAAATATTGGGCCTCTCATTGATTGAAATTTGCCCGCAACGATAATCAGCTGGTTCCTTTGAAACATCCCGCCCATCAGCGATCCACTTTTGATATCCACCATCCAGGATAGCGACAGCGTCAAAACCAAGCCAGCGCAGCATCCACCAAAACCGTGTTGCCCACGGCTGAGTTGTGCGGCTGTAAAGTACGACTTTCATTCCATCACCAACACCATGTCGCTCGAAAGCCTCAGCAACAAGTTGTGCTGATGGTAATGTGAAGCTGTATCGACTGTCCTCGATTGAGAAATCACGCTGGAGGTCAAGATAGCCCGATCCTGGTATATGGCCAGCTTCATATTCCGCACTTCCATTGACT
>JAAEMP010000445.1 GCA_024225445.1 Hyphomicrobiales bacterium | reverse complement strand
CAGTTTAGCGGGCTGAAATACTGGCGCGATGCGATTTGGAGGCGCGACCCAGATAGCCGCTATTGTTGCGATGGCTATATGTGCGGGTGCCAGGCTGTGACAGTGCGTGAAGTGTTTGAGAATCACGGCGAAGCAATATAATGAGAGAGGTAACGAGCATGAGCAAAATCACAGCAATAACTCTACCTGATAATAGTGTGGTGATCCCTGGCAGCGCCTTCGATGAGCTAATGTCTCGTTCACCGGCTTGTTATTTGCCTGGATCAATGCCCGAAGGCTGGGGGCTAAGACGGCATGTGCCTGGAGAGATTGTGGTAACTCACAAAGACGGCAGCGGCGTAGTAATTAGAGATGATGCCGAGCGTGTAGCTGAAACACTGTTTTACAGGATGATGGACCAGATACTACTTGGCAAATAAAAGGGTAATAAATCGCATATATACTACTTACTTGCGCGTACTGAATAAAAAAGCTATGATAAAGTATCATGTAATAATACCCATTGGAATAATACCCCCGCTTATGTGGGGGTTTTGTGCGGGTGACAAAAAATAGGCCGATATGGAAAATCAGCATAAGCATTGGAGTTTCGATCCGAGAATTGGCCTATCCCACATGATAACTACTATCTCATTAGTTGGCGCGATACTTGTTTGGGGGTTTGGATTAGAGACAAAAGTGGACCTGAACGCGCGTGAGATCCTGCATCAAAAGGAGCTAAGGAAAGAACAAACAACGGCTATCAAGGACACTATCAGAGGTATACGCCTGGAGTATCAAGAGATTAACCGGAAGCTCGACAAGCTAATCGATAGAGAGTTAGAGGATAGCCACGTTCACACACCCTAATCGCCATCCTGCCGGGATTTCCCCCTTTCTCCTTTGCCTGGCGGGATGGCACCTTACGATGCTGAAATATGCCAACTAGACCACCCAGACCCTGCTCACATCCAGGATGTAGCACTCTAACGCTATCTGGTAGGTGTGGTAAGCACAAGGCACCAAAGCACAATTGGAAGCCTGACAGTGTAAGAGGTGACCGGCACAAGCGGGGATACGGCAAAGAATGGGATCGCATACGAAAACAGGTACTGATCAGGGATGGTGAGCTCTGTCAGCCATGCTGGAAGGCAGGCAGGGTAACAAGAGCTACACAGGTAGACCACGTCATACCTAAGACAGAGGGCGGCACAGATGAGTTATCTAACCTACAGTCTATCTGTAAGGCGTGTCATGGGGTGAAGACACAGAGAGAGTCTATGTGATAAGTACAAATCAAATATATGATTATCTACACATATTAATCATAACCCATTGTTATATAAATGAAAGCAATTGATTCATCTAAGTATATAACTACATGTGGATAGGGGGGGATTGAAAGTTCACAGCCTTACCTCCTGTACCGCGCCCCAAAAGTTTTGCGCGTAACTGCAAAAAAACGTTACGAAAGGTAACACAAAATGTTACGAAAGGTTACACAATGAGCATGTTACGAAAGGTAACGCCGGTTTAACCGGCATGGAACGAAGCGGAATGTCCGAAGTTGAAACCTTTGTTAGCTGTGAATGTCATCGCTGCATTGAAGAAAATAAAATAACCGTGAATATCTTTGATGGTATCCCGGTACTCTTGAGCGTAACAAAAATGATTGTTTGCCCTAAGTGTGGGAACAAACGATGTCCAAAAGCCAGCGACCATCGGCTTGATTGCACGAAAAGCAATGAACCTGGGCAGGTTGGCAGTGTTTACAGCTAACCTGAATGTTAAAGGGCAGCGGCTTTAAAGAGTATGCAGTTCGATTCTGCTAGGTTGCGACAATTGGTATTCAAATTTGGTTCAACTCCACGGGTGAAGCCGAACTAATAACTCGTCATTCAACCGCTCTTACTAGCATGGCGGCTAGTGCATGACTGCTAGGAAAGACTAGCCCTAACACAAAATGTCACGAAAAGGTTACACAATGAGCAGACCTAGAACGCCATCAAAAATATTAGAGCTGAAGGGAGCATTCAAGACAAACCCTGAGCGGGCTCGTAAAAATGAGCCAGTTCCAAATGCGGCCTTCCCTAAGTCTCCACCTAAGCACTTGACTGCAATAGAAAAAAAGACCTGGATTGAAATTGTCAAGCATGTTCCGGCAGGTGTTTTGTCCGATGCTGATGTTTTTCAAGTTGAAACTCTCTCAAGATTACTTGCTTTGTTTCGAGAAATAGAAGCGCCTCCGATGACAATGTATCAACGACTTGAGGCAGCACTTGGTAAGCTGGGTTTGAATCCTTCATCCCGTGCTGGTTTGTCAGTAGAGAAGCCGATCAAAAACAAATATGCAGACTAATGGACTACACGAAAAGGGCTGAGAGCTACGCTAACGGAGTTTTGAGCGGCGCGATCCCTGCTTGTTTGTATGTAAATCAAGCCTGCCAGCGGTTTCTTGATGACGTTGACCGGGCAATTGAAGGCTCTGAAATCTGGTTTGACGTTGCGGCGGCAGAGAAACGCTGCGAAGAGATAGAGAAATACCCGCACGTAAAGGGCAAGTGGGCCGCTAAGGGTGAGCTTTTAGAGCTTGGCGACTGGCAAGTATTTGTAACTGTTAACATTTTTGGCTTTAAGATTGTCCGAGATGGCAAGCAGTTAGACAAGCGGCGCTATCGTGAAGCTTATGTAGAAGTGCCGAGAAAGAACGGCAAGACGTTTTTTATCGTTGGCGTTGGCTTAACCATGCTAACTATAGATAACGAATTCGGTGCGGAAGTGTACTGTGGCGCCACTTCTGAGAAGCAAGCCTTTGAAGTTTTCACCCCGGCCAGGGCGATCTGTAAGCGTGACACGGATTTAAAAGAGTTCTATGGGATAGAGACTAACGCCAAGTCTTTAGTTATTCCAAGTAACGGCTCCAAGTTCGAGCCAGTTATTGGAGATCCGGGTGATGGATCTAGTCCCAGCTGCGGAATTGCGGACGAGTATCACGAGCACAGAACCTCTAACCTGGTAGATACTTTCATCACTGGGATGGGTGCTCGTGAGCAGCCTTTGATGTTGTACATCACAACCGCCGGCAGTGATATGGGCGGGCCTTGTTACGAAAAGCGGGACGATGTAATCAAGATCCTTTCCGGCGCGGTGGATGACGATTCCATATTCGGGATTATTTACACGCTTGACGAGGGCGACGAGTGGGACACGGTAGAGGCCCAGGTCAAGGCAAACCCTAACTATGGGGTATCCGTAGATAAGGATTTTCTATCCGGTCAGTTAGCACAGGCGCGTCGATCTGCTACTAAGCAAGTGGCGTATAAGACCAAACATCTGAATCTATGGGTAGGTGCTAAGGCGGCATGGATGAACATGCTTGCCTATCAAGCTTGCCGAAAAAAGGATTTGAAGCTTGAAGACTTCAAAGGTGAGCGGTGCTATGTAGCTTTAGATCTTGCCTCAAAAATCGATATAGCTTCGATGGCAGTGTACTTCCCTGACCACGGTGCGGCGTTCTGTTTCCATTACTTGCCTGAAGAAACTATTCTAGAAGGCGGCAACACACGTTATAAGGCGTGGCATGCTACGGGTGATCTCATAGCAACACCAGGGAATATAATAGATTATTCATATATTGAGGATGACTTGGAAGATCTGAAAAGTAACTTTCAGATTTTAGAGGTTCCCTATGATCCCTTTCAAGCTACCCAGTTTGCAACACGAATGATGGAGAGAGGATTTCCAATGGTTGAGTACGGGGCAACCGTTAAGAACTTCTCAGAGCCCATGAAAGAATTGGAAGCTATGATTTTGCAAAAGAAGATGAAGTTCACGCAAGACCCTGTTTTGCTATGGATGTTCGGTAATGTCGTGGCGAAGCTGGACAAGAAAGACAATATTTTCCCAGATAAAGAGCGGCGCTCTAATAAGATCGATGGGGTAGTAGCCTTAGTTATGGCTATCGGTCGATCAATATCAGGCGAGAATCCAGAATCTGTTTATGCTGAACGCGGTATTTTGACACTATGAAATTAAATTTATTTGGCTTAAGCGTAGACATTGGGAAGCGTGGCATTGAGAATCCAGCCACCTCAATTCGTGAGGGTTCCGAATGGCTGCTTGATTCTCTTGGGGGGCATACAGCTGCCTCTGGGGTACGGGTCAACGAACAGACGGCCATGCGCTCCTCTGCTGTATGGGGCTGCATAAGGGTACTATCTAGCTCTATCGGCTCTCTCCCATTGGTTGTTTACGAACGCACAGACAAGGGGCGCAGGGTAGCCAGAGAGCACCATCTGTACTCTATGTTGCATGATGCGCCGAATCAATCCATGAGTTCTATGACGTGGCGGCAAGTTCAGCAAGTCCACGTCACTGCTACTGGTAATTCTTACGCTTACATAAAGCGTGGAGAGCGTACAAAAAGACCGCAAGAAATAATCCCTCTAATGCCTTCCTCTGTTACTCCGAT
>JAAEMP010000444.1 GCA_024225445.1 Hyphomicrobiales bacterium | reverse complement strand
TTTCGGCCAATCCCTATATCCAGTTCACCTCCCGGGTGGATGAGAGCGGCGAGTTTCACTTCATATGGGTTGATGATGAGGGTTCGCTATATGAGGCGAAGAAGTCAATCAGTGTGGAATAAATGACACTGGCGGTGTTGGGAGGACACAAGGAATTTGGAGAATGCAGATTATTTTCAGCCAAATGTAACACCTGAAAACATACAGCAACTGGTTTAGATAATTTGATACAGTGGAGGAAAAAATATGATTTCGCGTCGAGATTTTTTACAGGCTGGCGTCGCAGCGACAGCTTTGATGGGAACGAATTCTGTTGGCAACTGGAGTGCGCTGGCTGCAACCCAGGCAATGAAACAGGAAGATATTCTGAAGTTTGATGATTTTGGTAATGTCACACTCGTTCATATTACTGATATTCACGCGCAAACCAAACCTGTCTATTTCAGAGAACCGTCAATCAATATCGGCGTTGGAGATGTGATAGGAAAACCACCGCACGTCACCGGCCAGGATTTCCTGAAAATGTTTAATATCAAGCCCGGAACACCCGAGGCCTATGCGTTAACATCTGAGGATTTTGTTTCGCTTGCCAAATGCTACGGCAAAATGGGAGGGCTTGACCGTGCATCGACAATTGTTAAATCCATTCGCGCCACACGCGAAGACAAGATGTTGATGCTGGATGGTGGAGATACATGGCAGGGTTCATATGTAGCTGAAAAAACCCGCGGCCAGGACATGGTCGACATAATGAATGTATTCAAGCCTGATGCGATGGTATCCCACTGGGAGTTTACACTGGGAGAAGATCGTGTGCGCGAAATTGTCGACACGCTTGATTTTCCATTCCTGGGATCAAATATTTTCGATGATGAATGGAACGAGCCGGCATTCGAATCGACTAAAATGTATGAGAAAAGCGGCGTTAAAATAGCCGTTGTCGGACAGGCATTTCCCTATCTTCCGATCGCAAATCCACGCTGGATGTTCCCTTCCCTCTCATTTGGCATCCGCGAAGATGTCTTACAGGAAAATATTACAGCTGCACGCGAAGACGGTGCTGACCTTGTTGTACTGCTTTCCCATAATGGATTTGATGTAGATCAAAAACTGGCCGGCAGGGTCACCGGAATTGATGTCATCCTTACCGCCCACACCCATGACGCATTGCCCGAACCGGTGATGGTGGGCAAAACCATGCTGATTGCTTCGGGCTCTAACGGTAAATTTGTCTCCCGTCTCGATCTGGATGTGCAGAACGGAGCGATCAAGGGTTTCAGATACAAACTCATCCCGGTTTTTTCCGATATTATCACACCTGACCCGGAAATGGCCAAGGTGATTGATGACACCCGTAAACCGCATGAGTCTGAATTGTCCAGGGTCCTGGGTCGCACCGACAGCCTGCTTTACCGTCGGGGCAATTTCAACGGCACATTTGATGATCTGATCTGTCAGGCACTGCTGAAGGAAAGAGAAGCTGACATCGCTCTTTCTCCAGGGTTTCGCTGGGGACCTTCCCTGTTGCCAGGACACGATATCACAGTTGAAGATTTGCATAATGGAACATCCATGAGTTATCCGTCTGCCTATCGCTCCCAAATGGATGGCAAGCTGGTCAAGGATATTCTTGAAGATGTCGCCGACAATCTGTTCAACAAGGACCCCTACTATCAACAGGGCGGAGACATGGTACGCGTGGGTGGCATGGGTTATACCATTGACGTCAACAAGGAAATTGGTAGCCGCATTTCGGATATGACCATCCTGAAAACCGGTGAACAGGTTGATCCGGCAAAAACCTATGTGGTGGCTGGCTGGGCATCGGTCAATGAGAATACTGAAGGTCCGGCAATCTGGGATGTTGTCTCAGACTATCTTGAGCGCGAAAAAACCGTAATTGTTGAAGAAAACCGGTCGGTGATTGTTCGGGGAATCTAATCTAACAATCATCGAAAGAACCGCTTTTATCGGATTGCACGACAAAATCTGTGATCACGAAGAGGCAATTTTACGTGATCTCACGGGAAAGTTGTTTGTGATCACCCCATATGTTGCTGAATACTCAAAAAGCAATATTCCGGGTAAAAATGATGGAACATTCAAAACTATTTGCATTATTTGCGCTGGGTGTGGCTTTGTCCGGTTCACCAATAACTGCTCAGGACGCTCTAAAACCCAAAGAGCATTTCAAGATCGAGCGGCCTGCACAGCTCAAATCATCCGATGCCAATATTTGACAGCATTATCAAGCAAATGGCTGCAGGGTATGCCCAG
>JAAEMP010000443.1 GCA_024225445.1 Hyphomicrobiales bacterium | reverse complement strand
TTCGGCCATGGCAATGTGGCGGGCTTTGCCGTGCTTGGTGCGCTGGATGGCAATGGTGACGGGGTGGTCAATAGCCTTGATAACGCGCTGGCGGATTTTAACGGTGATGGCGTTATTGACGGTAATGACAGGTTTGACAGTCTGCTGATCTGGCAGGATATCAATGGCGATATGGTGAGCCAGGCGAATGAACTGGGTTCGGTGGCAGATCACGACATTGTCTCCTTCACCCTGCCGGAAAATGACGGTTTTGTCGATGCCGATGGTGACGGCGAACCCGATATCATCGACACCATCCACGGCTCGCATGTGGTCGGGCTGTCAGATTTTCTGCGCGGCGATGGCACCATCGGCCAGGTCGGTGAAATCTTCCTCGATGTCGACCAGATGAACACCACCTGGACCGGACCGGAGATCACCGACCACGCCGCAGTCGCCGCACTGCCGGATCTGAAAGGTTTTGGCCAGCTGACTTCATTCAGGAAGGTAAGGAGCGAAGGATGGATTATTTAGTAAATTTCGCAATCTTTTACTGTAGATCCAGCAATGCTGTGGAAGCTGAGTTTGAAGAGGGAACGATAAGATGAAAATATTTCCAAAATTTGTGAACGCCGATCTCAAAGTAAAAATCGTACTTTTAATGATGTTTATTGGTTTGAATTGCAACTTGGCTAATTCCAAAAATAGTTTCGATCACACAGTTTATTCCAATTTGAAAAAAAATGGCAGTCATTTGGAGATTTATAATTATCTTAACGAGGTGGATTTGTCCGATAATATTCCAATGTTGGCAGAGCGTGGCATGTTGTATTTTAGTAGCCCTGATGGCGTAGTAGAAAAATGTAGTGCCGTGAGAGATCTGGAGCAGGCGCACTTGAGTGGTTCAAAGTGGGTTCGGCCTTTTTTGGAATATCTCTACAACGGAGCGTGGATGCCCATAGCTGCAGAGGAAGGAGTTCGAGAAGCTCAACTTCTACTAGCGAGATCCCTTCATATGGATTTATTAAGCAAAACAAATCCAATGGCGGCATTTGATAAAAAGAGGGCATATGAAAAAATATACAAGTTTTACAATGCGGCCGTAAAGGCCAAGAATCCAATTTTTGATGTTTCAATTCTGAATTCTATTTCGAAAGAGGCCAAACAAAATGGTTTTAAGATCGATGTAAAGACTTTTGCACCTAGGAAAATTTTTTGTGAACCAAGAAATTAGAATTTAAAAAGGATTATCTGATGGCTCAGCTTACTGATGAAGAAGTACACCGCGTATTTGATTTATTTGAATGGGCAACTGCTATTTGGGGATCTGTTGTTGAATTTCCTCCCAGAATTCCCACAGATTCTTCTGCTTGGTTGCTAATCAGGGACAGGAGTTGGTCATTTGTATCCCGAGAAACAGGTGCTGGCTAATTTCAGGCAGGTAGTCAAAGGCGGCAATGTGGCACTGCATCCGGTGGTGAGTGCGGTGGTTGATCCTGAGGTGTTGGCGAAGCTGGTGGTGAAGGGTGACGGACCGGCAGCGGAGGTTGATGAATGAGGCGAGGGTTGAAGCGGGCAATTGCTGAGGAGTCAGCGTTGGGTTGTTTAGTGCGTTTGGTTAGGTGTTATTGTGATTCGAAGACAAAAAAGGGAATAATTTAGTGTATATAAACTGTCATCTATGGACGCCCCTTTGATTGCAAGGGTTTTTTTGAAGTTTTTGGCATTTGGTTTGCAGTCATCTATACGGCCTTTTGTTGCGGTATTTGTGACCGCTGGCCCTGATGGAATTCGTGAGAGCAACG
>JAAEMP010000442.1 GCA_024225445.1 Hyphomicrobiales bacterium | reverse complement strand
GTCAAGATCGGCCAAAAGGGCTTTTATATAACCCCTCTCATTCAGTTCATCTGTCGACGCGTGTGAATTAAAATCACAATAAGGGCATTTTCTGACACACCAGGGGATATGTATATAGAGGGCGAGCGGAATATTTCTCATTTCGGGCGTGCTGTAACAAATTAAAGGGAAATTCCAAGTAGTTTTACTGACTTGCCCCATTTCTATTTACATCTATGATCATTATGACGGTCATTATAAGCATGTACGGAGTCTTTAAGGATCTTCTATCAAAATTGACTGGAAACCAGGAACTGTGTATTAATTTGCATGAGTCAGGCGGGATTGTCGACACACCATCGACATTTACAGGAGCAATAACCGCACGGTCTCCATGTTTTTTATGATCTAATTTACAACGTCGATAACCAGAAAAACATTTCCCGGTTTTTTTGACTACAACAGCATCAAGTTGTCGATATGCAGATAATTATAACCCCAGGAGGGTATACCCACTCATGAAACGTCGTGACTTACTGAAAGGTGGCATAGCCGCCGCAGCTACTGCTGGTGCCGCTGCTATATCCGCACCTGCAATTGCCTCCACAAAACGTATCGAAGTAACCATGGTATCTACCTGGCCACGGGATTTTCCAGGACTGGGAACAACCGCCCAGAATTTTGCGAAACGTCTGACCGATATGACCGATGGTCGTATCAACGTCAAATATTTCGCCGCTGGCGAACGGGTTAAAGCCTTTGATTCATTTGACGAAGTTGCCTCGGGCAACGCTCAGATGTATCACGGCGCTGACTACTACTGGAAGGGCAAGCATCCAGCCTGGGCCTATTTTACCGCCGTACCTTTTGGTATGACTTTTACTGAAATCTGCGCCTGGATGCGTTTCGGGGGTGGCCAGGAGCTGCATGATGAACTGGCCGCAGGCTATGGTCTGAAGTGTCTGCCCTGCGGAAATACCGGCGTTCAGATGGGTGGCTGGTTCCGCAAGGAGATCAATTCCGCCGCCGACTTCAAGGGCCTGAAAATGCGTATACCCGGTCTGGGCGGTGACGTTATTGCCAAACTGGGTGCATCTCCCGTCTCTCTGCCCGGTGGCCAGATTTATGAGAATCTGATCTCCGGGGCACTGGATGCCACCGAGTGGGTCGGCCCGTGGAATGACAGCTTCATGAAGTTCTACGAAGCTGCCAAGTACTACTACTATCCCGGCATGCATGAGCCGGGTGCTCAACTCTCGCTAGGTATGAACAAGAAGTTCTGGGACAGCCTGTCAAAATCCGATCAGCTGATTATTGCTTCTGCTGCCGAGACTGAAAATTCCCTGATGATGGCCGAGTACAACGCCAACAACGGTGCTTCTCTGATCAAGCTGGTAGAGGAGCAGGGTATCAAACTGCGTAAGTTCAATGATGATGTCTACGACAGCTTTGGTGAGGCCGCTGAAGAGGTATTTGCTGAAGTTCGTAAGCACGACGATCTGGCAAAACGGACCCATGACAGTTTTGTCAAGTCAAGAGATGAGGTAGGTGGCTGGGCAAAAATCTCCGATCAGGAATATGTCCGTCAACGCAATCGTGTACTGGGACTGTAATCTAGAGCACCTGCACTAAATAAAAAGCGGAGTCCTCGGGCTCCGTTTTTTATTAATCCCGGCATTCAATAAACAGAGCGTGAAAACAAGAAGTTATCCCATGACTCCTTCTCAAACACCTTCTTACGATTACAGTCCTGCCACATTATTGACCATT
>JAAEMP010000441.1 GCA_024225445.1 Hyphomicrobiales bacterium | reverse complement strand
GAATCGATCTTCAGGGGCAATGCTAAAGCCGAGGGTGGGGTAGTCATTTTGAACGACCTTCCTCGTCCGGCCATCGGCAATAAGCGGCATAAGCTGGGCGACCGCTGGGTTGAGACGTCTCTTTGACCATTCTAGTTTTATGTGTAGTTTTGGAATAGAAGCAAGCGACTCGTCATCCACTATCATCTGAGCTATTTTGACTGCATCCACTATTGGATTTGTGTGGACAACGATCAGGTCAAACGTCCAAAAAAGATTATAAGTTGGACTAGCCCCCAGCACAGGATGGCCGAGTGCTGCGGAGAGCGTGACAAGTTCGAGACACTCAAGCTCGTAACAGGCTTCTTGCAGCCCCTTCTTGTCTATCGCCTTGAAAGCCGCCTGTAGATCACTAAATTCCACCGAAGAAGGTAGCCCGTCTTCCGACGCATCCGTTAACCACAACGCCAGTTCTAGGGCAGTCTTGCTGATCCGCATTCACGGCGCAATTCTTTCTTCAAGTTGGCGGAGTACCGCTTCGTGTGCGTTCAATGTGTCGCTGACATCATCACGCCAAGCCAATAATTGACTTTCCATTTCGGAGGGGTAGGTAAATCGATAAAGATGCGCAAGGCCGGCGGTAACCGGCGTTGCTTGAGCCAGCGCTCCTATAATCGCTCGTAACCCGTGTCGATGCGGATTGTTTTTTGGAGAATCTATCAACTTTGGGTTCCTTTAAACGCTCGATATAGCGGCGAATGATCAACACACAGAGTACTAGCCACAGCAGACAGTCGCTCACGATAAAACTCAAAGTCTGCTCAAATCATTGCAGTGATTCATGTTTTGCCAGCAACTCTTCCTCGGTTTCTTCCCAGTCAGGATTGTCGACAATACACGCCTCCGGGCAGACCAGTTTACATTGAGGTTCGTCTTCCTCGCCAACGCATTCAGTGCATTTCATCGGATCTATGATGTAGAACGGGTCGCCTTCCTTAATCGCTTCATTCGGGCAGACAGGTTCGCAGGCGTCACAGGCCGTGCAGGGGTCGACAATCATTAGTGCCATATTTTTCTCTCCTGTTATTTAGATTAGGATGCCTTCAGCATATGTTCGCTGCCAGCAAGTTTTTCTGCTCTGAATGCACCCCAAAGGGCTGCTCCAATGGCACCTGCATATATCGAATCATCATGGTTTGTCACCTCGGCTGTTACGCCCTTCATTTTGGCCAGTTCTTCCGCGACCGCTGCAACAAGCCCGGTATCCTGTGCCAAACCACCGGTCATCATCACCAGATTTTCCTTCACACCAATTGATTTGAGCAAGCGGGCAAGCCGCGAAGCCATCGACAGGTGAATACCCTTGAGAATATTGGGGGTGGTAATGCCGCGCGAAACCATGTTGATGACATCGGTTTCAGCAAGCACCGCACAAATGCTTGAAACCACTTCGGGTTCATCTGCCTGAATTGACAATTTGCCAATCTCATCCTGTGCAATGCCAAGATAGCGGGCGATGTTTTCCAGAAACTGGCCGGAACCCGATGCACATTGACTGGTCATTTTGTAACTTAAAACCTTGCCGCGTTCATCGGTCACAATAGCGCGTCCATGCAGCGCACCGCAATCAAGAACAGCTGTTGCTTCGGGATTAAGAAACAATGCACCGCGGGCATGAGCGGTCATTGAATAAAAGTGTCCTGTGTGAAAAGGGACAGATTCGCCTTCACCGGTGGTTGCCACATAATCGAAGTCACTTTCGGCAACGCCGGCATCTTCCGAAACCTGGTCAAATGCTTCCCGCGCCAGTTGCAGCGGGTCGCGTTGACGGATACGCAGTATTGAACGCGCCAGCCATTCCGTCTTGTCACCATCCGTTTTGAAGACAGCCGCCTTAACAGCGCCGGTGCCCACATCAATTCCTGCAGTAAGCATCATGCTTCTATTCCTTCCATATTTCCACTTGCGGCCCGGCGAGCAAATTCAGCACCGCCAAGAGCGCCGGTATAGATCGAGTCCGGGTCGATGTTAAGTGTAACCTCACCATAGTTCTCAAGCACCAGTTTCTTCAGTTCACGCACTGCCGCTTCATTTTTTGCAACGCCGCCGGTGAAGGTGAATTCATCGGCGATACCACCCGAGCGTGAAATAATCGACATGGCTCGCAGAATAATCGCCCGGTGAAGACCGGCCAGAATATCTTCGCGTTTTTCTCCCATAGCCAATCTGTCACGCAACTCAGCCCCGGCAAACACTGTGCAGGTTGAGTTGATGCGGGCCGGTTTATCCGACTTCATCGCCAGAGGCCCCAATTCGTGCAGGCCCATATTCATTTCATCGGCTATGTAGCCCAAATAACGACCACAACCGGCCGCACAACGGTCATTCATCTGAAAATTTTCAACAATACCCGATGCATCGACCTGAATGCCCTTGGTGTCCTGTCCGCCAATATCAAGCACTGTGCGGGTTTTGGGATACATCATATGTGCACCAAGTCCGTGGCACAAAATCTCCGAGCGAATATGCTCTTTAGAAAACGGTAACGTTACACGGCCATAGCCGGTGCCAACCAGATATGTCTCTTCCAGATCAATGCCCAGGGCATTTTCAACGGACTGGCGCATTTTGCCGTCAGTATCGCTGGTTTCTTCCGAGATACGTTTCAGCGCAGCGTGAAATTTGTCAGACAGATCGCCTGAAGGAGGGCGATTTTCCACCGCGATAATCGACTTGTCATAAACGTTAAGTAACAGATCATAAGCAAGACCCGCCTCACGCGCCACCGCTTCAGCAATAGACAGGTAACGTGAACCTGCGATGTCACGAAAGAAATCAGACTTGCGGACTACTCCGGGCGCGAACATTGCGGCAGCTTCACCGCGCAGTCGTTTGAAGGTCTCAACCAGCGCCTGTTTTACGCCGCTGCCGACTTTGGCGAACCGCTCACCCTTGACCTGCTCGATACAGGTCTGTTCAAGATCGGACAACTGTTCGAGAAACTGTTCAAGCCGGAAGGCACGTTCAAGGCTTCCAAAGAATTCCTCTGCCTGTTCACTGTTATCCCCGCTATCGCCAACCTCGCGGCGAAACAGGGTAAAGCGCGCATCGATGGATGCCTCCTGGGTTACCACTTTAACAGCAGTTGCATAATTTGAACGTGAATTGGTAATACCGCGACCGATAACCTCCTCTTGTTCATCCATCAACACTGCTTTGGTTGTGGTTGATCCCAGATCAATTCCTACAAAGGTTTTCATGCCGCAGCTCCTGTGCTTGAGCGTTTTTGCTCAACCATCTGGAAGTAGCTCTCCAGACGGTTTTTGACATTGGCCGCCGAGAAGTAGCGCGGATCAACCAGATCTGTTTCAATGAAAGCTGCAGGTTTGCCAGTGCGCTTTTCAACTTCGCGCATCATCAGCAATTGCCCGGCGGAAAAGCTGTTACAACTCTTAATTGAGTTGATCAACAATCCATCCGCCTGATATTCATTGATATAGTCAACCAGCATATCAATGCGCATCGGAAGCGATCGGTTGGTGTAAACACCAAGACAATATTCGGCCAGTGTTTCAATCGGCCGGTCTGCATCATGGCGGAAGCCATAATCATAGGTTCCACCAACTTTTGTATAGCTCGAAGCGACAACTGTTGCGCCTTCATCGTAGAACATTTTCCAGAACTGACGAAAATTTGTGTAGTTGGGAGGCCCCTCGACTACAAGGCGGTATTTTTCCTCACCCATCGGACCATCCGGCGTTACCGGGCCAAGACCCGCTGCAATGCGCTGATCTACTTCCTGGCGCAGGAATTTGTAATATTCAATTGCATGGTCAGTACCACGGAACGCACCAAATATTGGTCCGATGTAATAGATACCGCCAAAATAGGCATCAATCGGGGAACGAACTTTTTTGCCGCTTTGCAGAATATAGACCAGGTCATCTTCGGCTTTTGCGGACTTGCGCAAATATTCGCGCAACCGGTCAATATCAAATTTCACTCCTGAAACTTTTTCCAGTCTTGGAATGACATCTTCCTTCAACTGCTTGACCATATACTGGATCATATTCGGAGTGACTTTTCCGTCAGCCATATAGGGCGTCTGCAGAAAGATCGTCTCGCATTTATATTGTTCACGTAACAATTCGAACCACTTGAGGAAGGTAAAACAGCCGGTATAAGACAAAAGCAAGACATCCGGGGATGGAAGTTCCTTGCCATTGGGTCCAATATTACCCTTGGCCATCATACCGATATCAGACTTCACATAGGTACAGACATCTTCCGAGTGGCCGGATTTTTCCGCTTCCATGACGTAGGCACCACTCTTGCGACGCAAACCGGCCTGAATGGCATTGACCTCGGGCAAATTGTTGACCATGTCAAAACACATGATCAATTCGTTCAAATTACCCGGCACAAAAGTTGAGGCAACTTTGTCCCCATTTTCCTTGGCATTGGTGAGACGGTCAAAGTGAGCAGCCATCATCTCCTTCTGCTTGATCATTGATGCGTCTTTTTCAACTTCGACAGGCTGTTTGGCAGTAGCTGCTGGATTTTTCATGCGGCGCTCCATAATTTGATTGAATCGGCAAATGTCCCGGCTTGTTCGCGAATAGGCTGCATCTGACCCGAGTTTTCGGCATACTTGAACGCAATGTGAGGAATATTTGCTTCATTAAGCACATTCTGTAACATTGGCCGGTCGAGAAGAGCCGGGTCGCAGAAACTGGTGGAAGCGAAAATAACGCCCTCTGCGCCAGTTCGTTTGACTGCCCGGACCAGAAACTGACCTTTTTCTTCCAGATTGGGTTCATATTTGGCGGCGGTGGATTCTGAATGATGCAGAAAGGCCTGCGACAGATTGTGTAGCGGATCACCTTCGGTCGGCACATCGCCAATCAGCCAACGCGTTACCAGCATCAGATCATCATCAACAACATAACAACCTGCCAGTTCAAGTGACTTGAGCAGATTGAGTGGTGGCTGCTCACAAAACAGACCGGTCACAACGACGCGAGTGTTATCGCGGACCGGGCGCTCTTCGGCCTGTGCCGCCGCGAGATATTGCTCGAGCAGCACTGAGTGTTCTTCAACCGGTAAAACCAGTCCTGCACGGATAACCAGATAGACTTCCCAAGCAGGAGCCTGCCAGGGTTTTTGTGCCCGGAAATCATACAGTTCCCTGATCAGCTGGCGATTTTTATTATACAGATCAATGGAGTTGTTGAGTGCATCATCGGTAATCTTGTTACCACCCAGTTCCTCCAGATCCTTGCGAAACTCTGCCATTTCATTAGTGTAAAATGTTCCACCAATTTCATCCTCATAGGTTTGGGGAACATCAAAATATTTCGAATAAACATCCGGGAACATCATTTTCCACATACCCGACAGATTGCGAATTACATCGCAAATGGAGGGGAACAGCATACCATCGACAAAATCCAGTTTGCCGGTCACGCCCAGTTCAATGGTCGAGCGCGGTATCCGGCAAATATAACTCTGGTAATAGGCATCTCCGTGAATGACTTCCATCTGATCACCACCACCCAGGATCCCCAGAGGCAGCATGCCGGCTGCATGAATAATCTCGCGCGGTACGTAAACCGGCATATAGCCTATGACTTTGCGGCCATCTTTGGCTTCTTTCCATTCCCGGGCCGCGGTAAAATTCAGATCCTCGAAAAGGACCTGGCAGCGGGCAATAATTTCCTGTGTTGTTGGCTTGCTCATCGGTTCTCCCACTTCGCAGATCGTTTTGCAACGAAAGCCACAAGACCCTCGACTGCATCATGTGTTGACATTAATTCTTCCAGATAGAGGCTTTCTACGGCCTCAAGTTTGGCAATCATCTTTTCCGTGTAGCCAATACGCGCTGCACGGACGGCAAAACGCAGTGAACTGGCGCTCTTTTTGGCAAGGTGCTGATCAAAATATTCAAGCGCTGCTGCCTGCGGGTCCTCAGCGAGATAATCAATCAGGCCGATGGCGAGAGCCTCCTCACCTGACACAGACCGTCCCGAATAGAGTAAATCTTCAGCCCGAGAGCGTCCGATACGTTCTGGCAACAGGCAGGAAGCGGCCGGAGCAAAAACACCGAGTTGCATTTCCGGTTGACCAAGGTTGGCCTCAG
>JAAEMP010000440.1 GCA_024225445.1 Hyphomicrobiales bacterium | reverse complement strand
TATGACAACATCATACTGGCAATTACTATGTATCCATCCAGTTATGCACAGATTGCTGAAAAACGGGGCGTATCAAAGACTGCCGTCTGGAAGCAAATACGGTGGGTAGCAGAAAAATACCCGTGGGTTGAGGCATTGATCGACATTATGGGGAAAAGGTGATGAAACGTGCCCGGCTAGAGTTGAATTAGCCGGGCGAGTCTCGAATATTAAGGAATAAAACCCTTAAACATGCCTATTTATGATGTAAAAAACAATGATTTTCAAAAAAAAGTCGAAAAAATTTGGAGTCCAAGGTTGTTGTTAACCCAAAAATCTTGAGCTTAAACCTTCAAAAATAGGCCGATTTGGGTTAACGGCCCTAAAAAAAGTCGAAAAAAAGTCGAAAATTTATGTAATTTCTATTATGTGCTACTTGCAGCTAACTGCACATAGGCTAATTTGGCTTCTTACAAAGTTCTCAAAAGCTATCTGTATACCAGCTCCTTTTGTCAGAATATGTACTTTTCTGGGGATCAGTTTTTGCTGATACAAGAAGTCAATATCTTTTTTTAAGCTTATAATGTCATCTATGTCTAAGGTATTTATTAACTTAGTGTTATCATATAGCCACTCAGCATCTTGATAGGAAATACCACGGTCTTTAGCCGCTAATTGTAAGGCTTCATGTTTATGGTTTTTAATAAACTCCATCGCCTCAT
>JAAEMP010000439.1 GCA_024225445.1 Hyphomicrobiales bacterium | reverse complement strand
TAACGCGAAAACCAAAAAAATTGCCGGTGATGAATATTAACGGCGATATCGGTGATTTGTTTGGGTTTTCTTATGAAGATTTCAGCCTTGAGGGTTATGATCCGGAACCCGGGATCAAGGCAAGGGTGTCGGTTTGAGCAGCAAAATTGTACTGGTTGTCGGAATTGCCCAAAATGGAGTGATCGGATTTGATGAGGCAATGCCCTGGCAACTTTCGACTGACCTGAAACGATTTAAGGCGATCACCATGGGTAAACCGGTCATCATGGGGCGCAAAACCTATCAAAGCATCGGCAAACCCTTGCCAGGACGATTGAATGTGGTGGTGTCACGGTCCGGCTTTGTGGCTGAGGGTGTTGAGCTTGCCGGCAGTCTTGATGAAGCGATTGAAATATCGCAAAAATGGGCGGAAAAAAATGATGCCGAGGAAATCTGTGTCATTGGTGGTGGTGAGATTTATCGCCGGTCGCTGTCCCTGGCTGATCGCCTTTATGTTACCCATATTTTGACAGAGCCTGTCGGAGATACAAATTTTCCGCCGATTGATGAGAGTGACTGGAGGGTTTTGTCCAGAGAACATGTACCCAAAGGCGAAAAAGATAGTGCGGAGACGATTTTTGTGATTTATGAGCGAAATAGCGGTGTTGACAGAGATCAAAGTCATTGAAAGCGGGGTCGTGCATCCCTATAAACAGCACAAGAGAGTTGATTTGCAGCACGGCCAATGCGGTGTGCAACAATCAGGCGCGTTAACAAAATAAGGATTTTTCATGCCTTGGAGCAATCAATCCGGTGGAAACCGGAACGGAGGAAGCGATGGCGGCAACCAGGGTGGTCCCTGGGGGCAGGGGCCAAAGGGACCGGGTGGCAGCAATGGCGGTACGCCGCCGGATCTGGAAGATATTATTCGCAAAGGCCAGGACCAGTTACGACGGGCAATCCCCGGAGGTGGTGGATTTTCACCCTTGATGCTGGGCATTATTCTGATTGGCCTGCTTGTCGCATATATGTTCAAGGCGGTTTATACCATTCAGCCCGATGAACTGGGGGTTGAACTTCGTTTTGGCAAACCAAAATCTGAAATTTCCCAACCGGGTCTGCATTTACACTACTGGCCAATTGAGACATTTGATGTTGTCAATGTATCTGAACGCCAGATCAATATCCCGGCAAGAAATTCCAGGGCCGGGGCAAAGTTGATGCTGACCGGTGACCAGAATATCGTTGAAGTTGAATTCACGGTGCTTTATCAGGTTTCAGTTCCAAACGACTATC
>JAAEMP010000438.1 GCA_024225445.1 Hyphomicrobiales bacterium | reverse complement strand
CGGTCCAGATAATTACCGGCGCGCTCGCGGCGTTGATCAGCCTTGAGCGATGGTAAGAGTTGCAGCAAATGGTGTGTCGCATTGCCTTTCTCGATAGCGAAATTATCACCGGCCGGCATTATACCGCCGCTGGCCAGATCCTGTTCACGAGGGCTTGTTTCCACACTGAGTGCGGCAGTTGATGGAAATAATGGTGGGGCAATATCAGCTTCATTGTTGGATGTTCTAACCGCCCAGTCCGGCAAACTGTCCATGGTCGTATCCAGCTTGCTTTCAGATATGACTTCTTTGCGTGGTTTGCGCCTTGGCTGCTTTTTGGTCCAGCGCCAGGCTGCGACTTCTCCATCCTGAGTTATTTCCTCGCATTCTTCAATCAGGCTGTCCCTGACCATCTGGTGCCAGGTGGAGGCAGAACCGGTGTTGCGGTTGGCATAGCCACAGATGATCAATTTGTCCTCGGCCCTTGTCATCGCAACATACAGGAGCCGGCGGTATTCTTCCTCGGCTTTTTCCTGAAATTGGGTGAGGATTGCAGCAGTCAGTTCACTGCCGTCGTCTTTTCCTGGTTGCCACAGGAATGCGGGATGAGTGGTATGGTAATCGACTTTCAGTATTGATGGTCTGTGATGGGATGAATATGCCGGCGCACCGGGATCAACCAGAAAAACAATCGGTGCTTCCAGGCCTTTGGCCGAGTGTACTGTCATCACCCGGATTTCATCTTTCTGCAGGTCGAGTTCACGCTTGATATCAGGGGCCGATGTTTCAAGGCCATGAATAAAGTCCTGCAATCCGATTCCGCCATTGGTGGCATGGTTCAATGCCTCGAGCATAAAGGCGTCCAGAACATCATCAACCTCGTCGCCAAGGCGAGCCTTGAATCTCATTCGTCCCGAATGGGTTGAAAGAATTTCACTGTAAAATTCAAATGTGGGCAGAGTATCGACCAGCGACAACAGACGAGCCAGCTCATTTTGAGTTCTAACCAGCTTTCCAGTGTTTGTATTTTCAGTT
>JAAEMP010000437.1 GCA_024225445.1 Hyphomicrobiales bacterium | reverse complement strand
TCCATTCCGGGCAGGACCTGCGCACAAACAGCCCCAATCAAGCGCTCGCCACACCATTCGGACTTCCTCCACATTTGTTGCAATTATCACCGGGGGTAAGAACCTGCTCCTTGCGCTCCAGATGTTCAGGCAAGGGTTTGCGTTTTGGCTTCTTCTTTGTCTCGTTGGCTTGAGGTTCAGGAGCATCTGTTTCCTCGCTCGCTGCTGCTATCTCTTCGTTCTCAGCAAACAGTTGAAGTTGTTCGAGGCTTTCAGATTTATTACCAAAGCGATGACGGTTGTGACCTGCAAGCTGGTGCTTGAGATCAGCAATCTTGAGGTCGCGGTTTTTCAACTCCCTTGCCAGAAGTGTCACCATATCCTGAAGTTCAGCAGGGTCATTGGGCAGCGATTCAAGGTTGTTCAGCATGGTGATTATCTACCATAATCACCCCTATAATGAAACCGAAAACCCTTGGAAATACCCACTTTAGTTAAGAAAAGTGTAGCTCAGTATCCGGCCCATTCAACCCGTCTTCAGTGGCCGCCATGTGCGTTGTGGCATGCGCCAGTCTATGCCTTCCAAAAGCATCGCCAATTGAGCCGCAGTCAGGCTGACCTTGCCATCCTTTGCCGCAGGCCAGACAAACCTGCCACGTTCAAGGCGCTTGGAGAACAAGCACGCTCCCTGGCTATCCCACCCGCTGCCCGACAGTGG
>JAAEMP010000436.1 GCA_024225445.1 Hyphomicrobiales bacterium | reverse complement strand
TTTTTGTTTTGGTCTCCTGCTCAATAAAACGAGCTGTGGAACTTTCATAACGAACCAAAAACGGATTATTGGATTGAAGCAGATCCCATTAGTCATCATGCCAACCCATATCGTCGAGATTTACACGCAAAATGGTATTACCGGGGCCAAGCTTTTCATACATGATCGGGTCAGGTTGGCAGGTCAGCGAATTCAGCAATTTTACCGCACCCTGCCGGCAAACTTCCATCGCCTCCTCGCTGGCCCCACCGTAATACAGGTTAACCAGAGACAAATATCTGGTACGTGAAACACGATGTTCAGGCAGCGTGCGCAGATCATCCAATACCGCAGCAAGAAAATCTTCATCGTAAACAAATTCACGCGATGATATCAGTTCCCTGGTTACCTCACCTTCAGCTCGAATCCACGCAGCAATCTTTTCCATATCATCTGCTGATGGAGAATGGGCTTTATAATCACCATTGTATACATCATAAGGCATGGTGCCATCCATCATGGCTTTCCAAAGTCTGGAATTGTCCGGATTACCCGCGATGACATGTTTCTTGTCCCGAACCAATGCGGCCAGGTCGAGGACATTACCAAATTTTTAAGCCGGACCCTTGCGCTTTTCGAGTTTGCCAACCTGGTGACAACGTGAACAACTGGCATCAAGAATACTGATTACCTCTTCACGTAATTTCTTGATATCTTCAATTGCAACAGCAGGTAAAGGAGCCATACTAGCACCAACCAGGGCCATTAGAGGCAGCAAAATCAACTTTTTGCTATTTAACGCCAATTTCATCCATTATTATCAGCGCCCTGAAGTTGCTGAACTCAAAAATCAGTTCTCACTATTCACCCAGATTGATGATCTCAACACGACGATTGCTTTCATTCGCAGGATCATCTGGATCATTTAACCGATCCTCACCAAACCCGGCGACGACAAGACGCTCATGCGGGACCTGCATAATCTCGGTTAAGTAACGTTTTGCCGAAATAGCTCTGCGCACAGACAAATTCTGGTTACAAGCTCTGGAACCAACTGCATCGGTATGACCATTAAGCATAATTATTGATTCAACCAGTGCAACATTATGCAGGGCATCTCCAATTTCATTCAGACTTTCAAATGAACCTCTGCGGATGCGGTCTGAATCATAATCGAACAGGATTCGAATACTTATTGAAGGTAGATCTGACTTTTCAACAATCTTGATAAGCTTTTCACGCTGTTCCACCCTGATTGCCCTGGTACGATCAAGACCACGAATAAAACTGCGGTCAATGGAACTGACATTGTCCTGAATTTCATTGTTTTTCTGCACACCAAAAGATCGCGTTTTTGACATCTCTTTGGTCTGTTTTGGCTTGAGAGCTTCCAGGATCTGCCCGGAAGTTACGCTTTGTGCATAATTGACACCAGGAGTATAAGAGATGTCGCTGATGTGGTTCGCCCCCAGCCTTGAAAATTATTTGACCTAAAAAGACCATGTTGAGAGATTAATAGCCTGCGGCGAGTCCGTCGATCTATATAAAAGATCACATCCTGCTTCTCACTAATTAGGCACGATAATTCCAGCTTTGAGAATTCTAATTGTTCCTATTTGACCAACCGTATATTGGTTGCCCCGGAATAACCGCTTGCAACATTGGGAACGGTAGTGGCGCTGTAATCGGCATTCAGGGTAAGTATCGCATTCGAGTTCAGCTGAATCTTTCGGGCTATAACTGTTGTAAAAGCAGAGTTTGCGCCGATCTGTGTATTACTGTCGCTGGAAAAAATACCACGAGAAAGATAAACTGCGCCTTCAATTCTGCTGATATTATTGCTGTCAAAATAATGGGTCTGGTCAGCCGATACACTGCGGTCCTCAAAGAACAGGATACCAGCCATATCGCCGGTGCTCGGTGCAACAAGATTGACACTGGAATTACTTGTGAAGTGCAGCACTGCATCTGAACCTGTCAAATAAAATCCAACGCCTGTACCGGAAATCCGCGAATTTGAATCTACAAAAAAGGAACTATTCTTGATAACGTATGTTCCAGATCTGAAAGTAATAACTGCATTGCCTTTGATTGTCAGACCACCACAATACACGCCAGGAGAAAGAATGGTGCTTACGCTATCATATTCGGCGTTATTGTAGTCACAGCTTCCTACATTTGGAGGCGCAATGCCCGCCAGCGGATCAGCAATCGTATCGCAACCTGTAACCACATTTGGCGAATAATGTGAACTGCCTCCCGATGCGCTTCCAACCACACAATTTGATGCTGCGTTGATGTAAGAATTGCTATATGCAGCCGTGCCTTTTATGTTTGATGAATTTGAATGCACGCTACACGACTGCGCGTCAACTTTAGCATTTGAATCCAGGTAAAGAGCTTCCGGAGAACTCGGATGGAGCGCAAGCAGGCATGGCGCATTGCCCGTACCGCTGTCCCAGACAGCCACAGCCTCAGCGTTGACTGAGAATTTCGTCTTGCCCAAAATACCAATGAAGGTTGTCTTAATTTCACAGGAAGATGAGGCCGTTACTTTTTGATCGACTATTGTTAAGACTGACAATATTGTCGCATGGATTGCGGCTGTCGGCTTGGAACACAGCATTGCCAGTGGCAATACGTACCGCATTTTTGTCTGTATTCTCGGATGCTGCGGATAGAACAGTCGCATCCAATACTTGCTGTAGGTATGATTGCTCATTTGAAAGCCGCGTGTAATCCACAGCCGAACCAGCAGCAACAAGTATTGGAATGATGGCGATCGCAAAAGTCATTGCGGCATTTCCGCCGGTATCACGAGTGAATTGGCTAACCCGAATAATTCACCAACTGCGTAGTTAAGACAATGATCTCGCGATGATATCTCAGCGCAAATTTGCTGGCGCAGATTATCTTTTCTGAATCAATGGTTTATACAGAAAAATTGTAACCGGGAGCCTTGTCTTCAAAAATTGAATGCCACGTTTGGAAAAACAGCTCGGGTACAAAGTGCACCCCTCAGCAAAAACTTACATCTTGGCCGCAACAGGTTGATTTCGCTGCGAAAATCGGATTGCATCGTGTTTGTTCGTGAATCTTTCAGGCTAGCGAGATCATGACGATCATGGTGCTGTTTCACCTGAGCCACTATCGGGATTTCAATAATTTTTACCTTGATTGCGTGCTGCGACTTTGGATACATCATATCCAGCTTTGGCAGCTGCCGTGACAATCCGGTCAACCGGTGTACCCTTTGCACCCTCACTCAATGCCCATAATATCGTGCAACGGGTACCCGTTCGGCAATAAGCCAGGGTGGGAGACCGGGCCTTGTCCAGAGCAACAGAAAATTCTCTGATATTTGCTGCAGTTGGCCCGCTGGAAAGCACCGGGAGAAAAATAATCGACAATCCGGCACGTTCAGCGCTATGCCGGATTGATTCAAATTCCGGCTGCCCCGCAACCTCTCCATCTGGTCGATTACAGATAACTGTTTTGAACCCCTGTTCAGAAATGAATGCCAAGTCAGACGGAAATATCTGCCCGGCTACAGACAGGTTTTCATTAATTTTCTTGATTTCCATAGGAATGCTACCTCGCATAAATTCAAATTTGTTGGTTGAAGAAACAAATTACTCATCAATCCGGATTGTTGTTAGAGTATATTGTTGATTAGTTCCAGAGCAACATTCTTCAGTTCGTTGAGCGGTACTTTGGGCGTTGGATTTCCACATTCATCAATGGGCATGTTGCCAGTTCACATATTGACCTGCAAAGATGGAATGATCAAATTGGGTACAGCAAAGTTCGCATCACGCTCCTGTCGCAAGCTGACAAATTTCTCCTTGCCGATATTATGCAAAATCCACTCGCTTTCTGCTGTGATAAGAGACCTACAGGACGTCAAACAGATGGTGGCTATAAGGGCGATGAACAGCTTTTTCACCTATTTAATCCACTTCGGGGATAGAATTATCTGCCATCACACAATCCAACTCGTTTCGAACACTATTGAGGTATTTAATCTGAGATATTTGTGGATTTTCAATTTTGTTACTATGGGAGAACAATCACTGGCACTCTCAAGAATGAAGTGCAACAATTTTGCAGTTTGGATTATTGGTCTGATAGAGACTGGCTATCCGTTGTCACTATCTACCAACAACAGACATGGAAGAGGAGCGTAGAACGGTAGCTGGTTTAAACTGAAATGTGCTCCGTTATTGACTATCAAGGCATATGTCTTCGGAGCGTAAATGACGGGACAAGTGACGTGAGAATAAATAATCAACCTGTCTAGTGGCTGTTTATGTTGGACCCATGTTCAATAACTCCACACGCCTATTCACACCGTTGTTTGGTTTTCCAGTATCTAGAAGTTGCTCTTCACCCAGACCCAACGCCACTAGTCTCATGGGATTAATGCGAAAAGTCGAGGTAAGCATTTCAACGATAGATAATGCACGTCTCTGGCTTAGACCCAAATTATATAGCCTCTTTCCTCGGGCATCAGTATGTCCAATAATTAAGAACCGGTTTCCCGCCAATAACGGATGATGCAGGGCATCTGCGATCCTGCCAATTGTTACCCAGGATTCCGGGCGAATTGAATCCGAATCGAGATCAAATTGAATCTGCACAATAAGTTGAGGTAATTTTTTCAATTCGTCGAGAACTGAAAAAGAAGTCTGCGCATTCTCGGTTCCTTCAGCCCTGATGTGGTTTTCGATATCTTGTCGAATTACCCCGGTATCAATGCCAACACGCCGGGCGGTCTTTCCTGATGTTACCAAACTCTGCATTACCTGACTGTAGGTCACTCTATTTTGTGCCTGGACATCCATGAGCGTGGCAGTAAAACCAAAAAGTCCTGATACTAGTAAGCTTACCAAATATTTCATCGTGTTTTCCTGTAACTCTTGTGTATCAAATGAACAAACATTTTTAACTAATTTGCCTTTTTTGAAACCTCATCCAGCCATCCGGCAGCCTGCAAGGTATTCTTACATGGAACACTGGCAGCGCGAAAATTATCTTTACGCAGCAAACATCGAAGCACCCTAGCTTGACCTTTGCGAAACCCCGGGCACAAACGTTTGACATCGTTGCGGCAAGTCTTTTGTGCCTTAGCTTGTGCCTGAAAGCGTGCATCCATATTGATTTGGAACGCTGTTGTCGCTTTTTGGCAGATTGGCGATGCCTTGCCTATCAGACATGCTGTTAGTTGTTCATTGCCAGGTTTAATACCCTTGCAATGGATATCTACATCTTTCCCACAAGCGAGTGCCCATACCTCAACAGCATCACCAAAACTCATGGTTTGGGAATATCCGGTATCTACGGATGCAAAAAACAGAAATATGCAACAAAGGAAATTGGCAACCAGTTTTTGCATTATAAATACTCCTCACTTAAACCGACATCCCCCAGATGGGGTTGATTTGTGCTGTGATGATGGCATATTGACCTCCTTTGTTCAAGTTTGCGGTTCTCTGGCGCTCGCTCTGGCTGGCTTTTTCAACTTTTGGCGACATTCGGGACAATTGTTGGCCATTTTGCCGAACTTTGAACGCAATTCGACGTCTGCGCATAATATGCC
>JAAEMP010000435.1 GCA_024225445.1 Hyphomicrobiales bacterium | reverse complement strand
GCCGCAAATCCCCATAGGGCAAGTTGCTTGGTCCGCGAACAATCTCATGCGATTTCCTGCATTGGTGCTTCTCCGACACCGGTGAGAACACAGATCGTTCCCGCCTACACTGTGCCAGCGGTGTCCGAGAAACCTACACAACAACCGACATTCTTCCCTCTGTAGATTCTAATTTGTTGAATGTATAACCCCCCCTGAAAGGAGGAAAAGATGGAGCGGCGTCTGAGTGCCATATTTGCAGCTGATGTGGTTGGCTACAGCCGACTGATGAAGGCCGACGGGATTGGCACACTTGAGCGACAGAAGGCGTGTCGTGCCAAACTAATCAAACCTAGAATATCCGTATAACCAACCCATAGCGAGACTATTTGGGTTGCTGGTAGAATTCGAAGTTGATCGTTACCAGTAAACACAGGCAGATAGATGCAAGGCCCTTCAAGCTCAATAAGATATTATCCATGGACACCACAACGATAATTTAACCGTTTGTTGCTAAATTGCGGATGTATGAATTGTTTCCCGCCAGGAGGAATATCAAGCCTGCTGTTTTGGTCTTTGCCGGGAAACCAACTGTGAAATTTACTCGGTCAGGATGCCGAAACGGGAGTCCCATGCGACAAACCTTACTTCGTCTGGATGTTATCTCCTGGTTGCATTCCCTGTTTACCGACAACAACGATCAGTCGATCATCAGGAAAATGGCTGGAACGGCCTTTCTGATAAGAGTGACAGGTGCTGCACTGATCTACCTTTCACAAGTGGCGTTTGCCCGCTGGATGGGCGCTTTCGAATTTGGTGTCTTCATCTATGTCTGGACCTGGGTTTTGCTGTTTGGCGACATAATGCACATGGGGCTGGCCGCAGCAGCGCAACGACTGATTCCCGAATATACAAGGCAAAAAGCGTATAATTCACTTCGTGGTTTCCTGAGCGGGAGCAAATGGGTTGTCTTTTCAGCTGCCACACTGGTTGCGATAATTGCCGCTTTTGGCATTGGTTTCATCGAACCATGGCTGGGCAGCTACGAGGTCCTTCCGCTGTATCTTGCATGTGTCACGCTTCCCTTTTATTCGCTTTCCGCATTGCTTGACGGCATTGCCCGTTGCTACAATTGGGCCAGCCCGGCGCTGCTTCCCCAATATGTGCTACGACCGATTTTTCTGTTTACGGCAATCGCAATCATCTATTTCTCGGGCAATCGCATCGATGCGGCGACTGCCATGCTGGCGGCAATCATCGCCACATGGGCAGCCACGATTCTGCAACTTGTCTGGGTGAACACCAAATTGGCTGATGTTGTTTCCGTGGGAGATAAAAATATCCAGGTGCGCGAGTGGCTTGCCACATCTTTTCCGATTTTGGCGGTATGGGTTTTTTATACGCTTCTCTCCTATGTGGATATTGTGATACTGCGCCAGTTCCGGCCACCCGAGGATGTGGCTGTTTACTATACAGCATCAAAAACATCGGCCCTCGTGGCCTTTATCTATTTTTCCGTGGCCGCAGCGGCTGCTCACCAGTTTTCAGAATACTATTTGTCCGGCAACAAAAAAGCCTTTTCAGATCTTGTGCGCACAGCCGTTCGCTGGACCTTTTGGCCTTCTGTGGCAGCTACAAGTGCTGTGCTGGCGTTTGGTCAACCGATTTTGTGGCTTTTTGGACCCGGATTTATTGAAGGCTACGGACTGATGTTTATTTTTGCTGTTGGCCTGCTTGCCCGTGCCTCGGTGGGACCCGCCGAACGACTGCTCAACATGGTTGGTGAAATACGGCGCTGCGGATTTGTCTACGCCACCGCTTTTCTGGTCAATCTGGTACTCTGCATAACACTGATACCGGACTATGGAAGAGTTGGGGCGGCCATCAGTCTGTCAACCGCAATGGTGATTGAATCTGTGCTTCTCTATTATGTGGCCAAAACACGTCTGGGTCTGAAAATCTGGGTATTTTCCCATGCATAGCCATCAATGTACAACAAATGTGAGCGATGATGGCTCCCGGAGAATTGACCAGGTAACGGCAAATTCCGACCCTGAAGTATTGAACTCCAACAAATCCAGTGAGCCGGCAAGACCGGATTGCAATGTTCGCGAATTCCAATCCCCGGATATCCCTGCAGTCGCGGCGCTGTTTCAGAAAACATTCCGCAATCCACGCAAGCGCAATTCCGCAGCTTTGGGCGATTACCTGAACGAGATATTTCTTCGCCACCCCTGGTATGACCCGGAAATTCCATCATGGGTTTACCTTGACAAAGAAGGCCGGGTCAGTGGCTTTATAGGTGTCATGCCAATGCGCATGACATTCAAAGGCCGATCTGTTCGGGCGGGCGTTGCCGGATCGCTGATGGTTGAAGATCCGGCAAGAAACCCGCTGGCAGGCGCACGCCTGATGCGCAAGTTCCTGTCCGGCCCGCAAGACATTTCGCTGAGCGAGTCGGCAAATGCACGCTCCACAAAAATGTGGGAGCAGATGGGGATTCGCCCAATTATTGGTTACAGTCTTGACTGGTTGCGTGTATTGCATCCGGCAGGATTTGGAGCAGCGGTACTGAAAAAGGCGTTCAGACCAGCGTTTATGCTTCGACCGCTTGCCTCTGCGATTGATATGGTCGGTAACCGCATCAGACTAAACCCCTTTCACCTGGATATTGATGCCCGCAAGAAATTCTATGACAGGGAAATTGGCGATGATGAACTGATTGAAAAAATTCCCCTGTTTGCCAAACACTATTCCCTTAAACCGGATTGGGATGTCAAACTATTGAAATGGTTACTGAAGCATTCAGAACAGAAACGACAGATCGGTGCCCTGCATAAACGGATGGTTTGCCTGAAAAAGGATGACCAGCCAATCGGCATTTACATATACTACGGACAACCTGGAGACATAGCCTGGGTACTGCAGGTGATGGCATTGCCCGGTCTGGCGGATTCAGTCATTGAAAGCCTGCTCAATCATACCAGCAAAGCCGGTTGCGTTGCAGTCAGGGGGAGGACCGTTCCGGATATCACCGAGGCGGTCACCCGTCAAAACTCCATCCTGTATAACCAGTCTTCGATGATCGCCCATGCAAAAAAACCTGACATTCAGGCAGCCATCAATTCCGGCGATGCACTGATAACCGGACTTGCGGGTGAAGCATGGGCCAGAATCATTGGGGATAATATTTAGAAACCATTAAGGTTAATTTATAATCATAGCCTGCGTTAAGACTATATGAACACCTATTTTCCATATATATATCAAATAAATAAAGAGCAATGGATTTGTCATGGCAAAACATGATCAATCGTGTTTTGAATCAGGTGGAATGGAACTATGTGTGGAATAGCGGGATACATTGGACCTGGGGATTCGCTGTCATCCAGCCGAAAGCTTATCCAGCAGATGATTGGTGTTATTGCTCACAGAGGGCCCGACGAGCAGGATATTTACTGCGACCGGGAAATCGCACTGGGACATGCCCGCCTCAGCATTATCGATCCGGCCGGTGGAAAACAGCCAATGAGCAATGCCGACAAGACTGTCTGGCTTATTTTCAACGGTGAGATTTTCAACCATGTAGAAATTCGTCAAGACCTCACATTGCGCGGCCATGTATTCAGGACAAAATCCGACACCGAAGTAATCCTGAACTTGTATCTGGAGAAAGGCGAGGAATGCGTCAACGATCTTAATGGCGATTTTTCGTTTGCAATCTGGGATAGCCGCCGTAAAAAACTTGTACTTGCCCGTGACCGCATGGGGGTACGGCCACTTTTCTACACCGAGCTTGGAGGTCGCCTGACTTTTGCCTCTGAAGTAAAGTCTCTGCTGAAGGTGCCCGGTATTAATGCTGAACTGGATCCGATCGCGCTCGACCAGATTTTTTCCTTCTGGTTTCCGTTGGCTCCGCGCACGCCTTTCAAGGGTGTTTTCGAACTGCCTCCCGGCCATATGCTGGTCGCAACACCCGGTGGCAAACATATTCGCCCCTACTGGAGTCTTGCCTTTCCCGATGCTGACGACCACGGCTCATGGGACCAGCGCAGTGAAAAAACTATCGCAGAAGAATGCAGGGAACTGCTTTTTGATGCAACAAGAATCCGTTTACGTTCCGATGTGCCCGTAGGGGCTTATCTAAGCGGGGGACTTGATTCATCAATCATCACAGCCGCTGTCAAACATATCTCTCCTCGCAACCTTCGAACATTCTCGGTGACCTTCAAAAGCGAAGAATTTGACGAAAGAGAATTCCAGCAGGAGATGGTTCAGGCACTGGATACCCGGCATGAAGAGGTTCTTTGTGATGCAGCAGATATCGCTCGTATGTTCCCAAAGGTCATACACCACACCGAGCAGCCAGTTCTGCGAACTGCACCGGCACCACTTTTTGCCCTGTCAGATCTGGTACATCAAAAAGGATACAAGGTTGTTCTGACCGGCGAGGGAGCAGATGAGGTTTTTGCCGGCTATGATATTTTCAAGGAAGCCAAGCTTCGGCGTTTCTGTGCCCGCCAGCCACACTCAAAGTACAGGCCGATGTTGTTCCAACGTCTTTATCCCTATCTGCCCAGGCTCCAGAATCAGTCCCACACGACACTGGCGGCATTCTTCAATTCCGCTCACGACAGTCTGGACGACCCACTTTTTTCACACCTGCCCCGTTTTCGTTCGACCAGGGGAACCAGGAATTTTCTGTCATCTGATATGCGCGAAAAACTGGCCGGATATGACGCACTGGGAGAAATGCGTGAATCACTGCCGGCGGATTTCACGCGCTGGCACCCGCTTTCCCAGGCGCAGTATCTTGAAACGGTTTTTCTGCTGCCCGGATATATTCTCTCATCGCAGGGAGACCGGATGTCGATGGCCCATGCGGTCGAAGGACGTTACCCGTTTCTTGATCACCGACTGGTAGAGTTTGCTTCCAGGATACCACCGGCGATGAAAATCCGTGGAATGTGCGAGAAACATATTTTGCGCGAGAGCATGAAGGGGCTTCTGCCGACGAACATACGCCAACGCCCCAAACAACCCTACAGAGCACCCGAAAGCGATTGCTTCACCGGTAGATCGGCACCGTCTTATGTGGAAAGTGAATTGTCCATGAGCAAGATCGACGCGTGCGGCTATTTCCACAGCACTGCTGTTGAAAAGCTCACCAATAAACGTCGGCTGCGATCGACACTGAGCATGCGGGACAATATGGCATTCGTCGGGATTCTTTCAACCCAATTGTGGCACCGGGAGTTTGTCGAAGCAACACAAACCTCGGCCATTAATCAACCACATCGGGCAGTTGCCTGAAGATAAGGAATTTTTATAATGCATGATGATATCGAAACAAAGGTCCGCCAGTTTATTGCAGACAATTTTCTCTTCCGCGAAGATCGCCATTCTCTTTGTGAGACGGAATCTCTGCTGGAAAGCGGTTTGATGGACTCAACCGGTGTGCTGGAACTGGTCGCCTTTCTTGAATGCGACATTGGCATTGAAATCAATGATGCGGATATCGTGCCGGAGAACCTCGATTCAGTTCAAAACATCACAAATTTCGCTAAATCCAGGACGTTAAAAGCCGCTTGAGTAAAAAGATGCACCACGCTTCGGGCGTGTCGCCAGTGTTGGAGTTTGCCGATGCGCATTGAACAGTCCCTTCGTAACAACGCGATACATTTCAGTGACAAGACCGCACTGATCGCCGGTTCAAGAAGATTTACATATAATGAAATTGACCGGTTGTCGGACAGGCTTGCGGCATCACTGGTTTCATGCGGGGTTGAACGCGGCAACCGGGTCGTCATTTATATGGATAATTGCTGGCAGGCAGTCATTTCCATTTATGCTGTGTTCAAGGTCGGCGCAGTAGTAAGTCTGGTCAATCCTTCCACCAAGACTGAAAAGCTGGCATTCATCCTGAACAATTCGCGGGCAACAGCGCTGCTTGCCCAGTCACGTCTGCTGGAGATTGCGCAAGCGGCGGCGAAAGAAGCGCCCAGCGTTACCGTAAAACTGGTGACGGAGGAAACGGGCAACAGGACCACTTGCCATTTTGGCAGTTTCGAAAAAGCTCTGGAAGGCGGCAGCGCGGTGGCGTTGCCCGATCCCGGTATTGATATTGATCTGGCAATGCTGATCTATACTTCCGGTTCAACCGGTTTCCCCAAAGGGGTGATGATGACCCACCGCAGTGTGAATGCGGCGGCAGGATCAATCACGACCTATCTGGAAAACACGCCGGACGATGTGATCATGTGTGTCGTTCCTGTTTCATTCGACTATGGCCTTTACCAGGTACTGATGTCGATCAGAACCGGTGCCACGCTTGTGCTGGAGAAATCCTTCGCCTTTCCCTACGCAATCATGAAGAAAATGGTTGAGGAAAAAGTCACCGGCTTCCCGATTGTGCCGACAATGGCAGCACTTATTTTGCAAATGAAAGACATTGGCCCTGATGCAGTGCCTAACCTGCGTTACATATCAAGCACGGCAGCAGCCCTGCATCCGTCAGTCATTTCGCGCCTCAGGCAAATGTTTGAAAACACCGAAATCCATTCGATGTACGGACTCACCGAATGCAAGCGTTGCACATGGATGCCGCCGGAGCATCTTGACAGAAAGCCAGCATCGGTGGGCAAGGCCATTCCGGGAACCGAAGCATACGTGGTGGATAAAGATGGCAACCCTGTCGCTGCGGGCATTACCGGCGAACTGGTTATCCGCGGCGCCCATGTCATGAGTGGTTACTGGGAGAACCCCGAGGCTACCGCGCGGGCGCTGCGCACCGGCAGACATCCGTGGGAAAAGGTGCTCTATACAGGCGACCTGTTCTACGCGGACGAAGAGGGTTATCTGTACTTTGTCAGCCGCAAGGACGACATTATCAAAACCCGCGGTGAGAAGGTGAGCCCCAGGGAAATCGAGAATGTACTTTATGCGATGCCAGAGATCAGAGAAGCCGTGGTGACCGGAATTACCGATCCCATTCTCGGTAGTGCGATCAAGGCGCTGGTGGTTACCGTTGCCGACGCCAATGTCAGCGAAAAAGAAGTACAACGCCACTGCGCCAGGCATCTTGAAGATTTCATGGTTCCGCATGTCATCGAATTTCGATCGCATTTGCTCAAGAGTGACAACGGAAAAATTAGCCACCGGATGAACAAGGATACATTGGAGGCAGCACAATGACCCAGGCTGTAATAGATACTGAATTGCGAACACCACCCTGTGAACAGTCCATGCGAGATGTTGCCCACAAGTCATTTTCTCCGCAAACCCTGCTTCTTGATGCGCCAGTCGAAGTCGCCCGCATTGCCCGGACTGTTCGCAAGCAGGTACTTCATCAATCACGAAAACGCGGCGTAGTTCTGGGACTGTCAGGCGGCATTGACAGCAGTGTCACGGCAGCCCTGTGTGTTGAAGCAGTGGGGGCAGAGCGGGTGGTCGGCGTGCTGATGCCGGAAAAGGATTCAGACCCTGAAAGCCTGCATCTGGGGCGGTTGCTGGCTGATCATCTCAATATCAAATATGTGCTGGAAGATATCGAACCAATATTGACGGCCCAGGGTTGTTACCAGCGGCGGGATGATTTCATTCGCCGCATTTTTCCCGAATTTGGTCCGGGCTGGAAATGCAAGGTGGTGCTTGCCAGTAAACTGGAAAACAGCAGCTACAATATTTCTTCGCTAGTGGTTGAATCGCCGGACAACAAAAGGTTTCAAAAACGTATGCCGCTTGATGTCTATCTCGGTGTTGTCGCGGCGGCAAACATGAAGCAGCGTACCCGCAAGCAGCTTGAATATTATCATGCCGACCGCCTGAACCACGCAGTTGCCGGAACTCCCAACAGGCTGGAATACGACCAGGGCTTCTTTGTCAAAAACGGCGATGGTGCCGCGGATTTCAAACCCATTGCGCATCTGTATAAAAGCCAGGTTTATCAGCTGGCCGAATATTTCCAGCTGCCAGATGAAATATGCGAACGTCCCCCAACAACCGACACATGGTCACTACCGCAAACACAGGATGAATTCTATTTCTCCCTTCCCTACAAGCAGATGGATGTTTGCCTGTATGGCCTGAACGAGGGACTTTCAAGTGAAACGGTCGGCAAGGCCGCAGGACTGAGCGGTAATCAGGTGGAATTGGTTTGGCGGGATATCCGCTCAAAGCGCAAAGTGGCACGCTATCTCCAGCAGCCTCCGCTGCTGATATCATAGGGAAGAGAACTGTTATCACTGTGCTGAATATTGCCAATTACGGGGGTTGTTGATTTGAGTGGTATTGAAGAAAATCAGGAGGTTGTGGCAAAATGGCATCGTCTGTCGCATTGGCGTGATGTAGGTTTCATGGCGCTGGTGCGCCATATCCGGGCGATGTTTTTGTATCGAACCCACTATTGGCTATCGGACAGACGATTCGAATCCCTGGAAAAAATTGCTACCAGGGGGACTGTCTACAAAAACGATCTTTCACCGGTAAATGCAACCCACGCCGACCTGTCGTATGAATATGGGGCTTCGCCACGATTGATTGCGGACTGGCTTCTGGATGCGCTTGAAGAGGATTTAAACCGGTATTCATTTATCGATTACGGTTCCGGTCGTGGTCGGGTACTGTTGACGGCAGCCGGCAGACCATTCCGGTCTGTGCATGGAATCGAGTTTTGTGATGCTTTGCACAAACAGGCTGAGATAAACATTGCCGGATACCCGGATCAGCACCTTGTCTGTCAGGATGTACAATCCGTCTGCTGTGATGCACTTGATTATGCCTTGCCGGACAGCGATTGCATTCTCTACTTTTTCAACCCGTTCAAGGAAGTCCTGCTGGACAAGGTTGTGCGTAAATCCCTGGAAACAGCCCGCGCAAATCAGCGCCGTATCATTATTATCTATTACAATGCGAAACACGACCAGCCGCTTGTCAACAATACAGGGCTCAAATCCAGGCCGTTATCGCCCGTTGCATGGCTCAAGCTGAAACTTCTCAGCCCGCATCCTGTGCAGATCTATGACATGATAACCGATTGAAGTGGTCACATCCTCCCCGTTCCAGTTCCCACAACTGCTTTGCCAATTGAATTCTCTTCACATATGTCCGGCGAAATTCATCACAAGTTATGTCCGTGTTGGGGTCAAAAAGCCCTGTTCGTTTTACCCATCTCTATCCCAACAGCAATATCCTCAATTTGGTAGAAATGACCCAAACCGGATATCATGGTCGCCCATTTGACGAATGTATGCGGACTGCAGCCACGCTGCCCGACGTGATGTTCTGGCACACGCAAAACGGACAAAACGATTTACACGCGGCTTGTCAGACAACAATATGGCTTCAGGAGGGCGTATCGAAGGCCTCCACTGAAAACCCCCGCTTTACCAGCAACGACACCAAGCCGTCATTTCCCGGCAGGTGAAGCGCGCCTACCGCCATAAATACATTGCCTTCTTGAAAATACTCATCAGCCCGCTCAACCATTTTCAGATTGCGCTGCTTAACAAGCTTCTCCTGAAAAATGGCAAATCCGGGATGCGAAACAAATTTCTCGGTAAAGTGGCGAATAACCGGCACGATCATCGCAATATCGCCCCTGATATAGAGGTTTTTCATCGTTTGCTTGATATCATCAAGCTTGTCACCGAGCTCCAGTGTCTCAATCAGCGTTGCCATCTGAAAGTCTCTGGGCATCGACGAAATCGCCTTCAACTGCTCCTCGGTTGTTTCCAGCGCAACAAGCGGCTTGCCGTCCTTCAGTGCCATTTGCATGATTTTGGCATCCAGAAACGGCTTCCCGAGTTTTTTGGCAACTACCTCACATAACTGGTTGCTGATGGCTGGCGCCAGCATCCAGGGCTGCATGCGTATGGCAAGTTGATAAGGTAGCGCACGCGCTTCGATTGCCAGTTTCAGTTTTTTCAACTGCTCACCGGAAATATCAGATTCAATGGTTGAACCATCCAGTCGAAATGTCAGGTGCTTTAGTCTGATAATAGTTGCCTGGGCTTTTTCAGGATCCAGCATATCGGTGATTTCCACCAATACGGTTTTTGAGCCCTTGTAGGCCGCTCTGGCCTGATCTGGCAAAACTGCTACTTTTTCATCAGCCATATGCATGGTGCCAAAAAGCCAGGAATCCGGATATCCGGATTTGGATATTTTCCACAACCTGGAATTGCCGTAAATATTTTTGCCGGCCTGTTGGCGCAGATTTGCCAGTGCTGCGGGGTCTTTGCCCGCCAGGTTCTCCAGCAAATCGCTGCCATTGCAGGCGGTTTCCTCCCCCGCAGATACATTGCTGGCAAAATTGAGGGAGAGTGAAAACAGGGCAATGAATACCAGTTTCAGCGTTGCGTAAAACAGCAGACCGGTTTTGGAAATTATTCGCACAGCAAAAATCTTTTCTCTTTCGTTCGCTCAAATATGCGACACGAAGCTGGATAACCGGTTAAATCTTCTGGTTAATTTCGGGTGAATATTACCCAGACTTTATCAAGATCGCGGGTGCGCAGAATCATATATTTCCAGCAATTTTGCCGTATCCACGCCAGTATACATTTGAGTGGTTGAAAGACTGGCATGACCCAATAGTTCCTGAATAGAACGCAAGTCCCCTCCGCCTGCCAGGAGATGGGTGGCAAATGAATGGCGCAGGGAATGGGGCGTGGCGTTGGGCGAAAGACCCAGAGCACCACGCAGTTTGCGCATCTGTTTCTGGATAATCGCCGGGTGAAGGATGCCGCCTTTTGCACCCCGGAATATCGGATCTTCCTGGTTGATGAGGAAAGGGCAGATTTTCAGATATTCCTCAACACACAGACGTACCGAGGGCAACAGTGGAACGATGCGTATCTTGCTGCCCTTGCCTTGAATCCGCAAAATCCCGGCGTCTTTATCAGAAAATTGCTCCAGTCTCAGGGCCAGGGTTTCCGCAATACGCAATCCACTGCCATACATCAGGGCCATGCAGGCCGCATCTCGCGCTGCAATCCATTGTTCATCGGCAAGCTGCATATCTGGCCGGGTAATTTTCACGGCTGACGATGCGGAAATGGGTTTTGGCAATTTGCGAGGCAATTTTGGCGCACTGGTAGCGTTTAGCCCTGCGCAATCAGCAAGTCCCTGACGTTCGAGAAATCGGATAAACGAACGAATACCCGATAGTGAGCGCGCAAGTGTTCTGGCTTCAACGCCGCTACTGCGACGGCGCGCCAGGAACCCGCGCAAATCAATTGGCTTCAGACTGGCCACGTCTTTGACACCGGGCGGGTGACCAAGATATCCGGTCAGATGCTGGAAAAACTGGCACACATCCCGCTGATAGGCCTCCACGGTCTTTTCAGCCAGACGCCTCTCATGAGTGATATATTCCTGCCACCGCAAAAACTGTCCGGACAGATGCTTGTCGCAGGCAATGAGAAATTCTTCATGATCGGTCATGGATTTCAATATAACCCGCACCCGTTAGCAAGTTATTGACGGATAATACAAGAATATCAAAATTAGAGTATTTCCGGCTTAGTGTCCAACCCGAAACTCTGAGCAGGGTTTGACGAACCGGATTTTGGCTCTTTTTGCCGGAATTTCTGCTTGAAGGCAACCAGACCATAAGCGAAGCATAACGCAGTCCAGCGGGCGTGAAAAACAAGCCTTTGCCATATTCTTGGGGCGGCCCAAATCAGCCCCCGGAATCTTATTGGGGCTGCGTTGCAAACCTTGCCCGACATACATATCACCCAGATACATTTTCGGGTTCCACGCCTAGCCGAGTGAACTGATTTGACTCCATCAAATGGTTCAATCTAAGCTGGAAATGCTCTAACTTCCTGCAACCCCAACTATCATGCCAGCATTTTCCAGATACCGATTTCACTGTCCCTGCCACGCAATATCTTGGAGCCTGCATTGGTAAAATTTTCCAGCAGATTATTATCATTTCCCGCTTCACAGATTTTGTTTGCTTCAACCAGTTCATTACTGACGACCACCTGTGTACCCAATGAACGGGTCAGTTCTTCCAGACGCGCAGCAACATTTACGGTGTCCCCCAGTGTGGCAAATTCCAGTCTGCGTTCTGAACCAATATCACCTAGGATCACATCACCATAATGAACACCAATTGACAAAACTATCGCTTCCTCGCCTTTTCTAATTCGCTCTTCATTCCAGTGGTCTATCGCCTCCACCATATCATGAGCACATTGCATCGCATTGATAGCATCACGTGGCCCGGTAACCGGGCTACCGAAAGTTGCCATAATTCCGTCTCCGAGAAATTTGTCCAGGGTTCCCTGATTGTCAAAAACTGCCGCTTCAAGCAATTGATGATATTTACGTAAAAGTTCTACCACTTTTTCCGGATTTCCCTGTTCTGCCATTCGGGTAAATCCGACAATATCAGCAAACAACACGGCCACCGGTTGCAGACGTATATGATCAAAAGGGTGGTCCTGATCGGCCAGGTCATCGACAATATTAGGTGGGAAATATCGCGCCAGGTTTTCCCTTTCCCTTTCTGATGCAGCCTGTTTCATCATTAACTGATTATTGCGCCAGCCATTCAGTGCCAATATTGCAGCGACAATCAGAAACACGACTATTTCCTGAACGCGAAGGCCAATCAACGCGTTATTGGGATCAATTGCCTCCAGCATCAACGGGTAATTTGAGGTGGCCTCGCCAATATCCCTGGTTAGTAGCGGGTCGGTTCTGCCAAAAAATACGACTCCCAGCAAACCCAAAATCCATAATATGAATGTCCATGTTCCCACGGCAAATATCGTTCGCCAGGAATATGCCAGGGTGGCCCCGGCCAGAATAACAAAGAAATACAGGAAATTTTCAAACCGGTACTGCATTGCATTTGGCCAGACCTGATCAAAAAGCGGATTTGGTAAAACGCCAATAATCGTCAACAATGCCAGATCCAGAAAAATCAGGAATAATTCCGTTCGGCTTTGACCGACCTGGGCCGCCTTCAACTGAGCCCAGCCCAGAATAGCAAATGCCAAAAGCAACGCTTCATAATATAATGCACCCCAGCTTGGACTAATAAATGGAATAAGCACCGCAATAACTGCCAGTGAAACCCAGCGCGCTTTAATAGCTAAAACCTGGCCCTGGCGTTTATTTTCACTCAGCGCCTTCATCATATGTGGGTTTGTTGCGGCGGCTTCCTGTTCCCGCAGTCTCGATTCGCGAACATTTGCAGGAATTGACATAATTTGACTTACTAACGAACCAGACATGTACCATCTCCAAACAATTGTTATTATTCGATATGGGGTTAATCATACCGCTGACAAGTGGAACCTCATCGAAATTGATCAGCCGACATAAGTTACCAGCAGATCCTTGGCATCTATCTGATCCCCGGTAGATACCAGTATTTCACCAATTTCCCCGTCGCGTTCGGCATGGATTGCAGTTTCCATTTTCATTGCCTCAATGGAAACCAGCACATCACCGGCGCTAATCGCCTGACCAGCACTCACTGCCACTGTGGAAATGACCCCGGGCATTGGGGCGCCAACCTGGTTTTCATCACCGATTTCAGCCTTGCGCCTCTGGCCTCCACCGCTGGCACCATGGGAACGGTCGGGAACCTTGGCTCTGCGCGGTTGGCCATTCAATTCAAAATAAACGGTAACCATTCCCTTGTCATCCGCCTCAGCTATAGCCAGGCAGCGAATAATCATCGTTTTACCGCGTTCCAGATCCACCAGGACTTCTTCACCCGGTTCCATCCCGTAAAAATAAATCGGGGTTGGTAAAACCGAAGTCGGCCCATAGATTTCACGGATTCGCGCATATTCGCTAAACACTTTTGGATACATCAGATAGGAGGCCAGTTCCTGATCATTAACGGGTTCACCGAGCATTTCGCTGATTGTTGCTCTCTCAGCCTCAAGATCCGCCGCGTCCAGTAGTGATCCCGGGGGAACCACATAAGGTTCTTCACCTTTCAGTACCGCGCTCTGGATTTCCTTCGGCCACCCGCCTTCCGGTTGCCCCAAATCGCCGCGCATCATTGAGACGACAGATTCAGGAAAGGAGATTTCCCGGGCCCCCGACTGGATATCGGCAACTCCCATATCCTGACTGACCAGCAGAAGTGCCATGTCACCCACCACTTTGGACGAGGGCGTTACCTTGATTATATCACCAAACAACCGGTTCACATCTGAATAGGTCTGTGCCACCTCATGCCAGCGGCTTTCCAATCCAAGGGAACGTGCCTGTTCTTTCAGATTGGTAAACTGGCCACCGGGCATTTCATGCAGATATACTTCTGAAGCCGGACCTTTAAGATCACTTTCGAAAGCAGCATAATGGTAACGTACCGCTTCCCAGTAAAATGAAATTTTTCTGATTGCCTGGGGATCAAGGCCAGTATCTACAGGCGACCCGCGAAGGGCCTCTACAATTGACCCAAGACATGGTTGCGAAGTATTGCCGGAAAATGCATCCATTGCCGCATCAATGATATCCACGCCACATCCGGCAGCGACAAGCGCTGATGCGGCTGAAATGCCCGATGTATCATGGGTATGGAAATGCAACGGCAGGTCTGTTTCTTCGCGCAGCGTCTTAAACAACACTCTGGCGCTTTCAGGTTTCAGCAAGCCTGCCATATCCTTTAGCGCAATTATTTGAGCGCCGGCAGATTCCAGCTCTTTCAGGATGCGCACATAATATTTCAGATCATATTTTGATCGTCTCTCATCCAGTACATCGCCGGTGTAACAGATGGTGCCTTCACATATTTTCCCCGATTCATTCACCGCGTCCATGGCAACGCGCATATTGTCAACCCAGTTAAGACAGTCGAAAACGCGAAATATATCGACACCACCTTTTGCCGCCTGTTCAATAAACTGCCGCACGACATTATCTGGATAGTTTTTATATCCAACGCCATTGGCACCCCGAAGCAGCATTTGCAAAAGAATATTGGGCGCATTCTCACGTATCCTGTCCAGACGTTCCCAGGGATCTTCTGTCAGAAACCGCATTGCCACATCAAATGTCGCGCCACCCCAGCACTCGAGAGAAAACAACTCGGGAAGGCCGGTTGAATAGGCCTTGGCTATGGTGACAATATCATGGGTACGCATGCGCGTGGCAAGCAGCGACTGATGTCCGTCACGCATGGTAGTATCGGTAATCATCAATGGTTTTTGTTGTCGCACCCATTGGGTGAATTTTGTCGCACCCACCTCTTTCAAACGGTCTCGGGTACCGGTTATCCGGGGACGTTCGAATATCGGAACAACCGGTTTGGCAACACCGGTTACCGGCCGGGCTCTACCCTTGGCATCCGGATGACCATTGACCGAAACATCCCCGATATAATTTAGCAGTTTGGTCGCCCTGTCTTGACGTTTTACCCGTTCAAACAATTCCGGTGTATTATCAATGAAATTAGTCGAATAAGTGCAATTTCGAAATTTTTCATGACCAATGATTGCTTCAAGAAATGTCAGATTAGTGGCAACACCACGAATGCGGAATTCCCGTAATGCGCGATCCATACGCTTGATAACTTCTTCAGAAGTCGGTGCCCAGGCGGTTACTTTTTCAAGCAGGGGATCATAATACCTTGTTATCACCGCCCCTGAATAAGCGGTTCCACCATCCAGCCGGATACCAAATCCGGTAGCACCGCGATAGGCGGTAATCCGCCCGTAATCGGGGATAAAATTCTGCTCCGGGTCTTCGGTGGTAATACGACATTGCAGAGCATGACCGTTAAGTTTGATGTCGCTCTGGGCAGGTACTCCAGATTCCGGTTTTCCAATGGTTGCACCTTCCAGAACATGAATCTGCGCTTTGACAATATCAATACCGGTAACTTCTTCTGTCACTGTGTGCTCAACCTGGATACGTGGATTGACTTCGATAAAATAGAATTTTCCACTGTCGATATCCATCAGAAATTCGACTGTTCCCGCTCCCACATAACCGGTCTCACGCGCCAGTTTGATCGCATATCCGGCCAGTTCAGCACGCCGGGTGTTATCAAGATAAGGTGCAGGTGCGCGTTCAACCACTTTCTGGTTCCGCCGTTGCACCGAACAATCACGTTCAAACAGGTGCACGACATTGCCATGGGTATCGCCAAGTATCTGCACTTCCACATGGCGGGCGCGTTCGATCAGTTTTTCCAGATAGACTTCATCCTTGCCAAAGGCGGCTTTTGCCTCTCGTTTGCCTTCATTGACTTCGCGATGCAGTTCATCTTGTGAACGGATCACCCGCATGCCGCGACCCCCTCCCCCCCAGGAAGCTTTCAACATTACCGGATATCCAACTTCCAGCGCCATGCGTTCAATTTCCCGGACATTATCGGGCAGTGGATCTGTGGCAGGTATCACCGGCACACCGGTTTTGATGGCGAGATTTCGTGCCGCCACCTTGTTACCCAGCCGCCGCATGGTGTCACCGTTGGGACCAATAAAAATTATACCGGCATTTTGACAGGCATCGGCAAATTCCGGGCTTTCTGACAACAATCCGTAGCCGGGATGTATTGCATCCGCATTTGAAAGTTTTGCAACACGCAAGATTTCCTCTATCGATAAATAAGCCTCAATCGGCCCCATATCTTTTTTCAGATGCGAACCTCTGCCTATCCGATAGGCTTCGTCCGCCTTGAACCTGTGCAAGGCAAGCCGGTCTTCCTCGGCCCAGATACCAACTGTTTTCAGATTGAGCTCATTGGCGGCCCGAAATACCCTGATGGCGATTTCCGAGCGATTGGCTACGAGAATTTTATTGATCACTTTGGTTCAACCTGAATTATTGAATTGCAGTTTGAAGGTTCTATAACGCCAGACGGAAACAAAACAAAGCGCCATAACGGTTATAATTTACAGAAAATTGACGAAACAGTTTGGAAAATCAGTTGGTAAAAGACACATCTCGGGTGGCGGAGCGGATTGAAATGGAAAACCCGGCAATAACATCCACCAGAGCAATAATCATCAAAATGAAGAACACAGCATGGGCTGCGTAGCCAACTATCAGAAATTCCACCAGATATGCAATCAGCACAAATGTTGAAAGAAGGTGATCTATGATCGAGGAGGCCCCGACCCTGGTTGCCTTGATAATTTCAAAAAACAAGAGAAACAGACTTAGCGTGATCATCAGATCACCCAGCGACATAGCCCACAATACACCGGAAATCATGGTGATACTCATCACTTCACTGATCCATGGATCAGCACCCGTACCACCGATCAATCCAAGACCAACAATATTATAAACAATAAGGGGAACCACCAACAAAGGCACATTAACTAGCATATTGTTTCCTCGCATGTTTTCAAAAACCCAATTCTGACGAATGCAAAATCCGCATTCAACCTTACCCGAGCACCTGTAAAAGAGCAATTGGGAGAATTCTTGTTACAATTAAAAAAGGCCGACAATCAATTGCCGGCCTTTTACCAAAACTAATTTGACAATTGTCAGATTGAATCTTTTGGCTCCAGTACCTGACGGCCACGATACATGCCGGTTTTCAAGTCAATATGGTGAGGACGGCGCAATTCGCCTGAATCCTTGTCTTCCACATATGAAGGCTTCGTCAAAGCACTGTTGGAACGACGAAATCCGCGTTTCATGCGGGTGATTTTACTTTTTGGCACTGCCATGGGAATTCTCCAGATCAAGCACGCTGCGCCGCATTGCGCCCGTACAAATTTGAATAATTTTAGAAATTTAACGTCTGGGCGCGGCTTATACAGGCAAATACCGGATTTGACCAGATGGTTTTGAAAATTATTATGATTTTTTAAGAAAACCATTAATCACAGATAATCAGACCCGCCAGCCTCATTTCTCATCCTTCATTTTTCAACACATTTGACATAAGCACCGCTTCGATAGGCCCGGCGTTCAATTTTTTTTGCCAATCGCATAAGGCTTTTGCCAGGCCTTGCAGGGTTGCGCCATTTTGGATTCGGCAAACTCACCGCAAGCAGCGCTGACTGATATGCATTAAGTGTTTTTGCACCCCGTTTGAAATAATGCTGAGCTGCCGCTTCAATACCAAATATTCCTTCTCCCCATTCCGCAATATTCAGATAAATCTCGATCATTCTGCGTTTTCCCAAGATAGCATCTGCCATCAAAGCCAGTGGCAGTTCCACCGCCTTGCGAAGGTACGACCGACCCGGCCACAAATACAGATTTTTAATCGTTTGCATTGACAAAGTGCTGGCACCCCGGGTTTTTTCCCCATCAATTGCATCATCAATAACCTGATTTAACGCATCAAAATCGATGCCGCTATGAGTACAGAATTTCGCATCCTCTGACATCATCACCGAATGGACCAGCACCGGATTGATCTTGTCCAGCGCCACCCAGCTACGCTGAACCGGATTGCCGCTGACCAGTCGGGCCAGCATCAGGGTGGATACCGGATTGATTTTTTGCGAAGTGTACAAAACCGTCAGCACAATCGGGACGATGACCAATATCGCTGATAATATCAGGATATAACGCCACAGGAATTTCAGCCAGGACAGGAAAAACAATTTCAGCCCGGTCCTGAAATGACGAATTCGCTTGGCAATGGACAGTTTGTTTTTTTTCAATTCGGTTCCGGCTATTGTAAAAGTAAATTGACCTTGCTGACATCAGTCACTTGACGAAATTCGGTGACAGTGTCATCGAACAAATAATCTTCTGTGTCCAACTTGTACCAAAGAAGTATTTATGGATCGTTTTCTTCGCCAATTGAAACTGGATGCCGCTTCTCTCGAAGCGAGACTCGAAGAGGTTTTATCGCTAGCAAAAATCAAGGGCGAAATCTACAGGCCCGGACAATTGCTGAATTCGATGCGCCACGGGGCATTGAATGGCGGCAAGCGGTTACGCCCTTTTCTGGTGATGCAGGCGGGTGCCCTGTTTGATGCCAATCAGCACAACCTGTTGCAAATTGCCACGGCACTGGAATGTGTCCATTGCTATTCGCTGGTCCATGATGATCTGCCAGCTATGGATAATGATGACCTTCGCCGCGGCAAACCGACCGTTCACAAGGCATTTAATGAAGCGATGGCGATTCTTGCCGGAGATGGCCTTCTGACTTTCGCCTTTGACCTGTTAAGCAATGAACAGGCTCATGATAATGCAAAAGTACGCATCACACTGATATCAAAACTGGCCAAAGCGGCCGGATTGGGGGGAATGGTCGGTGGTCAGGTACTTGATTTATACCCTGAATCCGACAAACCGGGCATGAACGAGATTACCCGCATGCAGGCCATGAAAACCGGTGCCCTGATCAAATTTGCCTGTGAAGCAGGCGGTATATGCGGTGGTGCCTCGAGAGATGAATTAAGCGCCCTGACCAGTTACGGTGAGGCAATCGGCCAGGCATTTCAACTGGCTGATGATATTCTCGATGTTACCGCCACCCAAAGCCAATTGGGCAAAACAACCGCAAAAGACAAAGATCAGGGTAAACAGACCCAGACTTCTATCCTGGGTCTGGATGCGGCAAAAAAAATGGCTGATGAACTGGTTACCAAAGCCTGTGACAGCCTCGCCCCATTTGGTAATCGCGCCGATCTGCTGATCCAGGCCGCTCATTTTACCGTCGAAAGAACACGCTGAGCGCCTAATACTGGTCGTAACCATTCAATCCAATCGAAACTTTTAGTCCTGAGCCCTAAATCTCCCGCCTGATCCCTTCGACGATCGCATCTGACACCACCGCACGCGCTCAAGATTTGCGTAATCCTCATGCACGACAAACCAGAGGAAGAGTCTGACTCGTGTGCTTGAGGATATTACGCGGCGTTCCTGCAGTGCTGCAAGTGGCTTGTTCCGATTGACTTTCCAGGTACTCAAATACGCTATCTTCTGTAATCTCGTCATCGATATAATTGTCGAGGCAATCTGATAAGAGCATCACTTGATGCCGCTCTACTCCTTCGATAAATCGCTTCATAAAAACCTCCGCATCATATGCGGAAATATAACACCACTCGGGGCAAGTTAGAGAGTTTTCACACAGCCTCGCCGCATAGCAACCATGGTGGGATTAGTAGATCGCCCAGCGTTCGACATCAATTGAACGGATAATGTGTGCCGGTATCGGGCATGGCTGGCGGCATATAAATCCCAATTGAGTTTATGGTAAACACACTCCCTCAGGTAAACCTGCATATCGGATACATGCAAGATTATCTCAAGTTAATCCTGGCTCCTGATCGGCATGACTAAACGCGCGTTTTTTCCCAGAAAACCATAACTCGACCTGCCACTGACGCCGGGACTTAAGCAGGTGATTGATCCAAATAACCTGCTGGCCTCGGCCGGGTTTTCGGCATCGAATAAGACCTTTAAGGTCAATATGACAGCCCGATATAATTTCCCCCAGAGCAATTTCATGCCCAACTCAACCTTTACCTTTATGAGTAACCTTAACAACAACAACTCATATCTATTAAAATTATCTGTGTTACTTTGACATGGAGAATTCTTGATCGAGGGATCAGAATTGTTTTTTACCAATACGGAATTATTAATTAGGACAAATTGTTATGAATGATCGATATCTCACACCTGAAAACACTCCAAGTGGAGTTACAAGGTATCCAATGCACCGTTATTGGCCTACTAAGCAAGGAGAGAGTTCTGAGTTTGTTGGTCCAAACCCAGAAAAGCCCGTATCGGCCAGCAACGAAGAATTTCCAAAGGAAGTAAATGAAATGGAAGATTCGAACCAAAGTTCAGATAACAGTGATGTCCACGGTGCAATGATTGATAGAGTTCGTGAAAGCAGTAGCTTGTTGCAACCTGAAAGCCTGCCCAAAAGTGAATCAATAGAAAATGTAGGTGCTGCACCGTCCATCGAGACAGACATTATTGAAACGAAAGACCTTCACAAATCAGTAAGCGATGTTCTTGAGTTGTTAATCGACTCTACCCAGCGAAAAAACAAATCTGACCTGGACGATGTCATGCAATCGATAGAAGGTCACAAGAATAACACTGAACAGACCATGGAACAGCTGAAAAAGCAGTTCGCTCGAGTAACTTTGAAATTGCACAATAATACCAAAACTTCATTGACAACCCTCGATGATCGAATCGATGCAATAAGACTCACATTGGAGGAAAATCAAGCAGAAAATCAGGCGGAAAATCATAACGCGTTGACAACCCTTGATGGTCGAATCAATGCCACAAAACTCACATTGGAGGAAAATCAGGCGGAAAATCATAGCGCGTTGACAACCCTCGATGGTCGAATCGATGCAATAAGACTCACATTGGACGAAAATCAGGCGGAAAATCATGGCGCATTGACAACCCTCGATGGTCGAATCGATGCAATAAGACTCACATTGGACGAAAATCAGGCGGAAAATCATAGCGCGTTGACAACCCTCGATGGTCGAATCGATGCCACAAAACTCAGTTTGGAGGAAAATCAGGCGGAGAATCATAGCACATTAGCATGCGAGATTGCCAGTCAGCAGGCATTAACTGACAGCAAGATAAATTCAATATCAGAGTCGGTTGATTTAAAAATCACGGCGTTAATAACAAAAGTTAACAATGATATGAACAATACATTTATCGAGCTAGGGAAAGCGTTAACCAGTGTTGGCAATTTGTAAAGCCCCCTTGCTATGGGCCATTTCTTAACCCGCATATCCCAGATGACTTGACAAATAGGCTCTGATGAATTCAGGTTTATTTATTGAAATCAATAGATCATCTTCTGATTATGCAGTTAGGACAGGGAATGTTGTATTTGATGAATGTCGGGGTTGCCGCAAACAGATTTATGTGACGGCGGGCACCATTTTTCACAAAAGCCGCGTTCCTTTGCGAAAGTGGTTCTGGGCGATT
>JAAEMP010000434.1 GCA_024225445.1 Hyphomicrobiales bacterium | reverse complement strand
TCTCGGGCTGGTGAACGAATGTGCGCCATATAAGTTCAATACTTGCTCCACGCATGTAAATCGAATCCCTGATGTTATTGACGCTGCGCCCAGGCTCCTTTTACTTACCGGATCATCGCGCAATTTGCCCTTTCCAAAGCATCGCAAAAACCGGCCGCCACCCGCAAGACTGCAAAGGCATAATCCCCATTCAATCGCAACACTGCGCATTATCATCGCCCAGACCCTCGTCAACACCCTTGAATTCTGCCCCTGTTGTCGTAGACAAGTGGTGTAGAATAAATGCAATTCCAGAAAAATGACGCAGTAGGATTAGGAGTAGCCTTAATATTCTCCATAATATATTCAGTTTCACTACTACCGCCATAAAACCCTGCCTCTACAACAACAGGAGCGTGTTTCACATGACTGATGTCAAGAGAATACACAGTTACATTCGTACGTGATAATTCCTGCATTCAATCTGCAGCAAAAGAGATACTGTTCAAAGAGTTCGCCCTGCACTATAATTTCCGGCCTGGCATTGACACCAGTCTATTCTCATACCTCTACCAGCAAATGTTGACGTCAATAGGCATATAACGTATCCCAAAATGATGAACAAAACACAATGCATTTCTACAAGACTGCATCAAATCAAGGCACCAAATGTCCTACTATTTTCCGAAAAAAATCATAAAACTTTGGCATAATTTTCAAAGCAGTGAACAATATACAATTGTCGCCAGAGTATTTGCTGATAACTTTTCCACCTATCGCAATCGTTATTTTCTGGCCATTGCCATGATGATCATTGCTTCTGCCTTAACGGGTGCATCCGCCTGGATGATGCGTGAGGTAATAAATTCAATGCTCAATGAAAAAGAGTTTGTCAAAATACTGTATATTGGCCTTTTTGTTATCGCCATCTTTTCCATCAAGGGATTTGCCACATATGCGCAAACAGTCATTCTGGCACTAATTGGAAACTCACTGGTCGCCAGACTGCGATTGAGGGTATACAACCACTTGCTCAGCCTGAAGGTCGAATATTTTGACAGAACCACAATGGGAGAAATATTTACCCGCGCCAATGCAGGAGTTGGCGCGACTAACGCGGTCATTCGAATACTGATTATGACCGTTTTCCGTGATGTATTGACGTTGTTTTTTCTGGGCCTTGTCATGTTCATGCAGGAACCCCTGATATCACTTGTCGTACTGGTTATTGGCCCAATATCTATCGTTTTCATTCGCAGCATTATCCGAAAAACACGCCAGCACGCAAAGAAGCAATTGCGTGATCGAGCGGTTTCCACTTCGCTGCTTAAGGAAACCATCTCCGGTATCATAATGATAAAAACTTACTCACTGGAAAATGAAATGCGCGGGCGGATGGAAAATGTAGTTGAGGAGTTGCGCAAACGCAATGACCGATTGGCAAAACTTTCTGCGCGAATATCGCCTATCATGGAAACACTGGGCGGGCTCACTCTGGGCACTCTGATAATCTATGCTGGTTGGTGGACAACTAATGTCGGGACTGAAAGCCTGGACCCGGATTACCCGGGTAAACTGATGTCATTTATCACGGCTTTTCTACTCGCCTACGCACCGGCAAAAAAACTGGCCGGAGTGAGAGTGTCCATGGAGCGCATGTTTGTCAGTGTACGCCATATGTACGAATTGCTGGATAATCAGGAACCGGAATCCAAACGATTTGATGGTCATGAACCCATCAAAACTTCAAATGGCGATGTGAGCCTAAAAAACATATGTTTCAGCTATAGTCCTGAATTACCAGTATTACATGATGTATCTCTGTCTGGTAAAGCCGGTGAAAAAATCGGACTGGTAGGCCCTTCCGGAGGAGGTAAATCAACAATATTCAAGCTGATTATGGCACTGTATCAACCGACTTCCGGCACCATTCAGATTGATAATCAGGATATATTTAATGCGACCTCTGATAGTGCACGTTCTGCGATATCATATGTCGGTCAGGAAACACATATATTTACCGGTTCGGTGTTGGAAAATATTAAATTTGGCAAAACCGGTGCCTCAAAAAATCAAATTGTTGAAGCGGCAAAATTAGCCAATGCCCATGAATTTATCACCCGACTGAATAATAGCTATGATACGTTTGTCGGTGAAAACGGTGCACAATTATCCGGTGGCCAACGTCAACGCATTGCCATTGCAAGGGCATTTCTCAAAGATGCACCTATTGTTCTGCTCGATGAGGCAACTTCATCATTGGATTCAGGTTCTGAACAGGCCATTCAAGCCGCTCTTGACAGTCTGGTAACAGGAAAAACAACATTTATCATTGCCCACAGATTATCGACCGTTCAGAAATGTGACAAGATCTATGTTGTTGCCAACGGAAAAATTATCGAGCAAGGTACTCATGAAAACCTGATTAATGACAACAATATCTATGCCCAATTGTTCAAACTGCAATTTGGTAACTGAGTGAGTTTGACCAGCGTGATTACTACAAATGGCTTGGGCAAATTGAAAAACATACGCAAAAACTAATCGAAAAACTCAAGTACGTATATGGTGTAAGAATCTACTCCTTAAATCGTGGAAGACGCACTTTGGGGTAGAGGCTGGAATCGACGGCAGCTGGAAATCCGGCGACTTCGTTGAGATGAGGTCAGTGGCCGCGCGTTCTAGATAAACATCACAATTCGCTCGGATAGTTCTCTCATGATTGTCCGAGTCTGGCCATCTTTGACGATGATGCTTACATCCCGTTTGATCCCGCCCTATACAATCATCACTCCGCACCGAACCGCTGGAAGAACCCCTGCTTCTTCAATTTCTCAAGAAAAAGCGGCGTCAGTTCCCTTGCTACCTCTTCAGTGATGTGTCCCCTGTCATGCCAAATTGAAAGACCAGATGCTGTAGTCTGTCCACACCTTCCTTCATGGCATAATCCCATCCGCAGGGGGATGTAATAAAGATTAGAGAGCTGACTTGATGCATCATCGGCTAAGCTATCAAATCTAGCGTATCCCTTTGTTGCGTCCTTGGAGTCAACAAAGCACCCGGCTCTATCTCCAGAGAAGGGTTGCCACGGCATTCTAAGACATTGTTCAGGCGGGAGGGTAGGAGGAAAGGTACCGTCCAACAGAACAACGGGCACCTGTTTCTTGGTCAATCGTTGAGCAAAGGATTTAATATGATTCACATAAACAGGCGTTTGTCTGGACTTCCCATATTTAAGCAGGGATTGCCCGATGACGACAACATCTCCGTGCTGCACTTTATCTAAGAGGAATTCAGTCGTTTCCAATACATAGCTCGAACACCTCACTCTTTCAAACTTCGAGGTCATGACAAGAGGCAGAAATGAGCACCCGCCTCCCATTGTCAGGTAAGTTACGGAACGGTTCTTGAAGCCTTTTATCACTGTGGGGAGGTAATTCCGCGCATGACTATCACCAATCAGATAGACAGTTCCCTCTCGTCCAGGCACAACGCCCAGACACTCGGTCAGCATCGTGGATGTAAATTCCCCTTTGACATGGCACCTTTCAAGATACTCTCCCGTTGTCTTGTCGACCCACCAAGTTCGTTGCAAATTAAGGGGGACAGGAATGTTCAAAAAGTGGCCGAGATAAATTCGGCCGTTCAAAGGATGATAGAGAACAAACAGAATTGCACTGGCTCCCACCAAAGCGACGAATCCATAGCCAAGAGTGAGGGCGTTGTTCAAAGACCATGTGCTGCGGCGCATGGGCGTTTCGACATAACGGTAAGATATCACCGCAAGAATGAACATGAGTGCAACTAGTAGGGGTACCGACCACCAGTGAATGCCAATAGTCCACCGGCTAAGGGCGAGAACACCCCAGTGCCATAGATAGAGCGAGTAGGAAATGCGGCCTACAAACACAACTTTCTCATGCGTAAAGAACGCATAGGTAGTCGTTCCTGACCGAAGGCACGCAATCAAAACCATCGTTAAACATACAGCAGCTATTGTTGCCAGAACGGGGAAACTTTGTGGGATAAAGAGTACTCCGATAAGGCCGGTCGTGACCAGAACCGAAGGAATGTGCTCAGAAATCCGAATTACCGAAGGAGAATGCTTCAAACTAACGAACAGCAAGCATCCTGCACCGAGTTCCCACAGCCGGTTGGGCATCAGGAAATACGCAGCGGGTTGATTGATCTGGTAGAGGCAAACGAAACCTACCAAGGAAAAGCAAGTTAACGACACCATCACCCAGAGAAGATTTCTTGCTCCATTTGGCGCGTGTTGGCCAAACCCACTGAACCACAGCAAGAAAGGAAACAGAAAGTAGAACTGTTCTTCAATTCCTAGCGACCAAGTGTGGGCAAAGACATTCAGATCTGTGGACGCTGCAAAATAATCAACTGCAATTCTCAGAAGGTAAACATTGGAAAGTCCAAAGAGCGAGGTTAATCCGGTTTTGAGCGAGACACCTGGGGAGGGGTCGAACAGGCATATCAAAACACCGGTGGGAACAATAAAAAAAATCAACGCGGGAACCAAGCGCTTGATGCGTCTAGAATAAAACAGCGAGAGGAATTGTCCAAGGTTGTTGTCACGTCGATCCGCTAGTGACGAGGTGATGACGAATCCAGAAATTACAAAAAAAATATCCACTCCCAAATAACCACTGGGAAGAATGGTACCTTCAAAATGATTGACGATGACAGCAACCACTGCCAGCGCCCTCAAGCCATCTATCTCTGATCGATATACGGACTTAGAATTTCTATTTGGCCTAAATTTTTGCACCAAACAGCCCCCTTTAGAATTAAATTACCCTGAAATACTAACGATTACGGCTTTTTGCCAGTACTATTTAGAATCAACTGCCTAGCTCATGCGCCCTCCTCCTTTTTTGGAAGGATAACGAAGCGTTCGCGGAGTGGTAAGGCCATGAAAGTGTGCTGCAATGCCTGTATTTTCCAATGCAATTTCTTCTTTTGGCGTCAAATGTAATCGACACTCTAGATATAACTCTTGTGTTTTCTTGAACGTTCCGACCGTACGCTCACGACTGGTAAAACACTGGGTGGCTTCAATCGGGCTTGAGCCCAGCGCATTTGGTACTCATTCAATGCGACGAACCAAGGTAGCACAAATCTACAAGAAGACTGGGAACCTGCGTGCGGTGCAACTGTTGCTCAATCACACAAAGATGGATAGCACTGTTCGGTATCTTGGAGTTGACCTCGAAGATGCACTTGCGATCTCCGAAAGTGTTGAAATCTGACAATCAAATTGGGCTGGTGATGTAAC
>JAAEMP010000433.1 GCA_024225445.1 Hyphomicrobiales bacterium | reverse complement strand
CCATTCCCTGATGATCGCATTCAAAAAGGGCGCGTTGTTATCGCTTATTTATGGGAACCATCGTGGGCAAGATGCAATTCCTGACGTCCTTCTGTTTACCAGTGGAAGTTACTCGTTTTCTGAGGGACTCGTTGGGCGCCAACAGTTTGATCTTCCCTCTGCAAATGAATTTGTAGAGATGTTGCGTGGTATTGAAAGCGGCACTGTCATTGTCCCAAAGGCAGATATGGCAGGGTCGTTTGCAAATCAGGAACGACTTGTGGAGCAGGTTGCTGCAATGATGGTGGACTACGTGGGGCCGATATCAACGGTTCTGTGTGAATACGCCCTAGATGAAATTGGTGGGATTAACAGCTCAGAGGATGCTTTTTCCTTTGTTACTCACCTGTCGCACGAGATTGATGATCAGTCAGATAAGGAAGAGTTTTCATCCAAGGCGAAAGCCATCGTCAACCGATTGAAGTAATCAGACAAACTCCATTTTTATCGGATTTCACAAGAGATTTTATACTAGGTTGAGAGCATGATACTAAAGAAGATAGCACTGACAGTTATTACATTCTGTACGATATCTTTTGCAGGCACTTCGTTGTCGGCTGAT
>JAAEMP010000432.1 GCA_024225445.1 Hyphomicrobiales bacterium | reverse complement strand
GAAACGCCAGAAACTTCACCTGAAAGACCGAATATCCCAGTTACGGAACGAGGCAAGCCAACATTAGCCTTGATACGGTAACGTAACAGAGATTCAAGACTGCGGGTATCGTGATGATTTTCGCGGGTTCGCGAAATCAGTGCATGCACCCTTTCGGATTTCAATTTGTGATTTGTTCACTTCTTGAACAGACACTTAAACCATCACAAGCCCTTTTCCTGTTTATTTGTGACAAGCATCAAATTCTGTCTAGAGCACTTTCGACTTAATATGAATCATTTGACTTGATCTTCACGTCTGCTGGCAAGGCATGCTTCGCGCCTTGGTCTATATACCATAAGCGAAGCATAACGCAGTCCAGCGGGCGTGAAAATCAAGCCTTTGCCATATTCTTGGGGCGGCCCCAATCAGCCCATCTGCGTCGTTGCAAAACTTGCCCGATACCAGTATCGCCCAGATACATTTTCGGGTTTCGCGCCTAGCATACGGACTGATTTGACTCCATCAAATGGGTCATATTAAGTCGAAAGTGCTCTAG
>JAAEMP010000431.1 GCA_024225445.1 Hyphomicrobiales bacterium | reverse complement strand
TCAATAAATATATAGGTTGATTATGAACAATGTTCAATATATTATTTTGAAGTTGTTCCTGTTGGTTAATAATGGATGAAATTCAATGGCGCGCAGATCAGATCACAATCGCGGGGAACTGCATGATATCGCACTGAGCGCGGCGCGGAAAATAGCTTTGACAGAGGGACTGAAGGGTCTTACCGCCCGTAAAGTTGCCGATGAGATTGGATACTCACCAGGAACTCTCTATAATGTTTTTGGCGATATGGACGATCTGATCATTCAACTCATCGCACAAACCCTGGATGAATTATATATATATCTGGCATCAGTGAGGGGTGAGGGAAATCCAATTGATGATTTGAAATTGATATTGGAGAAATATATCAAATATCTTGAAGGCCATCGAAACCTCTGGAATATTCTGTTTGAACACCAGCTGCCCAATGACCGGTCACTTCCTGACTGGTATACAATTAAACTCGCAAAACTCTTGGGTATTATCGAAAATGCCCTGTCGCCAATCTTTCCATCAGGGCAAGAGGATGCCTGTGCAAATTCCGCACGTGTATTGTGGGCAAGTCTGCATGGTCTGAATTCGCTTTCAGAAGCAGGCAAAATGAGAACTGTCTCAGCTCAGTCATTTCAGGAATTGGCTGAAATACTAATTGTCTGTTTTGTCAAAGGGCTGCAACAAACCCAAAAAGAAATAGATACAACAATGCCAGAAGTGCATTGACAAATTAACTCACCGGATTGTGTTTGCTTTTGCAGTTACGGTAATAATTACCCCGACAGTGAAGGTGTTGGCGAAGCAGGTGGTGAAGAATGAAGGTTATGTATGAATAAATCACCGCATCAGACATTTCCATCTGGGGGATGCCGGTTGAAATAAAACTTCAACCAAATATCGCAATGGTAAGTATCTCTCTCAGGATAATTATCCTTTATTAACCATTTGCTGGTTTTCTATGTTTCACTGACGATGGTACACTACCATAGCATGAAGCTGATCTCAGAATCCGGTCTATCCGGAATATTCATAACAATCCCAGTCATAAATTTCTGCAACTTCCCATTATCGTGAGGTAGGGCGATGAACGTGAATGATACCGCAACAACAAAATCCACTGTTAAAAATGTGACCAAACGAAAGGCCATGAAAGTGGGGGCCAAAATCATGGCGACCATCACGTTTTGCCTGGCCCTTCTCGTTATTGTTGCTGCAGTCGGAATATGGCAGATGTTCAAGATAAGCACTGAGATTACAGCCATTGTAACCCGCGACATGCCTATGACGAAAGCGCTGACAGAAATCACAACCGATCAGCTGGAACAAGCGATCAACTTTGAACGGGCGTTTCGGGCCGGATTGGAGATGCAACAGCGCTCAGAAGCGGGAAAAGAATTCAAGAAGTCCGCTAGAACTTTCGAAGCGTTGACCCCCAAGATTGAAAAAGAAATTGAGGAATTGCAACAGCTTGCCAAACGAGCGCATAACCTCACTGAATCCGATGAAGAAAGGAAATTAGTCCAGGAGATAATCGACAAATTCAAGAAGATCGCCACAGAACATGTGGATTATGACAGGTTAGCGACAAAAAGCTTTAAGTTGCTGCTGTCAGGCAGGATAGATGAAGCTTATGTTTTGCTTCCTGTAATCGAGAAGGAGGAAGAGGATCTCGACCATACACTCAAGACGTTGCTGATCAGCGTGGAAGCATCTACGATTCGGGCAATCGAGACGATTGATGAACATGAAAAGCTTTCCATCATGCTCACATTTATTATTTCTGCCCTGGCTGTTGCTATTGGATTTGGTGTCTCAATTTTCCTGGTGCATAGAAGCGTCACTCGTCCACTGACCAATACCGTCCAGACCATTGAGCGGCTCACAGAGGGAGATTTATCGGTCGAAGTAACAGTTGATAATGACGACGAAATTGGCGCCGTCGCCAAAGCGATTCAGGTTTTCAAGGACAGTGCACTGCGCACCAAACAATTGGAAGAAGAACAGGAGCAGCAAAGACAGCGTGATGAAGCTCTCCAGACTAAAATACGGGAGCAGGATGAGGCAAGAGCATCAGAGCGAAAGCAGGTCGCCGATGCATTTGGCCTGGCAATGAAGGCAATCGCAACAAAGGATCTAAGCTACAGGATCACAGAAAATTTCCCACCAAGCGATCAACAGTTGAAAGATGATTTTAATCAGTCGATTGAAGAATTGGCATCCACAGTCAACAATATTGGTGCTTCATCCGGTCAAATTCTTTCTGGCACAAAAGAAATTCATGCCGCCGCAGACAATCTGGCCAAGCGCACAGAACAGCAGGCTGTTGCAGTAGAGGAAACGGCTGCCGCGCTGGAAGAAACCACAACCGCTATGAAAACCTCGACAGAAAGTGCAAAGGAAGCCAGCACACTGGTTGGCACCACCAAGAGCAATGTCGAAAAATCGGGTGAAATCGTCAGACGCGCAATCGATGCTATGGGCAAGATTGAAAAATCAGCTGATGAAATTGCCAATATCATTGGTGTGATTGATGATATTGCCTTCCAGACAAATTTACTCGCGCTGAATGCTGGTGTTGAGGCAGCACGCGCAGGTGAATCCGGCAAGGGATTTGCGGTCGTTGCCCAGGAAGTGCGAGAACTGGCGCAACGTTCTGCCAGTGCCGCCAAGGAAATCAAACAGCTGATAACAACATCAAGCGAAGATGTGAAAGTTGGAGCATCGCTGGTCAATGAAACAGGCACAGAACTCGAGACCATCGTTTCTGCGGTAAATGACATCAACGACCACGTTGTTTCAATAGTTGCCGCTGCCAGCGAGCAATCGGTTGGGCTTCAGGAAATCAATCAGTCAGTTAACAACATTGACCAGGGCACCCAGCAAAATGCGGCTGTCGCAGAACAATCAACGGCTGCAAGTTACTCACTGAACGAAGAGGTTACACGGATCAGCGAAATGCTTGAGGAATTCAATACCGGCATAAAAAACGCAGGAGCCAGACCGAATGCGGCAAATGACAAAATACCCCTCGGCCATCACCGGCACGCGAGCTGACACAGAAGGTGGCAAGTTCATTTAGGGGGCAGAAGGAAATGCCGCATTGGCTACGGAAGATGAATCATGGGAAGAGTTTTAGAGCCTGTATTTCATGATTTTTTTCTGCGCAATACGATACAGCTTTAACATTTAGTCGCTAAGACTTTTTCAACAGCCCCACTGCCACTATAATCCAACGTACGCTGATCAATGAGGCGAGGATTGAACGGGATGATTGCCGAGGTGCCAGGGATGGGGTGTTTGGTGCGTTTGGTCAGGTGTCACTGGAATTGCGCAGTTGCTCAAAATAGTCATGATTGGCGGGCCGGTCTCGCCACACGGAGGTATGCATTGTGAGAAAAAAATCAATTGTCGCACTGGCGGGCATGCTGGT
>JAAEMP010000430.1 GCA_024225445.1 Hyphomicrobiales bacterium | reverse complement strand
TGTTCTGGTCGGCTCCACCGCTAATGCTGAACACCGGAGTGTCACCATTATCGGGATCAGTGGCTGTAACATTCATCACCGCTGCGGTGTTCTCATTGATATCGGCCACCATCGCGCTGGTCAGTGAAGGTGCCTCGTTGAGGATTTCTGTATAGCTCAGCCTAACATCGTTGAACTGGAAATTCTCAACCTGGGTCACAGTATCGACTTCGCCGGATTCCAGATGAGTAACAAGGATATTGGCACCTTGTGTAACAACTCCGTAACTTGATCTGGCACCGGAAAAGAATGCCGTATCCAAACCGGCTCCGCCATTAATGATATCCGCGCCTTTGCCGCCCGTCAGATAGTCATCGCCATTTTCACCAAGTATCTGGTCATCACCCGCTCCTCCATAAATTCGATCATTGCCAATACCACCCCTGACCAGATCATTGCCGCTTCCGGCAAACAGGCTGTCATCAAATGCCGAGCCTGTAATAGTGTCGTTGCCGTTATGAGACAAGACTATGTAACCAGAGGTGAGGCCAGTGGTTGATTCGACACCTAAGGAAAAATCAATATCCGATTGTGTGTAAGTACTGTAAATATTGTAGTAGTTATAATCAGTCTGGCTGGTAATGGAGTTCATTAACAATGCGGCGGGCTTCGAAACTATTTCACCATTAACTTCATGAAACAGGCAAAAGGCTGCTTCAGCAGTTACTACGGTGCCATTATTATCGGGATCATTATCATAAGCGTCGTATTGCTGGTTTGTTTCGTAGGATTTGTTGTCTAGCACGTGGTGTGCCATTATTCCCTTCAGGTTTGTGAAATCCAGGCTGTCAAATACGCCAAGAGCCTCCGCATACCATCTGGCCTGGTCAACAAGACCGTCTTCACCCGCATTGCGATAGCCAAGGTATGATGGGACACCAAACTCCGTTACCCAAAGATCGGAACTGGAAAATCCATAGGTATTCATTAAATACTGAGTATTGTTCAGTGCTTCCTGGAACCCGTAATAGTAATCCCAACTTTCCGAATTGCCAGTTGGCTGGGCTGTCCAATCCGTGGGCCTGCCGGATTCCGGCGTCAAATAATCGGATTGATATGTAGTATAGGGATGAATGTTAAACCCATCAATACTCGCATCAAGCGAATCAAGTCGGGCAAACATGGCTTCCATGTATGCCTTGTCATTATGGGCAATGCCCGCTGCGATTACATTCACATCAATATTCAGGCCAAGTGCGTTGATAGCTTCGTTGGTTGCGTGCAGATATTCAGCATACCACTCACCGTTTTCGATACTAACTGACCAGTATCTGTTATTGGCAACATCCCACTTGACATATCCCGGGACATACTCGTGGGACATATTGGGTTCGTTGCCGATTTCCCATCCTTCAATCGTATCGGAGTACTGGCTGCCAAACCTGTCATAAACCTGTTTGACACCTGCGGCAAAACGTTCGGCAAGCTCTTGAAGATCATTCATGTTGGCCGGGGTGCCATCAACTTTTCCATTTCCCGAGAGATCCACAGGAGTTTGACCGGGTTGCACTATCACTTTGATATTGTTTGCAGATGCCGCCTCCAGAACCTTTTCGAGAGCGTTCAACTGCCATATTGGAAAACCGTTCGCGTCTGCAGTTGAGAGATCAAATGGTAACCTGATTATCTGGATGCCAGCATCCAGCGCCGTCTGGATTAAACTGACTGCTGATACATCGTGGCTGGCATGAACCGGGGCACCATTCGAATTCCAGCTATTATCAAGTACTTGAACGCCGATTAACAAATTGTCGAGTGACACGACTGATTCTCCCTATTAATAGTCGCGGAATTCTGACTGCGCCAGAACACTGAAACTGGTTGTGCAACCATCACAGCATCCCACTCGAACAGGAGCCGTTCATCAGTTGCTTTATCTTCACCTACAGCGTTTTGTTTTGCTTTGTTTGGCAATAAACGGAATATTTTGTTACCCGGTGTATTCCACATTTCGGCATAGTGTTGATTCGAGAATGTTGAAGGTGTCCCTGCTGGTATTTTTTCATTGCCTGATATGGTGCAAAATCAGTGCCAATTTGGCTGAGCGCCAACATCTAAATATTTCACTTATTATTCAATATGTTAACAATGCCAGCTTTTATGCTGGTTCCTTGTGAACTCAGAATGTTACACTCGCAGTCAAGCTTGCCTCAAGTCGGGACAGATTACGGCAGGGCATGTATCAAATTGGGAAATGGTTGAGGGAAACACCAAGGCAACCGAACCCGCTTGTCCAGGGCAATCGCATTTCAATTTTTTGTATTACGGTAATGGTATGGACGCCCCCGCACGGCTTCTAAATGAGCCATAATGGAAGCGTTAACAACGATTCTATTAACAGGAGGCGTCCATGACTGATACCATTACCACTATAGGGTTAGACCTTGCAAAGACTGTTTTCCAGGTTCACTGCTCAGATAACGC
>JAAEMP010000429.1 GCA_024225445.1 Hyphomicrobiales bacterium | reverse complement strand
TGACTGACACCTGCCCGGTGCTGGAAGGTTAAGAGGAGTTGTTAGTGCTTGTCATGAAGCAGCGAATTGAAGCCCCAGTAAACGGCGGCCGTAACTATAACGGTCCTAAGGTAGCGAAATTCCTTGTCGGCTAAGTACCGACCCGCACGAATGGTGTAACGCATTGGGCGCTGTCTCAACGCGAGATCCGGTGAAATTGAAGTATCGGTGAAGATGCCGATTACCTGTGGTTAGACGGAAAGACCCCGTGAACCTTTACTGCAGCCTGATATTGAGATTTGGCTAATCATGTGTAGGACAGGTGGGAGACTATGATCTCTGGTCGTTAGGCTGGAAGGAGTCGTTGGTGAAATACCACCCTTGATTAGTTAAGTTTCTAACGGTATCCGTTATCCGGATACCGGACAATGTCTGGTGGGCAGTTTGACTGGGGCGGTCGCCTCCTAAAGAGTAACGGAGGCGCGCAAAGGTTACCTTATCCTGGTTGGAAATCAGGAAGTAAGTGTAAAGGCATAAGGTAGCTTGACTGCGAGACCGACAGGTCGAGCAGGTACGAAAGTAGGTCTTAGTGATCTGGCGGTAGCGCGTGGAAGCGCCGTCACTTAACGGACAAAAGGTACTCCGGGGATAACAGGCTTATCCTGCCCAAGAGTTCATATCGACGGCAGGGTTTGGCACCTCGATGTCGGCTCATCGCATCCTGGAGCTGAAGCAGGTTCCAAGGGTTTGGCTGTTCGCCAATTAAAGCGGTACG
>JAAEMP010000428.1 GCA_024225445.1 Hyphomicrobiales bacterium | reverse complement strand
GTAACTTTGTTAACAAAGTTTCGTTATGTCCAACCCTAATTTTTGGTTTTGACAAAGCGGCAGTCGTACCTGATTTGGTGCAGACCACATCAGTAAAAGCCGCATTCATGGGATCACGTAAGCGGTTGATCATGCTTTGACGGGACATATCCGTGTCAATGCCGAGGATCACTTTCGGCGGCGTTCCATTACCACCAGCCGTAAAAGTTGTTTTTCCCACCAAGGGATCAAATGTTATGGGATCATAAGGCGTACTGCTTTCGGCCAGTCCTTCGTCCAACTGATCTACGTCAACATATAAGGATTCCTCGGTCATGGTGATAAGATCAGGCTCCAACAACACCAGGGCGGCGACAATGTCCCAAAGGCGGATGACACCGTCCATGGCAAAGTCACCGCCATTGTCTCCTCCTTCAAACTCCCGGATCGATGTCAATAATCTCGCCGTATAACACGCTTCTGGCGTTGCGCCTTTATCCTGAAGGGATGCAATGGTTGCCAGATGTACCTTGGCACTGTCCGTTGCATTGGTGGGAATTAGCATTGCAGGGATGTGTTTTTCAGCTAGCAAGTCAAAGGTTTGCATGGCGCTTTTGGGATCCAAAAGGATATTAAATTCCTGATGGGTGCTGAAATCGGTGGCGCAGCCGAAACTGGGATGTGAAAAAATATTTCCGCCAAGATTTAAGGTCTTATCGCCAAAACAAGCAGCATTATGAGCAGCGGTAAAAGGTTCGTGATTCTGAAAACCGCCGCCCATCATAACCACCTGCTCGATCCTGCTTAATTGCATATCCGTTGCCTTGGCTAAAAAACGGGCAAGAGTCGTCATTTTGCCCGTGTTCAGAATAACGACGTTTTCATCCAATTCACCGATTTTTTGAGCGATCAATGCTTCAGCCAGCACAAAATTAAAAGCAACGCCCTGGTTGCCATTATAATGGTAATGCGGTTGTTTCGCCCGCGGAATTAGATGATCCGTACCATAAAGTGTTGAACCATTATCACGCCACGGTCCGGGAACATACTGACCATAAAGGTTGATGCCCGTTGCATTGCGCCTTTCCAAGTTCCATACCCCGTCAGCGTCACTGGAACCGGGAAGCTGGTAATCGTTTTGGCCGGGTACGCTGTTATCGTCGCTTACAGCGGTGTCCGCGGTGGCCCCCATGGCCGCTTCCTCCAGGGCGAAATAAGCCCCGCGTATCACCTGTGTATCGTTATTTCCCAACCATTCCAAAATGTTATAAACCATGTTCGCCCCATGGGCCACCGTATTGAAAGAATCTTCCACAACCACAAGCTCAATACGGTAATGGGGATCTTTGGCGATTAACATTAAGGCGACGGCATCGTCAAAATTATTAAAATCTCCGATCCAGATGACAGGTTTTGCATCGGCTTCCTTATATGCGACATAAATATCGTTCGCATCATCATTTCCGTCACAGCCCGTCAGTATCATACATGCGAGAACAACAACCAATACCTGTTTAATGATACTCATTTGCGCTCCTTTTTTTAAACTTATTTTTGTTTTTCTGTCTCCCGTTCTATAATGTTTTCAAACATTTTTAACCCTAGTACAGCACTTTTTAAATTCGTCCCCCTCTGCTCTTCCTGAAACGCCTTCACGATACGCACCTGTAGGCGGCTAACGTTACGATATACTTTGCGCCATACTGTATGATGCCAGTTTATCGTTTTACGCAGGCTCACGCCAGCAACATTCAAGGCTGCTTCCAATCTGTGAACTCCTGTTTCCAAGCCGTTCTCAAGTTATCTCATGATGAAAGACCAGTCGGAATTCTGCATCCTTTCGGATCAGGGCAAAGTCTGAACCCCTGTCCCTACCATTACAGTAAGGCATTCGCTTTCTCCG
>JAAEMP010000427.1 GCA_024225445.1 Hyphomicrobiales bacterium | reverse complement strand
GCAGGGTTTTGCACAAATTGCCCACTATCGGTGGAGTTTTTCTTGCAAAGGGCACCACCCTGTACTGCGAAAAGCTCCTTGATATTGAACAATTTCTGCAAAATCAAACCCTGCTCAGAGTTTCGGGTTGGACACTTAGATAATAGGTCTATTTTTTTGCACGAACAAGGTTTCAGGATAGAAAAAATGAAAATGCTTTGCCGGTCAGCACTCACCGACCTGATCTGGCAACTATTCAGATTGCAGAAAAGTGGCAGCTTCATTCTTAAATGCCTTGTCTGCTGTGGCGCGCATATGATCGCGATTGGGAATAGAGTAAAACCGGGCATCTGGCATACAATCAGCAAGTTTCTGGCCTGATCCGGCTAAGTCATCATCTGTTCCGATCGCCACCAAAACCGGTTTTTTGATTTTTTCAAACTGCTCCTTACTGAACAATTGACGTACTCCCATCAGACAGGCTGCGAGCGCTTTTCTGTCGCCGCCTGTTCGATCAGCAAAGCGTCGAAAGGCCCTTGCGCGCAGATCAGAGATTTCATCAATGGAATCAGCTAGCATGCCGTCCCTGACCAGATTCCAGTCCCCTGTCCCCTCAATCATGCCATATCCATTGCCGCCTATTATCAACCGTCCTACTCTTTGCGGATATTTCATCGTCAACATGGATGAAACCCGCGATCCCATTGAATATCCAATCAAATGAGCCTTGTCGATTTCAAGATAATCTAGCAACTGAATTGCGTCTTCGGTCATGATATCGAGGGAATAATCACTCTGGGAGTAAAATTTCTCGCTTCTGCCATGGCCACGATTGTCCAATGCGATCACCCGGAAACCCAGTTCAACCAGGAATTTTATCCAATGGGTATCAAGCCAGTTGTCATTGATGCTTGATGAAAATCCGTGCACGAGCAATATCGGCAATTGCCCGGAGAATTGAGAATTATGATGAACTGGCGCCTGGTCGATATAAGATATTTGCGCTGATGACAAATTGACAATTGGCATAAATACTACCTAACCAAATTACCTTGCTTCCAGAGTCAAAACTCATTCGCTCAGCCACGTATGTTGAATATGAACAACAATATCAATCCAAGTCAGACCAGCCAGCCTCAACCCCTATAGAAACAAAATCCTTGCAACGCGGCATCATTGCCTTACAAGATGCATGCAATCAAGTACAATAATTGCGGAAAGAATAACAATGTCCGACCATATGGTTCCATTTTTTCAAAACGATGCTGGCAGCGCCCAGATAACTGTTGGGGTCAGCAAATTTATGTGCTGTGGCGCAAGTGAGCCATACGACCATCCCCATGTCTTTCTCGACATGGGTAGCGATGGTGAAATTATCTGTCCCTATTGCTCCACTCTTTTTAGATACTCAAATACTTTGAAGGCAGACGAGACGGAACCGGAAAACTGTCTGTTTGACAAAGCTTTTGCATAACGTGTTGCATTATGGAAATGAATTTCCAGAAAGAACGCAGAACCATATTGATTTGCGGCGCGGGCATTGCCGGATTGGCCAGTGCGCTCTTTATGTCTCGTGCCGGGTTTCGGGTAGAAATATTTGAACAGGCCGAAAAACTGGATCCAATTGGTTCTGGTTTACAACTCTCTCCAAATGCCATGCATGTTCTGGCCGAGTTGGAGCTTGAGGAACAGATCAAGGCTGTTGCTTCAGCCCCGTCCAAAATCGAAATCCACAACGGATTAAACGGTAAGAAGATAACCCAAATACTCCTGGGTGATGGTATTGTTGATAAATATGGCCAGCAATACCTGGTTATCCACCGGGCAGATTTACAGGAAATATTGCTTGGCGCGTGTCTTGATGAACCTGACATACAGGTTCGAATGGGAACGGCTGTGCAAGATGCTGTTTCTCATGCCAATGGCATTACGGTGATTGCCGATGGTCCCAACGGTACAGGCAACTATCGCGGTATTGGTCTGCTAGCTGCAGATGGTGTAAATTCGATTATTCGCAGTGAGTGTTTCGACTGCACCAAATCCATTTCCACAGGGACATTCGCTTTGCGGGCACTGGTCAAAAGCCAGGATATGCCAACCGGATTGCATCTGGAGAATATCCTGATGTGGCTTGCCCCAAATGCCCATGCAGTTGTCTATCCAGTGCGAAATGGCACATACCATAATATAGTATTGACGGTACCTGACAATTTCGGTGAAAAATCAAAAGAGCAAATCATCTCCGGCAACAAATTTACTGGAGCAAATATTGCGGCAAGCCTTGATAAATGGGACATCGGATTCACCCAATTGCTTGACCTGAATACCAGATGGACATCATGGCCCCTGAGGGGTGCCCCAAAACTGGACAAATGGTCTGAGGGCAGCATTGTGTTGGTTGGGGATGCTGCCCATGCAATGACACCACATGCTGCACAGGGAGCCGCCATGGGCCTGGAGGATGCAGCAGTTCTCCGGTGGGCCATCTCCAAAAGGACATCTCTGCCTGAGGCTTTCCGCCTGTATCAGAGCGTAAGAATGCCTCGTGCTGCCGCTGTCAGTCAGTTGTCGGGAAAAAACAAGAAAATATACCAGTTGCCACAGGGATTGGCGATTTTCCGTAATATGGGCATGCGATATATGGGTGGTGAAAAGATATTTAACCGGCAAGACTGGATTTACAGATGGAAACCACCGATTATTGAACCGAATTAGTGCCAAATCAAGAAAATACCGCGGAAAAATTCAACATTTTTCTGCGGTATTGTTTGATTCTGGTGCTCGGATAAACCACCAGAGCCGCAAATCACTGATAAACCCAGGTCACAGGTTTAATGCAAAATCTGACTGAGGAATTCTTTAGTGCGCTCATGCTGCGGATTGGTAAAGAATTCTTCCGGCTCATTTTGTTCAACAATCTGGCCTTCGTCCATGAATATCACCCGGTTCGCCACCTGGCGTGCAAAGCCCATTTCATGGGTAACCACGATCATGGTCATGCCTTCCTGGGCCAGTTCCACCATGGTTTCCAACACTTCCTTGATCATTTCAGGGTCAAGGGCAGATGTTGGCTCATCAAACAGCATGATGCGTGGATTCATGCACAAGGAACGCGCGATTGCCACACGTTGCTGCTGACCACCAGACAGTTGGCCGGGATATTTGTGAGCCTGCTCGGGAATTTTAACCTTGGTCAAGTAGCGCATGGCATCCGCTTCCGCCTCAGCCTTCGGCGTCTTGCGTACCCAGATTGGTGCCAGTGTGCAGTTTTCCATGATTGTGAGATGAGGAAACAGATTAAAATGCTGGAACACCATGCCAACCTCACGGCGAACTTCATCAATCTTCTTCAGATCGTTTGTTAGCTCGATCCCATCAACAACTATTCTTCCCTTTTGATGCTCTTCCAGACGATTGATACAACGGATCATTGTCGATTTACCCGATCCGGAAGGTCCCGCCACCACAATACGCTCACCCTGCATCACTTTCAGGTTGATGTCTTTCAGCACATGAAAGTCCCCATACCATTTGTTCATATCAGTGACTTCAATAGCAACATCAGTCTCCGAGACCGTCATCACTGGCTGGGTCGGTTTCTTTTCTGCCTGGGGCTTTTTTGCCTTTGCTTCAGCCATCTACCCTCAACTCCCTCATAGTTTTTTTTAACACTTTTGTCATTTTTGTTACCCGGTCTGATTATCCGTGACCGGTATCCAGTTTTTTCTCCATGTAGATTGAATATCTGCTCATCGAAAAACAGAAAACCCAGAATACTACCGCCAAGAACAGATAGGCCGTGTGGGATGAAACCGGACTTGTCCATTTTGGATCAGAGCCCGCTGATTGCACCATGCCGAGCAAGTCAAACAACCCGACAATTGACACCAGAGTAGTATCTTTGAACAGGCCAATAAAAGTACTGACGATTGCCGGAATAACCAGTTTCAACGCCTGGGGGAGAATAATCAGTCCCATCATTTTCCAGTAATTCAGCCCGAGCGCTTGTGCGCCTTCATACTGACCTTTTGGCAAGGCCTGCAATCCGCCGCGAACAACTTCTGCCATATAGGCCGACGCGAAAAACGCCACGCCAATCATTGCCCTGAGTAAATTATCTACCTGAACCCCTTTGGGCATGAACAACGGCAACATTACGCTGGCCATAAATAGTACGGTAATTAATGGAACTCCACGCCAGAATTCGATGAAAACGACACAGATAATTCGTATGATTGGCATATTTGATTGCCGTCCAAGGGCCAGTACGACGCCAAACGGTAATGAAACAACAATACCAACAACCGCAATCACCAATGTCATAAGCAATCCGCCCCATAAAGACGTCTCAACTTCAATCAGGCCAAAATCAACCGAACACAGGAATAGTATGAATGCTATTATAAGGAGGATGACGGCTACTGCAATCACCGTTGGCACCGGATTTGATTTGGTTAGCGTTGGAATGACAAATGCGGCACCCAGAATCACAGCCGTCAGAATCACACAGGTCAAAAGAAATGGACCGGAATAATCAAAATTACCCCCGGTAAGCAGAATAAGCGAGAAAATCGGAAACGCCGTCAGCATCAGCAAGGCTGCAAGCGACCGTTTTGGGCTGCGTTCGTAAACCAGCCAGATTAATCCTAGTGCTCCAACCAAGTATACCAGATCGACCCGCCAGCGCTCGGAAATGGTAAAGCGGCCGTAGACAAACTGTTTAAAATAGGCACTGATAAAAGGCCAGCAGGCACCTTCGCCTGCATCAGGGGGTTGACAAGCCGCACCACTCTCTCCGCTCCAGACTGCGTGGATAAACGCAAAATTTGCAATTGTGCTGATGCCCAGATAGGCGATATATATCCCAAATATTGTCAGGATCGAATTTGGGATGGAAGAAAATAAATTCTTTCTCACCCACCCGGTTACTCCAACTTCACCTGCGGGTGCGGCACTCTCTCCAACCATCTCGCTGCGAACAAAGGCGACAGCATTTTTATCATAAGTTGCCATTGTTTTATCTCCTACCGACCAACCAGCGCGATTGACTGATTGTACCAGTTCATAATCACGGAAATTACCAATGAAATCGCCAAATAAATCACCATCCACAATGTTACAATTTCAATTGCCTGGCCAGTCTGGTTGAGCACAGTTCCACCAACGGCAACCAGGTCCGGATAGGCGATAGCAACAGCCAATGACGAATTTTTTGTAAGATTGAGATATTGACTGATCAGGGGTGGAATAATCACTCTCATGGCCTGGGGAACAACCACCAGACGCAGGGTGAACCCGTTCGACAGGCCCAATGCGTGAGCTGCTTCGGATTGGCCTTTGTCAACGGCCATAATCCCTGCACGTACAATTTCTGCAATAAATGCTGCGGTGTAGATTACCAGGGCTAGAAACAATGCGATAAACTCCGGCGTCAGGTTCATGCCAACGCCCAGGGTAAATCCGCGTCTTAAAACTGCACCAGTTGTAACAAATTGCGGATGCTCAAGTCCAATTGGCATGCCGGCAATAAAAAATGCAACGAGCGGAACCAGAATCAAGATGCCAAGCGATGCCTTGAAAACCGGGAATTGCACACCTTCTTCCTGCTGTTTTTTCCTGGCCCAGTTGCGCAGGTAGAATATGGCCGCTAGCGACAGTAAAAAAGCAATGCCGACAATCCACGAGCCGTCACCAAATACCGGACTTGGCATTTTCAGGCCGGTAATATTCAGGTGTATGGTATCAAAAAGGCTGATTTTGTCACGCTTCCCGGGCAAAGCCCGCAATGCTGCAAAATACCAAAAGAAAATTTGAAGCAATAGCGGTATGTTCCTTATTACTTCAATATAGACCGTGGCTATTTTTGAAACGATCCAGTTGGAAGACAGCCGGGCAATACCAATGAGAAATCCCAATATTGTGGCAAAAATCACTCCAAGAAAGGCTATCAGCAATGTATTGAGCAGTCCGATCCACAAAGCTCTGCCATAGGACGAAGATTCAGAATAAAAGACAAGTTTCTGAATAATTGAAAAACCGGCCGTCGTACTCAGAAAACCCCAACCTGTCGCAATGCTTTGCGCTTCAAGATTTGCTGCGATGTTACTCCAGATCGACCAAATCAGCCAACTGAGAAACGCTACCAGCAATAACTGGTATATCCAGCTTCTGACTTTGGGATCGTTAAAAAACGCAACCTTTGCCTGATCCTCTATGTGCCCGGCGTCTTGTACTGCCATATTCCCCTCGCCTGCTGGTGCTCACGTGTCACATAAATTAGATGCACACCCACCCGCTATCTGCCTGCTGACTTAAACCGACATTTGAATATTATTGTTTTTGTTCAAATGGCGGGTCATTCCCAAATTCGACAAATTCCTGATTGGAACCGGGTATTTTCCCAGGGTGCGGCTAATTTCAGAAATTTCTATTCTGAAAATTTTCAGCAATTAGCTAATACCTGCACCAAATTTGTTCTTATTGGTTCCAATCCAAAGTACAAAAAACAAAGCCGGGTCGACATGACCCGGCTTTGAATATTCTCAACTAGCGAATTGGCGGTGCATATTGCAGACCACCTCGTGACCACAGGTCATTGACGCCACGAGCAATTGCCAATGGTGTATCAGGCCCAACTGCACGATCAAATACTTCAGCATAGTTGCCAACATGTTTGATGATATTTGCAGCCCAATCGTTACCAACACCAAGTGCTTCACCGAATGCACCTTCTGTGCCCAGGAAGCGTTTAATGGCTGGGTCGTCAGATCCCATCATTTCACCAACATTAGCGGATGAAATACCAAGCTCTTCAGCATTAACCATGGCAAAATGTGTCCATTTAACCAGGTTGAACCACTGGTCGTCGCCTTGACGAACAACCGGGCCAAGAGGCTCTTTGGAAATGATTTCTGGCAGAACCATATGGTCATTGGGGTTTGTCAACTTGGTACGCTGGGCATACAGGCCGGATTGGTCAGTTGTGAAAACATCGCAACGTCCAGCGTCGTAAGCTGCAACAACTTCATCGGCTTTTTCAAACGCGACCAGTTCATATTCCATTTTGTTAGCGCGGAAATAATCTGAAACGTTTAGCTCTGTTGTTGTACCAGTGTTGGTGCAAACGGAAGCACCTGACAACTCAAGAGCAGATTTGATGCCCAATGATGAGCGGACCATAAAGCCCTGACCGTCATAGTAGTTAACACCGGCAAAGTTCAAACCAAGCGATGTATCGCGTGTTGCCGTCCATGTGGTGTTGCGTGAAAGCACGTCAACTTCACCGGACTGCAATGCAGTAAACCTTTCCTTGGCAGAAAGCGGTGTGAATTTTACTTTTGTTGCATCTCCAAAGATTGCAGCAGCAATACCCCGGCATACATCAACGTCCATACCAGTCCAGTTGCCCTGGTCATCGGGGTTGGAGAACCCTGCCAAACCTTGTGACACACCACATTGAACGAAGCCTTTTGCTTTGACATCGTCAAGTGTACCAGCCGAAGCGCCCGTAATGGCGAGGCCGAGAGCGGCAACGCCAAGAGCAGCAGAAATAATTGATTTCTTCATAAATTATGCCTTTTGTTTTTCCCTGTTTCATTTAGGTAGCCCGGAGACAATTTTGTTAATATCCCGAACCCTATGATCGCGCCCGTCGATGCAAACTCCTTCCCCAGAAATTTGACAAACCGCATTATTCAGCTTGCTATGTAACGAACATAAGGTTTATCAAGCGTATAATCGCAATGGCGTCAAGAAAAATCAGAAAATAGTATCAAAAGCGGTTAAAATCGATCACCTGAAATTTGAATTTGTCAGAAAAGAGAAACAGGAATTGACCAGCAATAACAACCTTGCCAATCGCGGCCTAAACACAAAACTTACACGGCTGGGCAATAACCCACGTGATTTCTATGGTTTCATTAATCCTCCCGTGGTGCATGCCTCAACGGCACTGTTTCCGGACTATGACACCATGAAAACCCGCGATCAAAAATATACCTATGCCACCAGAGGAACACCAACGACAGATGCGCTTGCATCCGCCCTTAACAATCTGGAGGGTTCAGCCGGCACCATAATTGTACCCTCCGGACTGGCTGCAGTGACAGTTCCTATGCTGGCATTTGCCAAAACGGGCGACCATTGCCTGATCGTGGATTCGATTTATGGCCCAAGCCGAATTTTTGCAAATTCGATATTGCAGCGACTTGGTGTAGAAGTGGAATATTTTGACCCTCACATCGGTGACGGATTTGCTAATCTGTTGCGTGAAAATACTTCAATGGTTTTGATTGAAGCACCTGGGTCCAATACATTTGAAATGCTTGATGTATCAGCTGTCAGCGAGGCATCTCATCAAGTCGGTGCAGTGGTCATGATGGACAATACGTGGGCCACACCGCTATTTTTCAAACCACTGGATCACGGCGTTGATATTTCCATACATGCCCTTACCAAATATCCTGGTGGACATTGTGATCTGATCTTGGGTTCAGTGTCTGCGAACGAACGCTGCTGGAAACAGTTGGCGGAAACGCAATTAACTCTGGGAGTGTGTGCCCAGGGCGATGATTGTTATCTGGTTCTGCGTGGAATGCGTACCATGGGAATACGATTGAAGCAGCATGAAAAATCTGCAATTAAAATAGCGGAATGGCTGAGCGGGCAAAAACAGATAGCCAGGGTACTGCACCCCGCCCTGCCCGCAGACCCGGGACATGAACTGTGGAAACGCGATTTTTCAGGTTCAAGTGGCCTTTTTAGTTTCGTGCTCAAAGATGCAAGCGACAGTCAGGTAGGAGAATTTCTTGATGCACTGGAATTGTTTGGTATGGGTTATTCCTGGGGCGGATACCAAAGTCTTGCGGTGGTAGTCTCCACAAAGGATCGAACAATAGCCAAAGCACCTGAAGGCGGCAGGCTAATGCGCTTGCAAATTGGTCTGGAAGATACTGCCGACCTGATTGAAGATGTCGAACAGGCATTAACAAAAATAACCTGATACGGGACCGGCTGCAGCTGCGTCTACGATTATTTACAGTTATTTTGCCGAGAGTTTTTCGCATTCAGTAAACTGATAGAAAGAGTATATAAAAGCATGTTTTGTAACAGAGCTTTACTTGACTTGTGCCAGTTAATCACGTATCGGCATGCCAGAATGATGCAGCGCAATCATATGACGTGCTGGTGGGCGCGACTCTTGTCGAGAAATATTCAACAATTCTCCAACCTCCACCATCAGGTTTAACACCGGATTGAAGTAGATATCGATCAGTTCACTGCCACCCTTTGGAATGTAAGATTTCGAATTCTGAAAAACCGGTTTTCACTTCAAGAAAGCAAACGTAACACCTTATGAGTTTTGATAAGCTTGGATTAAGCAAAAAAGTTTTGGCTGCGGTTGAAGCTTCTGGCTACAACGAACCAACCCCCATACAAGAAAAAGCCATTCCACATATAATGGAACATCGCGATGTTCTGGGAATCGCTCAGACCGGCACTGGCAAGACTGCTTCATTCACCCTGCCGATGCTGTCAATGCTGGAAAAAGGGAGAGCGCGCGCGCGTATGCCGCGATCGCTGATACTTGAACCCACCCGGGAGCTGGCAGCGCAGGTTGAAGAAAATTTTGTCAAATATGGCCAGAACCACAAATTGAGTGTCGCCTTGCTGATCGGCGGAGTATCATTTGACGACCAACTTAAAAAGCTTGATCGCGGTGTCGATGTATTGATTGCAACTCCCGGTCGGCTGCTCGATCACTACGAACGAGGAAAACTGTTATTAACCGGTGTCGATATTCTGGTTATCGACGAGGCAGACAGAATGCTGGATATGGGCTTTATTCCAGATATAGAACGAGTTTGCAAACTTCTGCCCTTTACCCGGCAAACTTTGTTTTTCTCAGCAACAATGCCCCCGGAAATCGAAGGTTTGGCATCAAAATTTCTGCATAATCCCGTTGAAGTGGCAGTAGCAAAATCCGCAACCACCTCGGACACTATCACCCAGCGGGCAGTTAGTTGTGGCGGCAAGGATTACGAAAAACGCGAAGCTTTGCGCAACCTGATTGATGCAGCGTCAGAGTTACAGAATGCCATCATTTTTTGTAATCGCAAACGCGATGTGGCAACCTTGTGGCGTTCATTGGAACAACACGGATATTCCTGCGGTGCCTTGCATGGTGATATGGACCAACGCAACCGAACTACCATGTTGAACAATTTCCGGGATGGGAAAATTGATTTACTGGTGGCAAGTGATGTGGCTGCTCGCGGACTTGATATACCCAATGTCAGCCATGTCTTCAATTTTGATGTGCCGATTAATGCAGAAGATTATGTCCACAGGATTGGACGAACCGGTCGGGCGGGACGTGAAGGCATGACCTACATGCTGGTCACGCGCGGAGATAAAAAAGGGTTTGACGCAATTGAAAAACTGATTGGCCAGGCAATTGCATGGCAGGATGAATCAATGGAATTCAAGGCACGGACCGGAAAAGGTGGCAAGACCAATAAAGAAGATGAAGGTTCATCCAGTTCAACCGCAAACAACAAGCGTCCGAAACGGGAAAAAACCAAAACAACTTCCTCGTCTGAGCGCCGCAATAAAAAAACTACTCCCAAAAATATTGAAATCAAAAACGAAGCCGGCACCACCGCAACGAAAAAACAAAAATCCAAAAAACCCGGTCTTTCCAAACGCCCAGCATTGATCGCATTTGCCGATGAAGACCACGTCCCGGCGTTTTTGCTGCGCGAACCCCGGTAGATTGCCAAAAGTGAACCATACGAATTTGGTCAGCTGGATAAAACTCTGGAGGATGAGGCGGAGATAGTGCCCTGCGCCTGCATCAGGTATTGAGGTTTATCTACCGCCAAACCTTTTCATAGAAGGATAATGCTCAATTCCATCTGTCCGGGTTGAGATTCACTTAAATAAATTTATCGCAAGCGTTTATCCTGCTAAGGGAGTAACATTCCCGGAATGGCAAAGTTGCCAATCAAACTGCTTTGACATCAATGAAAAACGGATCGACATCTTCTCCGCCATACATGACAATTTCAATCTCGTTTTCAACCGGTTATTTCAGTTTTCTCTGGCCTGGTGGCTTATTTCTATCTGCCCGCATCGCCACTTCAAATGCTTTCAGCGACCACGCAAGCAATTCTTCTGTGTCCTCACTCAAACGTTCGGGCATGTACCAGTATCCCATTGTGGTGATTTTGCCGTTTTTACGCTGATATTGCCATTCCTCGCAGCCCTCGGCAATAAAGTCACCTAACGTCTCATCATCTGCCTTGAGTGAAATACGGCCATCCGAAGTAGCCAGACCAAACATCAGGCCCTGACGAAAAACCCCTGCACCACCGAACATACTTTTGATATTGGTGTCAGGCACGACTGAAAACAAATCTTCCAGCCAGGTCAAATAATCCGAATCGAGAGCCAACGGTCTCTCCTTTCTCCAAAACTTCGTAACAACTGTTCGTACTCCCGGCAATTACATTGTATTCTCACCATCCCAATGCATTGCCTCAATTTTGTGACCGTCAAGATCGCGGATGAAACATCCATAATATGGTTCACCATAAAGCGGACGTGGACCAGGCTCGCCATCGGGAGTGGCCCCGGCACTTATAGCGGCATCCCAAAAAGCATCTACTGCCGATCTGGAAGGCGCGAGGAAACCAAAATGGACACCATTTGCCGTTCGTGCGATTTCACCATCATGTGGTGTCTGTACCCAGAATTCAGGATAAATTTTGCCATAGGCAACTGCTCCAGGGTATTCCAGTATTCTTTTTGCACCGATCGTCGCCATCACCGCATCGTAGAAAACAATTGCTGCCTCAAATTTGTTGGTGCCAATGGAGGCGTGGGAAATAATTGAAGGAATTTCATCAGCCAAGGCATTTCCTTTCTAGAAGTTTGTTCTATATTTGTTCTTTTACAACCAGATGTCAATAACCAACATTCGCGACTAACAATTTAAATTGGGGATTTTCAGGAAACGCGCAATTTCTGCAGCATTTCAGGCGTCATTTCAGCCGGGGTCAGTTCAACCGATTCACCACACCCGCAGGCGGAAGACTGATTGGGATTGTTAAAAACAAAACCGGTACGCAGTTTTGTGATTTCAAAATCCATCTCTGTCCCCAGCAAAAACAATGTCGCATCACGCGCGACATATACACTGCCCGCTTCAGTTTCAACTTTGTCTGCCAGTGCATCAGGCTGATTAACCAGATCAACCGTATATTCCATGCCTGCACAGCCACCTTTCTTGATACCAATCCTTATGCCATGCGCTCCGACATTTGCCGCAATAATTTCACCCAGACGGGTTTTTGCAGCGTCGGTAAGGCTGATCACCTGAAAGGCATTCATGGTAGTCTCCTGAAGAAAGCGTACTGAAATACATATATGAGCCTGGTCGGTTAAAATCAATGTAACAAAAAGCAGTGGTTTTGCTCAGGTGACCAAATTAGTCAACCTTGCACTCGGCGAAAACCTTCAATTTACAGCCCTCGCATTTTCCCTGTATGCGCAACAGGCGGTGCAGGGTTTTGAATACCATCGGTTTATCATCAAAAAAATGGTTGTTGCCAATGTGTTTTATCGCATGGGTTTCGCTGAACGATTCATAAACCGCAGGCTTCAAGCCGGCAAAATACAATCCGCCACCCTCTTCTTCCAGCCGTTCTGCTTCATCACAAAGCATTTCAGCTCCGGCCAGATCAATAAAATTGATGCCATCGCTCATCACCACGATGTGTTTTCTTCCTTCTTTCTCGCTGATCTTGAATAACTTCGACTGGATGAAATTCAATGAGCCGAAATAAACAGACATATCGATACGAATAATTTTCATATGTGGACATTCATCAAGTGGTTTGCTTTCCACATCAGTCAGCATTGCCCGGTTGTAGCGCGTATCAATATCGGGGGCGAGAATGGCAATTACCGGTGCGGATGTGCGCCCCAGGAATATTACCAGCGACAGAATTACACCCAGATAAATCGCAAACTCAAGTTCGAGAAATAAAGTTGCGAGAAAAGTCGCTACCAGAATTATTGCTTCTGATCCATCGGACTCAACCACGTGCTTGATCTGGTTGCGATCAATCAGATTGTAAGCCACCATGATAATTACACCGCCCATTGCTGCAATCGGCAAATAAGCGGTAAGCGGGGAAACCAGTAGCACTATCAGAGCCAGAAAAATGGCAGAAAATATTGCTGACAGTGGCGTAACCGCACCAGCATCATAATTGATTCCGGAGCGTGTAAACGAGCCAGAACCGGCATAACAAGAAAAGAAGCTGCCAACAATATTGGATAAACCCTGGCCAACAAATTCCTGATTGCCATCAATGCGCTGATGGGATTTGGAGGCAATGGCACGCGAAATGGACACCGCCTCTATTAATCCGAGCAAGGCAATTGCAAATGCATCGGGAGCAATTTCGCGAATGGTGGCAAGTGACAAATCAGGAATGGAAAATGGTGGCAAATTGCCTGGGATCTCACCGACCAGATTAATGCCGACATTGCCATCGTTCAGTATCCAGGCAAAACCACTTCCGACAATCAGTGCGATCAGCAGGTTCGGCAGGTTTTTGGCAAATCTTTTGATCAATAAGGCCGTCAGCAAGGTGACTGCAGCAATGGCAAGTACGACCGGGTTTGCAGCGCCCATTTCATTCCAGATATTGACCCAGGTATGCAGAAAGGATTCTCCTTTTGGGATATCGATACCCAGAATATTTTTCATCTGACTGGTGGCAATCAAAATCGCGGCACCGGCAGTAAATCCGATGATCACCGTGTGGGAAACGAAATTTACCAGTATACCCAACCGAGCCAGGCCAAAAGCAAGCTGGTAAACCCCTGCCAGGAGTGTCAATGTCAAAGCCAGGGAAACGAATTCCGGCGTTCCAGGTTGCGCATGGCCGGAAATCGTAGAAAAAACCACGATGGAAATTGCCGTGGTTGGACCCGATATCAAATGGCGTGAAGAGCCAAACAACGCGGCAATCACCGGTGTCACCATTGCGGTATATAACCCGTATTGGGGAGGAAGTCCGGCGATAAATGCAAAAGCAACCCCTTGCGGCAAAACAATCACCGCGCCGGTAATTCCGGCAAATATATCCGAACGAAGAGACTGGGCATTGACCCTGGGCAACCAGGCCAGAAATGGTAAAACAGCCATCAGTGAATTCAGAAACGCTGATGAATATTCATGTTTTTGTTCGGCCATAAGCGCTCTCGAGCAGAACCACTCTGCAACGTAAAAATTTAAAAAAAGAGGTCGGGGGCGGTAACACCGTCTTGGCCGGTTAGGCACCTTCTAATGTAAGTGTACGCGAATTAAAACACAATTTTTTGTTACAATGATCAATGCAATGCAGCTATGTTCCAGCTGCATTGGTAGGTTTGGCTTGCCAGGGATACTTTAATTCAGAAAACGATTATTGTGTAATCATTCCATGTCCGGCCATTTTTTGCCTCGCTATACCCGCCTCACCGTATCGACGCTGACTTTGAATAACCGGGCTATGATTATCAAATATGACAGGGTTCTAACTGTTGAGTTGAGCAACAATTACAGGGTCGGAAATCTTATCGTCATCCGCTTTCGGGACGTCAAATTGAGCATCAAGATTTTAATCTTGGGATGAAACGCGGGCGTAGTCAAATATCATCATTCAAGTGTAGCAAATACGCTGCAAAACCCGCAAGGTTTTGCTAGGGGTTTTTGCGGCAATGAAAACCACAGAAATTCGCGAGAGAGGAGAATGCAGCGATAACGACCGATTTTGCGCCTTGCACACTGGACACTCTCAACCACCGGGTGTAATCTTTGGTTGGATGCAAGGTCGGCTTGGAGCCCATTTTGACCGATGTCGTAAGCTGCGAGAACACCGGCTTCTGAGCGATTGATCAAGAACGTGACAAAAGCTCCGGAGCCGGATTTGCGAGATGTTTCTATGTCCAGTTGCATGGCGCAGCATGATTTAACTTGGCTCATTGGTGGGATGCAATGATTGACGTAATTCAATTTCATTCCGCTTGCCAAGTGTATCCTGATCCTGAGTTTTCGGCTGTGCAACGCGGGATCTGGGGGTTAGGACAATGAGCAAATACCGGATCGAGACAATGGTTGCGGGAGTTCTTTTCATCACTGCGACAGCAGCTACGATGGCAAGCCAGATGATCATTGCGCCGATGGTGGCAACACCGAATGTCCAAGAATTTGTCATAGAGCACAGGACCCTGTTCGTTCTGGGCGTATTGCTTGAAATCGTGAACGCGCTTGCAAGTGCCGGGATCGCGGTCGCGTTTTTTCCAATTCTCTGGAATTGCGCACGGGTTCTGGCCCCGGCCTATCTCACCCTTCGGGCCATTGAAGCGAGCATCGGCGTTGCCGCGACCATCGGCTTGGTACTGTTGCTGACATCTGACAGCGGTGCATTTGCCATCGAGTTCCATGACCTGGCATTCGGTCTGCTCCTGATGGTGTTCAGCGTAAGCACACTGATCCTTTATCCAGCCCTCTTTCGGTTTCGTCTTGTTCCCGCAGTATTGTCTATTTGGGGGCTTGTCGGCGGGCTAATGCTGCTCGTGTCGGGTCTTCTCATCCTGCTCGGCCAGATCGATTTTGGCTCGACCACTGATACCATCCTTTCACTGCCCATCTGGATCAATGAAATGGCGTTGGCGTTGTGGCTGATCTTTCGCGGCGTGGATTTGACCAAGACAGGATCAGATGCAGGATGTGACTGAAGCGGGCATGGGGCACTAGGACGTCGGGCGGAGCGGGTGGCGTCTTTGCCCTCAGCGTCCCGCCATCGGTGTTTTTCGCGACTGACGAGAAACTGCCTAAGCAGTCATTGGCGTAACTGCAGCGAATTCACACTCTGTTGAAGGTTTATCGCCGCTGGATGACAAGCATCCAGCAGCCACAAACCTTCAACACTGCTGGCAAAACCGCAGCCCTGCTCCAATGACTGGTAAGGGCCGTGAACGTCAACCAGCCTAATCACATTTTTACGCAGTTAATTTCTGCCAGGAGCCTAAAGCGTTGCCCCCTTCGCCCGGTATGAAAAACTGGCTGCTAACTTCCTTGCGATGATCAAACTGGCTGCAACAAGGTTATGGCTACGTGTTTATGAGTCTACGCCCTAGTGGATAGCCGCTAGATTGCTGTGGTGGTGGTCTATAAACCGGTTAAATGTCAATCTGAGGTTTCTTATAGGGCCTGGCTCACGACACCTCCCTGGAGACATCTACTGATCTCCTGTAAGTGTGGTAGCCTCTAGAGGCTTTCATGTTTATATTGAACCGTTTGATGGAGCAAGATCAGCCCAGTATGCAAGGCGCGGTGCGCAGCGCGATCTGGTTGATCGGGCAAGTGCCGCAACGTCGCAGATGGGCTGATCTGGCCCACCTGAAAGGCCGGTTTTGGAGCTCGCTGGACTGCGTTATGTTTCGCTTGTGGTCACCCAGACCACGGCGCAAAACCTGCCTTGCCAGCAAACGCCAAAAACCGGTCAAACGATTCAATATAAACATGAAAGCCTC
>JAAEMP010000426.1 GCA_024225445.1 Hyphomicrobiales bacterium | reverse complement strand
TTGATATGGTATTATTTCTTCTATAATTAACGGATGTAATCTTATTATAACTCAATTAATAATACCTAAATTACATTTTTATTTTGGTTTTCAATCCTTTCCTATATTCTTTTTTCTATTTTCTATAATTAACTATAGTATTATATATCCCTTTTATTTAATAAATTTAATGTTTTCTCTTGTCTTAATAATTATAATTTCAACTCTATCAATACTATTCATTATTTTATCTTTTACTGTATATTATTTAAGTTTATTAATTAGTTTTAAATAGAAATATTAGAGGAATAATCAAAGTAATTTAATATTTTAGTTTTTAGATTTTATATTATTTAGTATTTATTTAATTATATTTGACTATAGATTTACTTAGAACTATTTATTAATCGTCTAATTATTATTCTTAATTTTATCTTATCCATTTTTATCTTTTATTTCTTATTATCCTGAATTATCTTTGCATGTATTATTACCTTTTACTATATATTTCTTTATTATTTTTAATTCATTTTTTACTACCTTCAATTTCTCCTAATCCTGTAATTATTGATCTTATTATTATGAATTCTGCTCGTTTAAGAATAACATTGAATTATTAATTAGTTTTAAATAG
>JAAEMP010000425.1 GCA_024225445.1 Hyphomicrobiales bacterium | reverse complement strand
TGATTGGAAGCCTTGCGATGTTTTGGGTAGTAGAGCGTACTTACAATTTTGTTGTGTGAGCTAATTTGCAGGGACATGATCTACTGCATTTGATGAAACTATGCATCACTGGCAGCATTTACGTAAAAATTAGCTCCCCAAGATCAAGGGTTTTTGATGAATTGCAACCTTATGCGGCAATATCTATGCAAGTCTTATTGCCAACATCAATCTTGTTGCAACGATCACAGCGACACGCTAATTGTCAAAAAACTTTAGAACAGCCCTTGAATGTCACCATTATCATCCAGATGAATTGCCTCCGCACTTGGTACTCTGGGAAGCCCTGGCATTGTCATGATCTGCCCGCATACAACCACAACAAACCCTGCACCTGCGGACAATCGAACCTCTCTTATCGGGACACTATGGCCGTTGGGTGCGCCGCGAAGTTCGGGGTCAGTACTGAATGAATACTGGGTTTTGGCCATGCAAACCGGCAAATCGCCATAGCCTGCGCCCTCCCAACTTTTCAGCTGGTCACGAATTTTTTTGTCCGCCAGCACTTCATCAGCACGATAAATGCGCTTTGCGACCGTTTCAATTTTCTCAAACAGAGGCATTTCATCCGGATATAGCGGGGCAAATTGTGCGGCACCATTTTCAATGGTATCGACAACTTTGTTTGCCAAATCAATCGTTCCCTTTGAGCCATCAGCCCAGTGTTTGCAGATAACAGCTTCTGCTCCCTGAGCCGCGACATATTTTCTAACAGTCTCGATTTCAGCTTCTGTGTCTCCGGTAAAATGGTTGATGGCAACAATTGCCGGAACACCAAATTGCTTGATATTCTCGATATGGCGTCCCAAATTCGCACAGCCTTCCAATACTGCGCTTGCATTTTCAGCGCCCAGATCAGCTTTGGCCACGCCACCATTCATTTTCAATGCTCTGATTGTAGCAACAATCACAATAGCATCGGGTGCAATTCCCGCCTTTCGGCATTTGATGTTCAGAAATTTTTCAGCACCAAGATCCGCGCCAAATCCAGCTTCCGTGACAACGTAATCCGCCAGTTTCAGAGCTGTTTTGGTTGATACCACCGAATTGCAACCGTGTGCGATATTGGCAAAGGGGCCACCATGAACAAAAGCAGGGTTATTTTCAAGTGTCTGCACAAGGTTGGGCTGCATGGCATCCTTGAGCAACACGGTCATGGCTCCGTCTGCTTGCAGATCTCGGCAATAGACCGGGGAGCGATCACGACGATAAGCGACAATAATATTACCCAGACGGTTTTGCAGATCTTCCAGATCATTGGAGAGACACAAAATGGCCATAACCTCTGAAGCAACGGTAATGTCAAAGCCCGCTTCCCGGGGAAATCCATTTGTTACTCCACCAAGGCTGGCCGTAATTTCGCGAAGTGCCCGGTCATTCATGTCCAAAACCCGCTTCCAGGTCACGCGGCGACTGTCTATGTCAAGCTTGTTGCCCCAATAGATATGGTTATCAATCATCGCTGACAACAAATTGTGAGCTGAGGTAATCGCATGGAAATCACCGGTAAAATGCAAATTCATGTCTTCCATCGGGACAACCTGGGCGTAGCCGCCACCCGCAGCACCGCCTTTCATGCCAAAACAGGGACCCAACGAGGCCTCACGAATACAGATGGCGGCCTTCTTGCCGATCGCATTCAGGCCGTCGCCAAGTCCTACCGTAGTTGTCGTTTTACCTTCTCCAGCCGGTGTCGGGCTAATGGCGGTAACCAGTATCAATTTGCCGTCATTCTTTCCAGTCTGGGCCTGGATAAAATCCGCTGATACTTTCGCCTTGTCATGGCCATAGGGTACCAATTCTTCCGAGGGAATACCCAGTTTGGCACCAATTTTCTGAATTGGCATTTTGTTCGCTTCACGAGCAATATCGATATCGGTTTTAACAGTCATACTTGTTCCATTTCAGGCTTAAAATATTTAAAGGTGTTGATTATCTTGCGATGGCATACCACTGGTTGGCAAGATAGTCAGATACCAACACATTATTCGGCGCATCCAGTCAATCTTATTTGCGTCAATAATTGTGCCCAAAACGTATCAGATCAATTTCCTGATCAGCTGTATTGTTGTACTGAGCTGCCGGCAAGCGCTGCGATATTCAATAATCCCCTGGCAGTAATCGAAGGTGTAACCACATGTGCCTTGTTACCCATGCCCATGAGGATTGGCCCGACCTCGAGCGCATTAGCCAGTTTTTTTAATGTATTTCGAACCCCGCTGGCAGCATCAGCATTCGCAAATATCAGAGCATTTGCGGAACCTTTCAGGCGGGAATTTGGAAAATTGCGCTGACGCAGTTCGGGATCCAGCGCCGCATCGGAATGCATTTCACCTTCATACTGGAAATCAACATTCAAATCGTCCAAAATCTGCAATGCCGCGCGCATACGACGACCGGACGAAATATCAAGATTGCCAAATTGCGAATGACTGCAGAGGGCAATTTTGGGTTCAAGACCAAAGCGTTTCATGTGGCGGGCGGTTCCAATAACAATTTCTGCCAATTGTTCGCCAGATGGCTCGGGATTGACATGGGTATCAGAAATAAATATCGAACGACTTTCCAAAATCATCATGGATAAAGCCCCAATCGGCCTTAATCCGTCTCGACCCAATACCTGTTCTACATAATTCAGGTGCCAAAGATATTGACCGAATGTACCGCAGATCATTGAATCAGCGTCCCTTCGATGAACCGCAATCGCAGCAATGGCTGTGGTGTTTGTCCGCAAAATAGCTTTTGCCAATGCGGGAGTTATACCACGGCGTTCCATCAATTTATGATAGCTTCCCCAATATAAATGAAATCGGTCATCCTTGTTTGGATTTATCAGTTCAAAATCACGACCGGGTCGGATGGGCAGACCATATTCTTCGCATCGCGATTCAACCACTTCAGGGCGACCGATCAGTATCGGTTTATCAATTGTTTCTTCGAGCATATTCAGCGAGGCACGCAATACGCGCTCACTTTCGCCTTCCGCGAAAATAATGCGCCGCTCAGAAACTTTGGCAGCCTCAAATACCTTGCGCATCACCATGCCGGATTTATATACTGAGTTATCCAGTTTTTCGCGATATGCACCGGCATCTTCTAACGGTCTGGTAGCAACACCCGTTTTCATCGCAGCTTTGGCCACCTCAACAGCCACTTCTGCCAACAGGCGCGGATCAAAGGGTTTGGGAATCAGATAATCCGGCCCAAAAACCAGTTTCTCGTTTTCATAAACTGCAGCTGTTTCCGCCGCGGACGATTTGCGAGCCAGATTGGCGATGGCGTTGACACAGGCGATCTTCATCTCAGCATTAATTTCTGTCGCGCCAACGTCCAGAGCTCCGCGAAAAATAAACGGAAAACACAACACATTATTGACCTGGTTGGGATAGTCCGACCTGCCTGTCGCGACAATCGCATTCGGCGCCACCATCCGCGCCTCTTCCGGCATAATTTCAGGGACCGGATTGGCAAGAGCAAAGATTATTGGCTGGTCCACCATTCTGGCAACCATCTCCCTGGTCAAGACACCCGGACCCGATAATCCAAGGAACATGTCGGCATTGTCGTAAATATCATCCTGATTGTCCGGCAGCTGATCTACCGCGAATTCTGCTTTCTCAGCAGTCAAATCATTGCGCCCTTTATGGACAAGGCCTCCGCTATCGACCATGTTAATGTTTTCGCGTTTTACACCAAGGCTCATAAGAACATTCAGGCACGCTATTCCGGCAGCACCGCCACCTGCGGTAACTATTTTGATATCCTCGAATTTCTTGCCAACAACATGCAACGCATTTGTCGCAGCTGCGCCGACAACAATCGCAGTACCGTGCTGATCGTCATGGAATACCGGAATATTCATTTTTTCCTGACAGCGTTTTTCAACTATGAAACAGTCAGGAGCCTTGATGTCTTCCAGATTAACCGCGCCGAAGGTCGGCTCAAGAGCTGCAACAATATCTGCGAGTTTTTCCGGGTCACTCTCATCAACCTCAATATCAAAGCAATCAATATTTGCGAATTTCTTGAACAATACAGCCTTGCCTTCCATGATTGGCTTGCAGGCAAGTGCACCAATATTTCCCAATCCCAGCGCTGCCGAACCATTGGATACAACTGCCACAAGGTTCCCCCTGGAGGTGTATTTTGCTGCTGTGACAGGTTCTTTTTCAATTTCGAGGCAGGCTTCGGCCACCCCGGGCGAATACGCAAGCGATAAATCGCGCTGATTTGCAAGAGGCTTGGTTGCCCGGATTTCCAGTTTTCCCGGTTTTGGAAATTCATGAAACCTGAGGGCCATTTGCCTTTGCGCTTCTTTTTTTTCCGCTTTTGAATCATTTTCAAGTTTTTGTTTTTTATCCACGCCCGCCAACTCCATTTCGTCATTTGCAGTTCACGGAACGTTGCGGGTTTGATTATTGAATGCAAGTGATTTCCGGAAAATTGTACCATTTTTTTGCATTTGAACGCGATTACGGCAAAATTGGATATTATTAGCCTGACTCTCTATCCGGTTTACCTGAGCCTTCTCACGGTGGAATTGAAACGCTTGACTGCTTATTTGCCGGCCCTGTTATTGAGGGGGCAGTTGTTGAAATATTTCATTATCCAGCTTTCAGCAACGCTTTTGCGATTGCGTGATAGCTGGATTTTGGAGTGCGCTTTAATGTTTCAAAATCCACATGCACAATACCAAAACGCTTTTCTGTCAAAACCATGCACATTATAGCAGGCGTGGTCCGACTATGCATTAAATCCCACCATAAATCCCACCATATTAAAGATGAGAACCTATTGCGATAGAGAATAACTTCCAAATGGTAATATATTTAGAAATTCTTATTATTATTTTCTCATAATACTCCCGCAACTATTGAAGGGTAACCATGGGAACTATATTTGGGAAGCGAAGTAATAATTCTGTGGGGATTGGGCAGCAGTCAAATTCATCTGGAAGCACAAAAATTGACACAACTTCGGTGCCTCAAGTGCCTTTATCAAGCAACCCTTTTCTAACAAGTGACGAAGGTTTGCAGTATTTTTTGAACGCACAGCGTCCTGAAAATCTTACACGTGAAGAAAGATCAAATGCTGCGCAGGAAGAGCTTAAGCCGTGGTTAGCAACTTTGCTGGAGCGCCCATCTGGATTGCGTGCAGAGCTGCTTCTAACTGTTTGTAAAATGAGAGAGGTATTTGCTGCCTTACATTACAAGGAACAAAAACCGTTTCATGAGCATGGAAATCGCGCTAACGAATTAATCACGCAAATGATTGATCATCAAGAATTTGATTATGATATTGAAATTTTAGCCAATCTATATAGAAAAATACCGGAATGCTTTGGCTCTAACCAAAGGTTTGAGAAGCTAGTTGATGCTACTATTCAAAAGCATCGACAGCCAAGTAGCACTAGTAAAATGCTATTGGCCGATTTAAGTGGAAATCAAGCAATTGATACATTCTTTAAGGTTGGATACCGCCGTCCTGTACATTTTCAAGCAATTGTGAAGGCCTATTCGGCACTTGGCAATCCTCCTGGTTCACACAAATTAACTCGGATATTGGCACAGGAAAAAGTGGCAGCTGATCGCGATTGTCAGACGCTAGAAGCAGCTTGCCATAAAGATTTTTTACCAATCTACCGGCTGTGCATGCCCAAATTTGAAAACCAGGAAAATAATCAACAAATCAATATCAAACTATTGATGAATGATCTTGCGACTCAGGATCCAAGCCTAAAAGGTGATGTGTTTTATTCGCTGGTTCAACTTAGATTGATAATGAATTCACTGGAAATATGTAAAAATCAGCCATCAATGGGCTATGAGCTTGTTTTGGGAGGTAATTTTGCTACTCTCACCTCAACGATAACAAATTGCTTTCAAACATTTTGCAAGAAGAAACTTGTCTTCCAACCTGGGGAAGCACTTGAACTTTTAAAACTGCTTTCCGCACGTGAAATCAAGCTATTTACTTGTAATGATCGTATCGGCGGTGTGTTCTGGAAATCACTTGGTAGCAGCCTACCTCAACATAATCTGGAAGTACGCCAGATTGTAAATCAATCGTCAGCCCTTGAAGAAAAAAAGAAAGATACAATTCTCAAAGCAGCTGGCTTTGATAGCGGTGATGAGGATATAGAGGCCTTCAAAGCAAAAATTGAATCAAGTTTGTTAGAAGAAGTCTCAAAATCCAGTAATACAAACACGCAACCTCCAGGCTATCAAGCAGGACAAAAACAAGGTTTAATACAGAGATTTTCAGGCGTTTTTGGTAAAAAGAATTCGAATCAACCTTACCAACTAACACCAAACTATTTGAATGCGCCTGCATGGCGTACTGCCGTAATATCCAGTCTCTATATGAACATTGATGTTGATGTGCAAATTCAGCAAATCGAAGCGCTTGCTGAAAGATATCAGCAGGAAATCTCAAGAGAACTGGCAGAGGAGAATATAACTAACCCAGATGACTTCCAAACCATATGTGAGAGTTTTAGTGGGGAAAAATATTTACGGTATACGAGGACTCTGGGCAACCTTAATATAACTCAAGGCATTATCGGTCTTAACGAGATAATCACAGCACTTTCACCACATGAAAGAGAAAACCTCTCTCGTTTGCATTTTGCAATGCAGCCCCTGCAAGCAAGTGGCAAGCCTTCGAATGCTTGGCTGAAACGTGTTGAAAATGCTATCGATCCATCAAATGAAGCAATTTTGGAAACACTTTTAAGCAAAGCTTCCAACATTCATCTTGTGGATAGTGACGGGACCGTCAGTTTCACCTATGCGGCGAGCTGTCTATCCAATTTCATGATTCCTACTTTGGAAGAGATTGCAAATACAGGCTTTGAGAATATTGCAGGCCAAGGCATGAGTAATCAAAGACTTGGTAATGCAGCATTGTTTGCAATTGCTAGGATATCAGGAAGTGAAGCTGCTAAATCCTTAACTAGAATATCCCAAAGATGTTCATTTCCGTCTGCCCGCCAACAGGCTTCAGATTACCTTGCAGAAATTTCCATTGCCAATGCAGATGACCCCCTGCAGGCTGAAGAAATTAAATTTCAGGATTGGCAGTTATGGCCAGAAGATCGACGGGAAGCTCTAAAACTGGGCGCAGCGCTATATAGCTTTAAGGCACCAGACAGAGTTGTTCTTTCATGGGAGTTGCCTGATGGAGCGCCTTCCAAACTTCCAAACAAGGAAATGAAAGATGCAGACAGCCTTGGCATACGTCAGGCAAAAAAACTTGTTACCCAAATTGAAAACCACCTAAGAGAACAAATTCTTTGGATGCAATGTTTGTTCCTTCAAACAAATAACTTGCCCCATAAAGAATGGGAAGAGCGATATCTTAAACACGGAACACGTGGTGGTATCTCAAGCCGTTTAATTTGGACCGCAGTAAATGATGAAAAAGGCGAAAGAATAAACTTTATTCCCGAAGATGCTGGATTTGTTGATGTTGCGGGGAACAAAGTTATGATCGAAGGCATGGATATTCGTCTTTGGCACCCTGTTGACGACGAAGAAAATGTTGCGCTATCGTGGCAGAATTATCTTGTAGAAAAGAATATTTTCCAGTCCTTTACCCAAGCATTTCGCTTACGTGTTACGAGAGAAAAATTTAAGCCAGCTTTGGAAATGATTATTGGACAACATCAGAAAGAGTCACGGTATTATCGTGAGCTACCTTTTGACAAGTTCGGTAAGGCAATTGGATGGAATGTAAAAAAATCAATTAGTAAATCTGGTAAGGGAAATGCATTTTGGTATGAACCAGCGACACGGCTTTATATCGAATTAATTCATGTTAGCACGCTGATCAAACAACAAAATTATCCCAATTGGGATGGTCGCAAGATTGACAGTATCAATATTTATCGTGGTGAACTTGGTGCAATTCCAACCGCATCAGGATTAAAGAAAAAGACAGAACTTGATCCATCCGAGCTGGATGATCGAACATTATCAGAAATCGTTTTTCACTCTTATCAACTCGCATCACACCAATACGAAACAAATCTACCAGTTGAAGGCGACCTACGGTTCTCGACGCGCCCTTTCATAGCACCCTCAACACGCATTTGGAAGCCGCTAGCAGAAGAAAAAGTTAAAATCTTAAATGCCTTTGCTACAGATATGGTGGCTCAAGGTGCAACAAAAAACTGGAAGGGAAAGTCTGAAGGTAAGGTAAGAATTGATGTTAAAGAACAACATATTATCGTTCGCGGAGCCAACGACAGCTATCTTGTATGCCCACACAAGCATACAATTTGCAATGAAGCAAGTGATCATGATTATGAGTATAGATTGAGTGATTCTACCATTGCATCAGCAAACTCTGTTCCCGTTGGCATAGACTCGGATGTGCGTCATATAACAGCTGTTATAGAGATGCTGACCAAAGATGACCGGATGGGCAATAATTGCTTAAGGCCAAGATCAAGACAAAATCGATGACAGAAATTCATAGGAATCAAACATGTGAAAAACTGGCAATCGAGGCAATTCTATATCATATTTCATTAACCAAATGCCTCAAATCTCATGAAGACGGTTTATGGGAATGGTTTGCATCTGATGAGATTGAAGAAAGTGCTGATAATGATGCACGTCTCTATTTGCTCAAAAATGCTGTTCGATTAGATCGTGAAACACATTCCGATATTTATAATCTGGCAGATGAAGTTGCTGAAATACTTGGCATTGAAAATAAAATTGTTCTCTACCAAGGTGATAACAACGGACAGCGTAATGCCATGCTGATTGCGATGAAATCAGAAGTTGCCATTTTCTTTGGGGCAAACATTACTGAGTTCTTGTCTCCTGAAGAATTAAGAGCACTATTAGCGCATGAGATGGCGCACTTCCTTTTTAAGTCACTCAATAAGGGCGACCTTTTTATAGCGGATAGATTGCTCACCTGGGTTTGTAATGAAGGGGGCGAAAATGCGCATAAACGTTCATTATGGCTATCGCAACTTTATCAAGAAATATTTGCGGACCGTGTGGCACTTCATGTCTGCAAGGATATTGAGGCGCCATTATCACTATTGGTAAAAATAGGGGCCGGAATCAGTAACATATCTTCAAGGGCCTATCTGGAGCAAGCAGAAGAAGCTATGGCTTTATCCCTGAAAGATGAAGCATATGAAGGGGCAGGGCAAAACACACATCCAGAGCTTTTTATAAGGGCTTTGGCAATGAGGGACTGGCTTGAAGACAATCAGTCAGCTCCTGAAAAGCTCAAACAGCTTATTGAGGGCAATCCCAATGTTCATAATCTCGATTTACTGCAACAAAGCTACCTATCAGATATAACACGCGGGTTAATCGAACATTTGTTGAAGCCTCAATTTTCAGGTGTTGAGGCACTGGAAATTCATGCAAGAGAGTATTTCCCTGACTTTGACATAAATGAGAAAAAAAGAGACTTTAAGTTAAATTACCCACGTGATGAACCGGGTACACTCAATCCAGTACCAGACTTGTGCGAGGCCATTTCCACTTTATCAAGAAGCGCAAAAAGTTATATGGGTTATGTTATGTCAGACTTTGCATTTTGTGACCCAAATCAAGATGATCTTGTTTTGATAGAAGTTATCAGATTGTCAGAGAAGTTTGGCATGAAAGACGAATTTGATGAGATTGCCATTAAAGACCTAACTATTGAAAAAGCAAAACTCGAAAAAATACGCAAGACCATAGCCAAGCAACTCAACGTTTCAAGACCTGAGATAGATGAGAAGGCTTCTAAATGAACACACATGCCTTTCAAGAACCTGAAACAACAGAATTTAAAACAAATTTGTTTCGTGATCTACTTGAAGAATTCAATGAAGCCAGAACGGTTGGAACTGAAGATGTAATCATGGCAGTTCTTCCTTTAATGCGGCAAAGTGTTGAGTGTCATGCAAGTGGGCAAGTTGTTCCTTTAAATGATCTGCAAAAAATTCAAGTGCAAGAAGGTATTTTATATTACCAGAATTCAAATCGCTTAGAGCCCAAAATCAATAAAGAGGTTTTATCAAGAAAGCCGAAGCCAAGGACTGCTTTTAAGTTTGTCGATGAAATCACAATGGTAAGTGATGAGGCTGCTCCTACAGAAATAAAGGACCTCAATGTTGCTGAAACGATTGAAAAAAATACACCGCGTTACCTTACTTCTTATCGTTTATGGGAAGTGGAAAATGGTCACCACGACCCACTGACAGATATATTTGGTCTGGGGCTTGTTTTAGCTTCCCTGGCAACCGGTCTTGATTTTTCTGATAGGGAACAGCTGGAAAGTTTTGTTCGCAACCGTAAAGACATTCAACGTTTAAATGGACGTCTACATCCTGTTTTGTCCCGCGCTATTGAGCGCATGACGGCTCTTGAACGTTACGATAGAGCACAAGATCTTGCTTCCATTTGTGATGCTCTGGAAAACCACCGGCGCATAGGCTCGCACTTTGAAGAAAAGTTGGATGCTGTTGTAGGCAAATCGGAAGACAGAAATACAATAATTATTAAACGTCTTCGCTCCCGTCTTTATGACACAACCAGACGCAATCGTTTAGTTTATCACAAACCAATTGCAGGCGAATTAAATCTTACTGAAACATCAGTACCTTTGGTAATAAACCCCGATCTTCTTAAGCCTGATGATCTGTTCACGGCAACTGCCAAGCCGACGAAAAAGTTGTTCAATGGAGAGGAATTAGTTCTCGGCGATTATCTTCGATTTGAAGAAATGTTGTTTGCACCTACCGTTTTGTCAAAGCTGCGTATTGATGCATCAAGAGATGAGAGAGAGTTTGGTTTTTCACCTCTAAGATTAATTCCCGTAATGCTGCATTGGTTTGATCTGAAGAATGCGCCAGATCAACCGATTACCTCCCCACTACTTTTAATGCCCGCAACCTTGAAACGGCGTAAAGGTTTAAGGGATGCGTTTACATTATCACTCGAGAGTAGCGAGGCGGAGATTAATCCCGTACTCGCTTATGTATTAGAGCAACTCTACGGCATTAAACTTCCAAACCGAGTTGATCTTGGTGAGCTAAATGCTTTGCAGGATTTATATGAGTTATTGAAAACACAGATTTTGTCAAGTGAACCTGGTATCGCGTTTGCATTTGATGATAAGCCCAAAAGACGTTTGCTACATACAACTGTAAAGCGGCGGTTAGATCAATTTAACAAGCGCCGAAAAAACATAAGCACTCGCGCAGGCAATATAGAAAAACTGGATTATTCATATGATCGTGCCTCATTTAAGCCTGCTGGTATACAAATGTTTCGTACCCATGTGCGCATGGCTGAGGCACCTTACCGTAATATGACCGGCCGACCATTACCACGCTACTTCAACTTAACCAGCGCAAATGGTAATACAACGACAGAAAAAAGCAAGGTTTTCGCTCAGGAAGTAGAGCAATCAGAAAGCAGGTATGATTGGAGCTTTAACACGTGTTCAGTTGTGCTTGGCAATTTTAATTATCGTAAAATGTCACTGGTGCGTGACTTTGATGATCTCGTAACTGATAAAAGTATTCTGGGTGAGACATTTAATACATTATTCGATAGTAAACCGCGCGCTTTAAAACAAGATAGCGCACTGGGTCCACTTGATTTATTTAAAGTGATTGAGGCAGATCAATCACAAGACCAAGCCATTGCAAATGCGCGTCAAGGAAAAAGCCTGGTGATTCAAGGCCCGCCAGGAACTGGAAAATCTCAAACAATAACCAATCTTATCGCGGACTATGTTGGCCAAGGAAAAAGTGTTCTCTTTGTTTGTCAAAAAAGAGCCGCACTTGATGTTGTTAGCAACAGATTATCATCATCTGGGCTTGGTGACCTAACAGCAGCCTTTCACGATAGCAGAGGAAATAGGGCTGAATTTATTGGAGAGCTTAACCGTCTTTATAACAATTGGAGCGAACTCGCACCTTCTAAAGGCATCGACAGGCTTGAAAAAGAAAAATCTGAGGTGCTCAATCAGATCATTCAAGCACAAAATAGTCTAAGGACATTAACTAAAGCTATGGTGTCCAAGTTGCATGATGATGATCCTGCAATGCATGAATTATTGACTAGCGCACTTGTTTCAAGAGGCAATTGGAATGTGTTGGATAACTGCCAAAATCTGGATACTTTAAATGAAGGTAGATCAAACAGAACTTTGCCGTCTATCAAGGAATGGAATTCGCATAAAGACGCTGTCGAGCAAGCCATATTGGCAATACAACGTGTCTATAGCACGAATGGAATGGAGGCTTATGCAGAAAGTAGATTGCTGCAATCATTATGGCAAAATGAAGACCTGTGCGAATTACTAACTCAAAAACTGGGGCCTGCTAGCGAAAACCTGAAGAAAATCCTCTCAAAATTGGATTTGGGCGATGCTGATCAAGATAAGCTGACACTGGAAAAACTGGTACAAGAATCTCAGTTTTTCAAACTTTTAGCTCCGTTGATTTATAAGAATGCGCTTGGTTTACTAGATATGAGAGGGGAAAGCTTTGGTGGCTTTCAAAAAGACAGTTTTGCATTGTCACAGCTTGCCTCCAAAGCCACCAAGTCAGCGCAAGAGGCAAAATTCTGGACATTACCACTAGAAAAACAAGAAGCTGAGGCAGCACTTTTAACTGCACAAATGAAAGAGGGTGGGTTTTTCTCTGTGTTCTCATCTGACTGGAAACAAGTGAAATCCATTGTGCAGTCAAGAACTGACAAAACCAATCAATCAGTAACCCAAAAGCTTACCTATCTTTTGGAACATATCAAAAATGATGAAGCATATCGCGCAGCTCAATTGGCATTTAGGGAAAAATACGGGTTTGATGACCCTCAAGAGGTTCAAGCCATTATACAAGAAGTTAATGTTCATCAAACTTTTGAAGATGTTCACATCAAAGAACGTATTAACGGTGCGATGGTCGCTGGTTACGAACAAGGCAAAAGCTTTTTGACACAGGCGGAGTTCGCTCAAAACTTGAAAAGCATTCTTGAAACTACGGAAGCGTTCTTTGTTACCCCCAAGGGTACAAAAATTTCATCTTTGCTTGCAGATATGGAAGCGGTTTTGTCGTCTATCGCCAGAATACGAACTTTACAGCCTTCTTTGAAACTAATTGCAAATGCACCAACTTCAATTTGGTCCTTGTCAGTGCTGAATAAACCCGATTTGGCGGCTATTGAGCTTGAGCTAATACGCGCCAATTTGAGAAAGTCATTTGTTTCATACCCTGGTCTTATTTCAGTAGATGCCCAAAGTTTGGAACTTTCGCGCGAAAAAATCAACAAAGCGAAACAAGAATTGTATTCTCTTAATGTTCAGCTTTTAGTTGGAAAACAAATCAATCAATTTAGGAATGATCTCGTTTTATCAAATCGCTCAGCAAGCAGTTTGTCTAAACATGAAAGTATGCGCAGAGAAGAAATATTAAAAGGCAGGCGCACGCTTGAACATGAATTTGGAAAATCCCGTTCTTATAAATCACCAAGAGAATTGTTTAAGGATAATGCTGGAAGAATTCTTTCAACAATGAAACCCATATGGTTGATGAGCCCACTTTCAGTCGCAGATGTTCTACCTTTGGAGGAGAACTGTTTCGACGTAGTGATTTTTGATGAAGCTTCACAAATTCCAGTAGAAGAAGCATTGCCATCCTTTGTTCGTGCTCCCCAATCTATTATCGTTGGTGATGATAAACAGTTGCCACCAAGTAATTACTTTAATTCATCCAGTCAGGACGAGGATTTTGATGATGTTGATTTAGATTTCGAACTTAATCAGGATAGTCTCTTAACACTTGCTGGCGAAAAAATTCCAGGCACAATGTTAAAATGGCATTATCGCTCACGTCAAGAATCCTTGATCGCTTTCTCCAATGCATCCTTCTACGATAACGATTTGCTGACCATCCCTTCATCGGCACCATTATATAGTAGTAGAAAGATTGAAATCGAGGATCCTGCGAATGCAAAACCTGCGATAGAGGATATTCTTGACCGTGGTCTTAGTTTTCATCATTTGCCAAATGCAATTTATACGGCCAGATCCAATGAGGTTGAAGCAATATATATAGCAAAAATGATAAAAGAGTTATTATCCAAAAATACTGGCAAGACGATTGGTGTCGTCGCTTTTTCAGAAGCCCAGCAATTTCAGATAGAATTGGTTATAAATGAATTAGCCGAGAAAGATGATGTCTTTGCCGCGCAATTTGCTCAAGAACAAGGCAGGGTAGATGATGGGGAATATAATGGCCTGTTTATCAAGAACCTAGAAAATGTTCAAGGTGATGAGCGCGATATAATCATTGTATCTGTTTGTTATGGCCCAAATGTATCTGGAAAAATGCGTATGAATTTTGGCCCCATTAACAAAACAGGCGGGGAAAAGAGGTTAAATGTCATATTTTCCAGGGCAAAAGAACATATGGCAATAATCTCCTCAATTACGGGTGATGCCATAACAAATGACTACAATACAGGAGCTTTGGCATTGAAAACTATGCTTGAGTTTGCTGAAGCCACTTCATGTGGAAATAATGGTAATGCTGAAAAAATATTAAAGCGCTATCAAAGAGACGGAAGTGAAAAGGTTATCGGAAGAGACTCCACTTCCATTATCTCTGATTTTGCAAATTATTTGCGTGAAGAGGGTAATCTGGAGTGTCAACAATCTGTAGGTTTGTCATCCTTTACAATTGATATTGTAGTGGCCTCAAAAAAAGCGACTCCTGCTGACACAAAACCGCTGGCAGTTCTAATTGATAGGTCAGAATTATACGGTAACAACGAAGTAGAAGACCTTATAATCAATCGGGCGTCTATACTTGAAAGTTTTGGGTGGCGCGTTGTAACAATTCCCTTAAAAGATATTTATTTGAAACCGTATGAGTTGGTAAAAGAAATTTGTGAACGCGCATAATTAGTCTGTAGAAGTTCAAACTTGATCTGACAGTTTGCCGTTTTGTTGGCGGTATCTGTCAGTTCAGATTGGGTTCACAAACTTTTCCTTCCAGACTTCTTTCGTGAGCATATGGGGAAAGTGACCGTGAACGCATCAAAGAAGAATTCGAGACGAACGCCGAACATACCCGAGAACAGCAATCTTGGAAAAAGGAGGCCAATATGCTACCATCACAGCGCCAATCAATTACATCTGGGGGATATCGGTTAAAGCAAATACAAAGTGAAGAGGATTTTTCGTAAGTGTCAGGCCAATGGATTTCATGATAATTTCCTCGGTCGATCTAATCGCGATCCAAATGCCCCAAAAGGAATAAAACCATAAACGGAAACAAATCACACTACCCAAATGGGAAATGTGGGTTATGATATCTGGCAAAACGCGATCCTTTTTGTGCGCTCATTTGTTGTTCGGAATACGGAAAAGATACTGATCGCATCTCCTCAACTGGCTGACAGCGACAAAAACAGATGAGAATTGACGTTTGCGCTTACTGTAAATACTAAAACAGGTTATTCATCACCGAATGGGCAATGTTGCCCCAAGTAATGCGAGGGAAAATATGATTAATGAAATTATGAGAAAATTTGTCAAGGACAAAAATGGTAGTATTTTGGTGGTTGGAGCAGTTGTATTATTACTAATAATCGCGGCAGCAGCGGCTGCTGTTGATTATTCGCGCTCGTATAGAGTGAAATCTATGCTCCAGGAAGCTACTGATACGGCGGCTTTATCCGCTGTTGCTGCAACGGGCACGGAAAAAGAACGCACCGCAATAGGCAGTAAAATGTTTCATGCAAAAAGCGGCGATTATTGTGATGGAGATGTTACTTTTTCCTTCAGTGTGAGCCAAGTGACAGCCACATCATCGTGTAACTTGGATACTACATTTATGGGTATCTTTGGGATACATAAACTTGCAATCTCGGCAATTACAGAAGTTACTAATTCCAGTTCCAGCATTGGTGCAATAGAAGTCGCTTTGATTTTAGATTATTCCAACTCAATGAATAATGCCAGGATTACGGCGTTGCGGGCTGGGACTCAATTATTGGTTTCCCTACTTGAAAGCGCTGGCGATATCAGGATATCGCTTGTACCATTCTCCGAAGCGATATTTCCCGAAGCGCTGCCGTCAAGCTTCATCAATGGGTATAGCAGTGGCTCTGTAAACTGCATTATGGCACGACAGCACCCGTACGTGGTTTCAGGCGCTGTATCAGCAGCCGACGTTAGCAGCCATTGGGAGGTGCCTCCTGGGGGGAAATTGGGTAATGGTAGAAATTGCAGCGAATATAGCTCCAGCCATGTTATAACTCGGCCCCTTTCAAATGATCTGGAAGCGATTAAGGGGTATTTGAGTGATATTCAGACTGCTAAGGGTACAAATATCGCGCTTGGCCTGGAATTTGCGTGGACCACTCTTTCTCCAGATTTAATAGGACCGTTTGGTGGAGCTGCCAAATATACTGACAAATCGGTAACAAAGCACGTAGTTCTATTTACCGATGGTGGTCAGTCGACAAAGGGTTATTCTAAAACTGGAGGTTTCCATGTGAATTTTGCCAGAAATAATTCCGTAACTCTGTGTGGAGCTATGAAAAAATTGGGAATAATCATTCATACGGTTGCATTTGATGTCTATAAAATGAAAGACAGGGATGTCATGAAAAGTTGCGCCACATCACCTAGTCTTTTCCACGAAGGATCACAAGTAGCAGAGATACAAGAAATATTCAATGAAATTGGCAATAATATAACTGGAGGCAAGGGACCGATGTATATTTCGAAATAGAAGATCGCGACGTTAGAAGTGGTTCGTTTGTTTGGAGCTATTGTATACTGACATCCCCCAGATGAATTTGATTAGTGCTGTGACGTTGGCATATTTGCCTCCATTTTCCAAGTTTGCGGTTCTCGGGCGCTCATTCTGTCTGATTGTTCTTGCTAAAGGTAGAGAGGAGCAAGATAGTTTACCTCTTTCAAGCTAAGTGAATGATGTTGTATCATTTTGTCGAATACGAATACGTCAGTATATGCGCGCTTTTGCTCAATTGTTCGATTGAAAGTGAGCGTTTGGGAAATCCCACCTAACAGCTGTTGATAGCATGAGTTAGTGTCCGCTTCGAATAAGTGGACACTTGCGGGGGTGCGTAAATTGGCTAAGAAACGGATCTGGAAGCTTGGCTGCATGGTGAGCGTACGGTCGGAACGTTCAAGAAAACACAAGAGTTATATCTAGAGTGTCGATTACATTGTGAGAGCCGCAAAATACTATCAAAGTGAGCGTCCGACAACTTGCTTACTCTGAACGGTAGTTCCACGGCAACAGTTCGTCAATACGGTTGATTTTATGATCTGCGATCTGTGCAAGAACCCATGTGAGCCAAGCTTGCGGATCAACACCATTGAGCTTGGCTGTTTCAATCAGAGTATAGGC
>JAAEMP010000424.1 GCA_024225445.1 Hyphomicrobiales bacterium | reverse complement strand
CGGGAGAGTGTTCTCTTGGTTGATGAATTGAATGTATCAGGGTAATCCAAACGGCGATGTGTCAAAACGCACACTGCGGTGCAGGTGGCAATGTCAATTTTCAACCGACAACCGTTATTTCAATCTGGCCCTACTTGCTAATTTGGCGGAAATTTGTTGTAGAAACAGGTTGAATGACTCGATAGTGAGTTACCAATGAGGGCTTTGGTCCGCAACTCAATGTCTTCACAAAGCTATTCTTCTGTTTAGTGATCGACGATTGTCAATTTACTCATCTGTTAGATTTGTAGCCCCTCACAGACTCACACAACGCTGTTTAGATTCCGGGGTATGGGTGCCAGAAATTGCCTTAACGCTTGTCAGTGACTCGCAGTTCAATCGATATGGACGCTTCTGCGGCAATTCCTGTCCGAATGCTCGCTTTCAGAACCGCAAAGCATCGCATTCAAGTTGGTTTCATTTCAAAGATTTGATATAGGCCAACAGATCCCGAATTTCCCTACGGGTCAGACTGAAGTTCGGCATTGGCGGATGCGGATCAGCCAGAAACCCTGCCAGGTAATCAATTTCCTGACCGTATTTGGCCGCGATGGACGAAAATGTCGGCACGTCGATTGATGCGGACTTCTGATCCTCCGCAACCAGATGACACGTTGCACATAGTTGGACTGCTAGATTTTTTCCGACGTCTGCCCTCCCGTCGGCAAATGAATAGCCGGGGAGAAACAGGAAGCCAAACAAAAGAACAGCCAAACGGCTCGTGGTAGACATACTGCCTCCAGTTTTTAGAAAATAAGGGGAGCTGAATTGATTTGATGTATCCCAGATGGGTGAGTTCCCTTGTCGTTATCGGCAGCAAATATTGCACTGAGGCGGCGTTCCATTTGCCAGTCCTACTTTACATGTAGTTTAACTGTTGGGGAAGACAAAATCTAGGTGCTGTCAAAAGGGTGAATTTGGTCGAACTTTTATTGTTCAATTTGTGTCACCAACCCGCCTTCTCTTAAGTGCCGATACTGTTCTCTAATTCCGGTGTTTGTGTGACGACTAATTGTCCCTGCAAAGCTAAGGCAAGGTCGGCTACCCGCGCCACCCGTTTTGGCAACTTCAAGCACTAATGAGCAACCTGTTGAATCGCGATGATGCAGGATCTCATTAAATATTTTCACAACGGTTCTGCCTTCCGCCGACATGGCATTTTATAGAGCTCCTTTCTTTTAGGCGTGGCCCTTGCGGTCCCCTGATAGTTTGTTTTTGAGTTTGCTTAGCCCGGATTATTCACCAGAGTGCATAATATAGCTGGCGGGCGTGGAACAAGCTGTTGAAATAGCGTATGATTTTGGTGTCTAGACAAGGTCATCCACCACCAGCAGAAAGTCCGGCCCGCCATGAATAAAGATAACCTGTTTCTCCCCGGTCTGTCACCTGTTGAATCTCTGGATATTCATGCCCGCTTTGATGGAGGCTCACTTTCTTCTGACGGCGGTGTGCTGATACTGCGCGAGATTGAGAAGAGACTG
>JAAEMP010000423.1 GCA_024225445.1 Hyphomicrobiales bacterium | reverse complement strand
TATTGTGCATTGTGCTGCCGCCAGTCAAACGGAGCTTGTTTATCAAAGCGCTCTCCCATTCTACAGCGACAAGCTGCAAGCTGTGGTCCTGCGTACAGTGGCGCTTTAAACTGCTTGGTGACATCAATAGCCCGCTTGTGCTCATCCATCAGGACAAAGACATAACCATTACCACCGCAGTGAGAACAATATCCGTAGGTGCCATTTTGACGCCGCTCATCCTCTCGTTTTTTATGCCATGAACTGAAATAATCTATCTGTAGCTCTTTCAAACCGGGAGCCACGATATAAGCCTTACCAGAAATTCGACGCTGCTGCTCTTTGTCATCAGCAATATTTTCCAGAACTTTTTCAAGTACTGCCCAATCTGCCTTCTCTACGAAATCCAGCCAGAACTGACCGCCGTCATCATCCTTGATGCGCTTGCGAAATAACGCAGCAAACTTGTCATTGAAAACTTTGAACCTAGCCATGATCAGTCACTCCCATCGGTTGAACGGAACATTGCGGTTTCATCGGCTACTGGGCTCAGTTCTGAGCCGCGCTCCCAGCTGGCTGGGTCTTCATCGTAACAGCCTCCTTCAAACCAGTTACGGCTATTGGCGATATAACGCTTATCGGCGTCCGGCCACTGGGAAGTTATCTCTGCATAGAGTTTGGTTGCTTCCAGAATGCGCTTAGCTTCATCTTCCGGATTAATTCCATCTTCGAGAGTTTTATTCAGGGCTTTCAGAACCGCACGTTTGGTAAAATTTGGAGCAATTGGCTTTGGATGAGTTCTATAAATTTCATCAAT
>JAAEMP010000422.1 GCA_024225445.1 Hyphomicrobiales bacterium | reverse complement strand
TACTTGAATTTAGTTTAACGTCAACTCTGGATGAGGGCTACATTTTCGACTGCTTTGAGATTGATTGAGGGTTTTCTTGGTTTGTGGGTGTCAGCGTCCAGTGCTGCAAGCAGGTTGACGAGGAAATTGTCTGGTTTTTGGTGCCTTGAGTGTTCACTCTGGCATGTACCCGGCGGATATTCGATGCGCGAGCGATTGGGAGAGGCTAACCCGAATATTTCATGAAGGATATGTATTTGCGGTTTTTGGTTTGCCCTGAGGTGTTTTATGCGTTGTGCGATTGTATGTGCGTCGGTTGTGGCGATAGAGCATTCGGATATTTCGCTTCGACGTGAATAGGGACGGAAGGAACATGCTGTGACATTCAAAAAGACTTTCAATCTGAATCTGCCGGATATCGATATAATTGAAACTCGCTTGAGAAAAGATTTGCACATTCGTGCACAAAAACAGAAAAATGCGTAGGAGATGATGAGCTCCAAGCATGGCATCTCGAAAATCACGGAACTCCCAGGCAAAATCCGTAACCAGAAAATCTGGTACGATGGCGATCCCTCCAAGCCTTGGGTACCGAAAGAATAAGAATTGAGATTATCCCTCCTCAACTATTCTTCAAACGGGCTCTTATTGATGAACAGATGGACCAAGCCAAACAATTCACCATCACTATACAGGATCAGATGCCGAAAGGCACATCATTGGTGAGCGCGCAGTCAAGCCGGTGGCCATAGGCTGGTCATATCATCTTGATGTTTGCTGGTTCTGAGCGCGGTGGCAAAGCCATGGTTATCGCCTTCACCCTGATTGAAACAGCCAAACTCAATGGCATCGATCCTCAGGCTTGGCTCACAGATGTCCTCAGCTGAATTGCAGATCACAAGATCAACAGGATTGACGAACTGCTGCCTTGGAATTACGTTGTAGATGAGTGACCAAACCGGCGCTTGCTTTTAACCAGGGAATATTGATGGAGTCTGTAATCAATGTAGCAATACCAGCGGTTACGACGTTTTTTGCGATCATTGGTCCGCTGGATGTTGCTGTCCTGTTCGCAGCTCTTGCAACAAACCAAACCGCCAAACAACAACGCTCTATGGCTATCCGTGGAACACTGATTGGGACCGCAATACTGGTTTCTTTTGCTCTGATCGGTGAGGCAATATTGGCCGGTCTTGGCATATCACTGGCCGCACTCAGGGCCGCTGGTGGTATATTGTTATTGCTCATGGGCATAGACATGGTTTTTGCCCGCTCTTCAGGAGGCCTCTCGACGACTGACGACGAAGAGCAGGAAGCGATATCAAAAACAGATATCTCCGTGTTTCCACTAGCAATGCCACTAATTGCAGGACCAGGTGCAATGGGTGCAGCAATTTTGCTGATGGCTGACCAGGCAGAAAACACTACCGGGCAGGCTGTGGTAATTGGGTCGTTGCTGGCAGTTTTGCTATTTACCCTTGTGTCATTGCTGCTGGCGCGCAAGATAAACAATTTACTTGGCGTGACCGGTATGCATGTTATCACAAGAGTCATGGGCGTAGTACTGTGTGCACTGGCGGTGCAATTTATATTCGATGGTATCAGTAGTAGTGGTTTGTTCGGGGCTTGAGGGCCTCTCTTTTGTCCCTATCAGGACCAAGGACCAGCAGACGGTTTTCAGATCAAACCAAAGCTCACCGGACGTGTGTAGACGCCCCGGAAATGCAAGTCTTTTTTTGGTCGATTTGGTCAAGTGGTCGGGTGCGGTCGTGTGTCCGGCCTCTGATTGCGGCTTTTCATACGCCGCAGGCCCGTATGGAGATACGCAGGTCTGGTCCATATCGCTTACTACTGCGGGATCGGAAGACTCTCCAAAGTAGCGCTCGTTAAAAGCTTCTTCAATTTTGGAAGTTACATCAGCTGTTGAGGTTTCGATATTACTCATCGTTCTCACTTCCATTTCCATTATTTTTGGGATTGATTTTAATAATTATCATTAAGTAACAAAAAGAAAATAGTATCACTAAAAATACACGCGCCATCAATCGAACCTCATAAGTATTTACTCACCCCCTTGCCAAATCAGTGATGTTCTGAATCAATGCGGATATGGAACGAGGTGATTTGGCAAGGGGGTGAGTACAGGGCTGTTCAACGCTAAATATTTGAATTTACTTTAAGGGATTCACAATCGGGGATTTGTCTGAATCTATATGAGTGCGTTTGATTCGGAGGTACGCACTCATGACATTGAAATTACTTGAACTTTTATCACTGATCCC
>JAAEMP010000421.1 GCA_024225445.1 Hyphomicrobiales bacterium | reverse complement strand
GATGTCCATATTGCAGAACCGGGTGCATTAATCGGATTTGCCGGCCCAAGGGTGATTGAACAAACCATCCGGGAAAAACTGCCGGAAGGATTTCAGCGTGCTGAATATCTTCTGGAGCATGGAATGGTTGATATGGTTGTTCCGCGTCACGAACTTAAAGCCACTATCTCCAACCTGATTTCCATATTGCTGAAAAAGCCGCTGGTGATGCTGGCATTGCCACCGGTTGAGGAAGTTGATGAAGCAGATGAAAACAATTCGGACGATGACGAGATAGTTGAAGTATCTACTGCTGAATGAGAACAGGATTCGAGCAGTTTCCCTAACAATTTCAATGTTGACTGGATGTTTGATCCGGTGATTTTATTTACACATTCCCTTGTTTGCGAATACCATGAAAACCGATGCGCTGATTGAACACTTGTCGCAATTCCATCCCAAAGGTTATGACTTGTCTCTGGGCCGCATTAGCGAATTGCTGGCAAAACTGGGAAATCCCCAAAAACATTTACCGCCGGTATTTCACGTCGCCGGCACCAATGGCAAGGGATCAGTTATTGCCAATTTGCGGGCAATATTGGAGGCAGGGAACTATTCGGTTCATGCTCATACTTCTCCTCATCTGGTTGACTACCATGAACGCTACAGAATTGGTCATGACAAAAATGAGGGTGTGGCAAAAAGCAGACTGGTAAGTGATGATATGCTGGCCGAGGCTCTGGGCAGGGTTGCTGATGCCAATGATGGCGACCGGATTACCGTGTTCGAGTTGCTTGCTGCGACGATGTTTGTCCTGTTTAGTGAGCAACCGGCTGATTATTCAATTGTTGAAGTGGGATTGGGGGGGCGTTTTGACGGAACCAATGTCATCGACAAGCCGCTGGTTTCAATTATCACAACCATCTCGCTCGATCACCAGGCCCATCTGGGCAATACCATTGGCGAAATCGCTTTTGAAAAAGCCGGAATTATCAAACCCGGGTGCGCGGTGATAATAGGTAATCAACCGGATGAAGTACGCGAGGTTCTGGAAAATATTGCAAATGAAAAAAAATGTCCAATGATGATTGCCGGGCAGGATTTTGATTATTACGAAGAGGCCGGCCGGTTTATATATCAGGATGTGGACGGGTTGCTTGATTTACCCTTGCCCAATCTTCGAGGAGAACATCAGCTGGCCAATTCGGCAACAGCAATCGCGGCGACAAGACTGGCAAATTGCGGAATAGATGAATTTGCTTATGAAAACGCCATGCGCGGGATTTACTGGCCCGGGCGTTTTGAACAACTGAAACCGGGAAAAATTACCAGCGGCTTTGCAGAGGAGATGGAAATCTGGATTGACGGAGGTCACAATGTCGGGGCAGGCGAGGCCATATCGTTTGAATTGAAATCATTGAATGATGCAAGACCTAAAAATCTTATTGTTATTTGTGCGATGTTAAATACGAAAAACCCGCAACAGTATTTTGCACAGTTTGCCGCCTTGAAACCACGAATATTCACTGTGCCGATTACAACTTCCGAACATGGTATCCCAGCCCAGGATCTTGTCAGGTTTGCCCGGGATGCCGGGATGGAAGCAACTGCCTGTGAACATCTGGATGTAGCTCTTTTTCAGGCAGGAGAGATCAACGGTGACAGCCGGCTGTTGATTGCCGGGTCACTTTACCTGGTTGGTGAGGTACTGAAAAAAAACGGCACTTTACCCGAATAGGCAAGTGCCGTTGATTTCATAACATAAAAAAATCAGGCAGATTTGATCCAGTCAACCAATGCACTTTTGGGTTTGGCTCCCACCTGTATCGATGCAGGCTCACCGTTTTTGAAGATCAGAAGCGTAGGGATAGAACGCACGCCATACTGGGCTGCCAGATCCGGGTTGTCATCAATATTCAATTTGGTGATTTTTACTGAATCGGACATTTCTTCAGAAATTTCCTCAAGATGCGGACCAATCATTTTGCATGGACCGCACCATTCTGCCCAAAAATCAACGACGACTGGTATTTCGGATTTTAAAACATCGGATTCAAAATTTGACTGATCAACTTTTGTTGTTGCCATGATTATTGCCTTCCTGCCTGTGCGGCATGGGTTTTACTGAGATGATTCATCGTTGACACGAAAGTAGGAATGCAAAGTGCATTCGTCAAGCATCGGTTTGTCCTTTCACACGACTGTGTTTAGCTGCATCCAGCCAGGCGTTTAAATGTGACGAAAGCAGCTCATCAGGGATATCGATTATTTGTGGTCCGCTGGTCCATACTAGTGAGCATTTCACCTGTTTTCCCTCAAAAATCTGCGCCACCAGTTCTCTGTAAATTGCCAGTTGTACAAGGTAGCGGCTGGAAATCTTTTCAGGCAGGGAAGGAATATGGCGGTCACTTTTATAATCGACGATCACAACCGTATTTTCCAGTATTGCAATGCGGTCAATTTGAGCATTGATGCGCCGATTAAG
>JAAEMP010000420.1 GCA_024225445.1 Hyphomicrobiales bacterium | reverse complement strand
TGTTTCCTGATTTAACAATATAGGCGTTGGCAACAACCTCCTCAGGCCATTTTTGCCAACGCACCATCGATGCATCGAGCCTGGTTCCAAGGACAATATCTTTCTTTGCAACCAAAATCTCAGTAAGTTCAATTTTTGGCTCGTCGTTTTTTACCAAATTGCCCTGAACGGGTGTATTGACAAAACTGCTAGCCATTATTGCAGCTCCACCTGCTGCTAAAACTGCTACACCTAAAATTGCCATGCGGGCCATTTTCATGTTCATAAACTCCGAACGATAACAATATCGAAATACGCATCTGTGTTTCTTGATCTATCTTCATCCAGCAATGGTGTATTTATGGTTAATGAAATGCTGATAATTTGAGTTAATCAATAATAAACCAGCATTTGACCGGTCTCTGGCGTTATTGCTGAGGAAAAAAATACTCAAATATCCTGAGAAACCTGCCCGGGCAGGGAGAAATCAAGATCAGGTTCGGCGATTTTGCCCAAGTATTGGTGTTGCCCCGAATCACACTTAAGTGTCTGATCAAGAAGCCCTGAAGGTTTTGACGGGAGTTTGCCTGGGCTTTGGTAATGCACATTGATGCGCTGGGACCTATCAGGTTCAGATAGAATCACATTGTCGGATTGAACACATACTGCATCCAGAAAGTCTGAGCGTATACCAGCATCGCAGCCGCACCCATTGATATGCCATAGGGGATTCTTTCGGCACGATAGATTTTTGCAGCCCATTGTTGACGCAGGACCCAATCCGGCATCGGTACATTTCTGATTTTCACAATCATTATTGTCAAAACACCACCAAGAAATGCGGCCATCAAAAAATACATCAACGAATGTTCCCATCCCATCCACAATGCGATTCCTGCCGCCAGTTTTGCATCGCCGCCACCAATAACCCCAAATGCAAACAGCGTAAAAGTAACGGCCAGAACAATTGCAAACATGGCCCAGTGCCATGCAATCGTCGTCCAATCCATTTTCATCCAGATTGCTATGATCATAAAGCCCACCATCAGAGCCAGTGTAATGCGGTTTGGAATTGTCATTGAAAACAAATCTGATGCCGCACCGTATACAACAAAAAACGGAAAGAAAAATATAAGCGCCAGTTCAAGCATGGAGAATATCTCTCAAAGGAATGGTTCTTCTTCAATTTTGACAGATCAATATGACCACATTGTTAACAGCGGAGAAGCAGCCAGTGTTTCTGGTTGGGCATCAAAATCACAAGCACAAAAGAAAAAGCCGCCTGGAAACCAGACGGCTTTAATATAATTCAAGTCAATAAAGACTTAGAGTTGGCCATCAATGTTAGTGAACAATGTGTTCAGGCCAGTACCCAGTGCAGTTGCGCCACCGATAATTGCGACTGAAATAAGGGCTGCGATCAGACCATATTCAATTGCTGTTGCGCCAGATTCATTTTTTACAAAGCGTGCTACGAGTTTCATTTTGGTGCTCCTTGCTCCACGTGTTTCGCAGTTGTTGTCGCCAGGTTTGTCCTGACTGACTGAAAACAACTTAGCGGCAGGGAATTTAGATCAAGTTAACACCCAGCGTTACTAAATGCTTAATTCGCACACTTTTCAGGCGTAGTTACCAGCGGATGAATTTGATTGTATAAATTGATCTTTGACACCCAATCTCAGGGTGTGATCAAAATCTCAAAAAAAACTGGATGCTCATTATATGATGCTCATTATATAAAGACGACCAGGTCATTACTTTCAATGACCGTAAATCGGGGACACATTATAATAGCCTAAAAACTATCCACAAATCCATCTTCTGTTTAACTGAGCAAAAATCTTGCTGTCCAGCTCTGCAGATTAATAGTTCGTTCACCATAGTTTGTCATTATCGGGGAAATTGAGCACAATTGCGGAGCGTATTATGAAATCAACAATTTTGGCATTTGCTTTTGGAGCATTGGGATGGAGTTCTGTTATTACCGTTGGCGGTATTGTCACCGATTGCATCTTGACGCCTGGTACGGCATTTGCTTCAGAAAAACAAACTGCGAGCGATGATCCGGTGGTCGTAACAGTTGACCGGGCAAAAATATTTCGAATCTCCCGGCCAGCCCGCACGGTCATCGTCGGAAATCCGTCTATTGCCGATGCGACGATTGAAGACGAACGTACACTGGTATTGACCGGGCGTTCCTTTGGCGTGACCAATCTTATTATTCTGGATGAAAAAGGTGATTTGATCGTTGATCACACCGTTGTCGTACGCAGCCATGAAGCCAATACGGTACGAATATATCGAAGGTCATCCCGGGAAACTTATGCTTGTGCGCCGGTTTGTGAGCCAACCCTGACTATCGGGGATAATCAGAAAACGTTTACTTATGCAAACAAACAAATTCGTGCAAGAAACGCCCTGAATGATGAAAATTCAACGCCGAATGAAGAATGATGAAAATTCAACGCCTACAGAAAAGCGCTGATCAAAATTCCCGAGCGGTCACAATCAAATAAACCAGCAAACAGCTATGCGATATTCGAAGCGCGCAATATCGGTTCTTACGATAGATCAAATTAGCGTGATAAGGCCCATGGTTCTATTGTGACATGATATCACTCACTCTATCCTCCCCTCATCATACTGACGGAGGATAAAATGAGAATTCATACCATTATTGCCGCAATTGTTATGTCATTGATCAGTTTCAATGCGTTTGGCGGTGAAAAAATTCACCGCATTGCTTTTCATGTCGATCAAAATGATCCCAAAGTCATGAACATGACGCTCAACAATGTGCAGAATGTACGTAAATACTACGACGCCAAAGGTGAAAAAGTTGTCATCGAGGTCGTTGCTTATGGTCCTGGTCTGATGATGTACAGTGAAGCCAAGAGCCCGGTCAAGGATCGTATTGCTGCGATGTCTCTGGAAATATCCGATTTGAAATTTTCCGCATGCGGCAACACGCATCGTAAAATGAGTAAAAAAATGGGAAAAAATATGGAACTGATCGGTGAAGCTGAAATGGTTCCTTCCGGGGTTGTTCAACTGGTTACACTGCAGGAAGATGGCTACAGCTACGTTAGACCCTGATCAGTTTAACAGTTGTGAACAATGAACAGAACATCGGAGATGGAGTTCCTGTCTCCGATTTTTCTTTGCCTTGGGTCAGGAAAATTTCAAACACGACACTAATCGAGATCCATTGTCAATCCAGATCCATTGTCTTCAATATATCAAGACGGGGCATGGATACGGTTGAATAGCCTGAATCCACATAATGAATTTCGCCGGTCACTCCTGATGCCAGATCAGAGAGCAGGTAGAGAGCCGAACCGCCTATTTCCTCAATGACGACTGTACGACGCAGCGGTGAATTTGCCATTTGATAATTGAACATCAAACGAGCATCGGCAATTCCAGCACCGGCCAGGGTGCGCACTGGACCGGCGGAGATTGCATTGACCCGGATATTTTGAGGGCCATAGTCTGAAGCAAGGTAACGCACGCTGGCCTCCAGAGCAGCTTTGGCTACACCCATTACATTGTAATTGGGCATGACCTGCATTGAACCGCCATAGGTAAGGGTGAGAATTGATCCGCCATCATTCATCATTTTGGCAGCGCGATTTGAAATTTCCGTAAATGAAAAACAGGAGATGACCATCGTGCGGGAAAAATTATCTCGCGTTGTATCCGCATATAACCCCTTCAACTCTGCGCGGTCGGAAAAACCGATCGCATGAACCAGAAAGTCCAGTTTTCCCCATTCGGACTTTAACGCATCAAATACCGCATCAACAGATTTGATATCTTCCACATCACAATCAAACAGCAGGTCGGAACCGACACTTTGAGCCAACGGTGCCACCCGCTTGCGAAAAGAGGCGCCCTGATGGGTAAAGGCAAGCTCAGCGCCATGATCAGCCAGTTTTTTGGCAATTCCCCAGGCAATGGAATGGTCATTGGCAATGCCCATGATCAAGCCGCGCTTGCCTTTCATCAAATCACTCATGAATTATCTCCATCCATTATGGCGAAACCAGTATCAACCGTTATATCGTTGCATGGCCAGTGTTGCATTGGTTCCACCAAATCCAAATGAATTTGACAGCACCGTATTCACCTCTACATTGTCACGCCGCTCCAATAAGATATTCATATCGACAAACTCGGGATCCAACTCGGTGATATTGGCACTTTCACACAGAAAATTATTATTCATCATTAGCAGGCAATAAATTGCTTCCTGCACTCCAGTGGCACCCAGGGAATGCCCGGTCAGCGATTTTGTGCCGGATACCGGTGGGCAATTATCGCCAAAAACTGTTCGAAGTGCTTCGATTTCCTTTTGATCACCTACCGGGGTGGAAGTCGCATGAGGGTTGATATAATCAACGGGATCGGCAAGCCCTTCCATTGCCATATTCATGCAGCGTACAGCGCCTTCCCCTGAAGGAGCAACCATATCATAACCGTCTGAAGTCGCCCCATAACCGACAATCTCACCCAGAATATTTGCGCCACGGGCCTTCGCATGTTCCAGTTCCTCCAGAACGATAACACCCGCACCGCCAGCAATTACAAATCCGTCCCGATTGACATCATAAGCGCGTGAGGCAATTGCCGGAGTTTCATTATACTTTGATGACATGGCGCCCATCGCATCAAACAGATTGGACATCGTCCAGTGAAGGTCCTCCGAGCCGCCAGCAAAAATAATATCCTGTTTGCCAATCTGTATGGTTTCATATGCATTGCCGAGACAATGGTTGGAAGTGGCACAGGCAGATGAAATTGAGTAATTGACACCCTTGATCTGGAACTGGGTAGACAATACAGCTGATGCAGTAGAACTCATTGCTTTTGGTACGGCAGTTGGCCCAATGCGCCGCGGACCCCGTTCAACAGTAATGCCCGCTGCTTCAAAAATCGTTCTTGTCGATGGACCGCCCGAACCCATAATTATTCCGGTGCGCGGGTTAATTATATCACTTTCCTCCAGTCCGGCGTGTTCTATTGCCTGTTGCATGGCAATATAGTTCCAAGCTGTGCCTTTAGCCATAAAACGGGCGGTACGGCGGTCAAGCACCTCAAACGGATCGAGATCGGGCTCCCCATGCACCTGGCATTTGAATCCATATTTGGCGTAATCTGCCGCTCCGGTGATACCGGATTTAGCCTCCTGCAGGGAGGTCAGGACTTGTCCGGTGTCATTGCCAATTGATGAGACAATACCCATCCCAGTCACAACCACTCGCTTCATGGCAATATTCCTCATTGTTTGTTTTTTCATTTTAGACGGTCGGTCGTTTGACAACAGAGACCTGGCCCATGCTAGTAGCTTCAGCCTGCCTTAAACAGACCAACTTTCAAATCACTGGCTGTAAAGACAATTTCCCCGTCGGCTTTGACCCAACCATCGGCGATACCAAGAACCAGCCTGCCCCGCATAACACGTTTGAAATCGATGCCGAACTCCACCAATTTTGTTTTTGGCGTAATCATATCCTTAAATTTGACTTCTCCAGTTGCAATCGCTCTACCTTTTCCGGGCTCACCCAGCCAACCCAGATAAAAACCAGTCAATTGCCATAACGCGTCAAGGCCAAGACAGCCGGGCATTACCGGGTCACCAAGAAAGTGGCAGGGGAAAAACCACAAATCATCGGTAATATCAAATTCTGCTCTGATACAGCCTTTTCCGTTCGGCCCTCCGGTCTCGTTTGCCTCAGTTATACGATGAAGCATCAGCATTGGTGGAAGTGGTAGCTGGGCATTTCCCTCGCCAAACATTTCCCCGCGTGCGCAAGACAGGATTTCATCATAATTGAAGCTAGATTGACGGTCTGCCATAAAGTTTCCTCGCGGGATTAAATACGCTTACTAATTGTCAGTTCAAGGTTTCATTTGCACGAATAATACGCCGGGCGCAAGTCAATGAAATCAATTATGCCAGAGCCTTTGGTATTAGGCACAAAACCGGTAACAGTCTCAAACCTATTGCGAATGATTTGCAAAAGTTCTATACCATGAACCACAATAATCGGATTTGCAGGTATTTTTGATATTTGTCCACATCCTTCATGACAATTCGACTATGTGGCACGCATTAGGCTATAAACAATGCTCAGGTATCACGACAAATGACATATCCACTCCAAAAGACGAAAGTTCGCCCGGAAAATGGCGATTGTCTCGAATTCGACAATCAATCTCCGCGAATAGCGCAAAAATTGCGAGATGCGGGTTTGCGACCTACCCGACAGCGTACTGCCCTTGGAGACCTGCTGTTCAACAATTCTGACCGCCATGTCAGTGCAGAGGAACTGTTTGAAGAGGCGCGATCCGCCAATATCGTGATTTCGCTTGCTACCGTATATAATACATTGAACCAGTTTTCTGACGCGGGCCTGCTTCGAACAATCTCAATTGATTCCACCCGTATCTATTTCGATACCAAAACTGGCGACCACCATCATTTTTTCCTGGAAGACAGTGACGAACTGCTAGACATGCCCGAAAACTACATTCAGGTGAAAAATTTGCCGCCCCTCCCAAATGGCACAAAAGTCAGCCGTATTGATGTTGTTGTGCGGGTTCACTCAACTGACAAATAGAACGCAGACAGGCGATAATGATCATTTGACAGGATGCGCTTCAGCAGCAAATTTAGTTTTTTACCATTTCGTCGGGATAAACGCCCCATAGCAGTGTTTGAAGCACATATCCGCTTATTTCCACATTTTTTTCACTCTCAACATTCAATTTGCACCAATTGTCATGGCAATTGTCAATTTCCGCCAGTGAGCCAGCTTCTATCCTGGCAATAATGTCAGAATTTTTTGAAGCTGCCGCATACATGTTTGTCGTTGGAAGTAATTTGCTGTTTGAATCAACTGTTTCTGATTGTTCTTTGGTCGGCATATCCCAGGGGGTTACGATAGCCGCACGCGACCCGGACAACAGGGAATGCAAAATCCAGCCTTCAACCCCAATAGGATCTCTGACTTTACGCCAGTTTCCAAATTCCTGAATCACCTCCATCGGCAAACCCTTTCGAACATATAGCCATTGTACATGATAATCACGACCAGGTCCGACACGCATGTTCACGCGCGTTGATTTAAGGGAGACAAATCGTGGCAGGGGCAAGCCGGAAGCGCCAACCGTTTGGGCGACAGCGTAATTCGGTTTTGCCAATTGCAGACAAAGAATTATCGACACCATCATTACCACTAAATATTTTTCATAGAGAAAATGAGTTTTTGCAAATCGGAACATAATGATTTTCAATATCATGAGGACAACTTTACAAGTTTGGGTTATTGTTGGTCGGCAGCCGGATGCTCCAGGCTTGTAATTGTTGCGGATTATCTTTCAAATAGTGGTACGGTCTGCTACATGTTTTCAACTGGATGATACTCCAACTTGAACCCACTTGATTAAAGAGCCGTCAACAAAATTGGAATAACCGTTAATGTCTCAAGCTAAACCGTTCGTTGTTGTCACTAGAAAATTGCCCGACAGTGTTGAAACCAGAATGCGCGAGTTATTTGATACCCAGTTAAATATCGATGACAAGCCGATGTCACAAGCACAATTGGTTGAATCAGTCAAAACTGCTGAGGTACTTGTTCCCACGGTTACCGATGACATTGATGCCGCACTTGTTAATCAGGCCGGTAAGAAGTTGAGATTGATTGCCAATTTTGGCAATGGAATCGATAATGTTGATGTTGCTGCGGCGGCCCGCAAGGGGATCATCGTAACAAATACACCAAACGTGCTAACTGAAGATACCGCAGATATGACTGTTGGCTTGCTGATAGCCGTATCGCGACGGTTGCAGGAGGGCGCACAAAAACTGGAAGGCGGTCACTGGAAAGGATGGGCTCCCACCTGGATGCTAGGTCATCGCATTTGGGGAAAGCGTCTGGGGATCATTGGTATGGGGCGAATCGGCACTGCGGTGGCCCGTCGCGCCAAGGCTTTTGGCCTTTCAATTCACTATCATAATCGCCAAAAAGTATCGGAGCAGGTTGAAGAAGAATTGGAAGCTACCTATTGGGACAGCCTTGACCAGATGCTGACCAGAATGGATTTCATCTCGATAAACTGCCCTCATACTCCAGCAACTTTTCACCTGTTATCAGCTCGAAGAATTGCGTTGATGCAACCCAATACAATAATCATCAATACAGCGCGCGGTGACATTATTGATGAAGACGCAATGATCAACGCGCTGGAAAATGAAAAACTTGCCGGTGCCGGCCTGGACGTGTTTGCTCATGAGCCCGCGGTAAATCAACGCTTGATGAAACTGGCGAAACATGGCAAAGCCGTAATTCTGCCGCATATGGGTTCTGCAACGATTGAGGGCCGTATGGAAATGGGCGACCGGGTTATCATCAATATTCGTACAATGTGTGATGGTCATCGCCCACCTGACCGGGTTCTTCCAACCGATGGCATATGAATTGGCGCGCTGAATTCAGCGAAAGACGATACTGGCTCATCTGGCCGGAATTTTCCCGGACTTTGGCGAGGTACTACTGGTACCATGGCACAGTTGGCATAAACCGATTGCATCGATTCCCAAAGCACAGATAAATCCGGTTTTGAGTTGGCAAAAATCACCAATCTGTATCGTTCGCGCGCTTGCCTGACAATCCAAATAGCACAAGTCAGCCGGATCACAACCGAAATAGTATCAAAAATTGTCAACTAATTAACACACAATTAACCGGTTATTTACCCTGTTTGTAGAAAAGTACTCTTTGAGCAGGTTTGTTGTCGGACTGATTTTTCATCTTTCGGCGGCCAACCGCAGTTTTAACCGGGAAATAACCAATCTCCAGGTGCTGACGAATTTGAAGTTAGAGGCAATTCAAAGAAAAGAACACGAATCAAATGAGTAAATTGCGATCCCAACTAAACAATTTGAAGGCTGACCTGCAACAATCACGCCAACATGAAGCACGTCACAACGGTGAGAACACAGGCCAATACTCCGAAGACCATAGTGGTGAAAACCACCAGAAGCTGGCCGAAATCAAATCATCGATCGAGAAACTAACCGGAAAAATTAGTTTGACCAACAACAATTCCAGCAATGGAGCCATACCTGGCATCGCGGCGTCCACTCCCGCTCAGCCCAGCGCATCCGTGATTGATACCGAAATTTTTGCCGAAAACATTGCCCGGTCAGTCAGTCAAAATATTCGCCTGGAACTGAACGGCGAAATTGACAAAATGCGTCGGGAACTGGGTTCACTTCAATCAAATGCAGATGATTCCAGCGACCGTGCAGTACTCAATGACATCAACCTGATCTCCCAGGGCATTCAGGACCTGCAATCACATCAGGCTGCCAATACAGAACATTTTGGGGAAATAGCCGGTGAACTACGCGAGATTCACCAAAATGTTCGTTCATTTTCCGAACACGACCCGCAAGTGACGGACAATCAGCATATTACGGACACTGTTCAACTGGCATATGATGAAATAGCTGCAAAACTTGATAGTCTGGGATCTTCAGAGGTCGGCAATCACATCCTGACTTTAAGTGAGAAACTGGAGACTATTAAAGAGAATATCGCCACCACAGATCCCGAAACCCTGCTGAGAATAGAGAACCAGTTACAGTCCCTTGGAGAAAGAATAACTGCATTGGTAAATGACGGTATGGCTGTGTCGGATGACGCCCACAATACCTTGCTGCCAGAGTATTTTGAAAACATTGAGCGAAAGCTGGATGAAGTCACACGCGCGGTAATGGCCTCTACCCCGATTGAAAGCGACCCGTCAGGTAGTGAGGCATACGAGCGAATAGAAGCCCGAATCAATTCCCTCGCCAAATCTTTCGAGAATATTTCCATTGATGCCCTGCTATCAGCAGAAAATCCGCAAATGCCGGAACAGTTGCAGGAAACACTGAGCAGACTTGAACAACACATTACCCGGGTTGCAGATTCTCCGATTACAAATGAAGCGCAAATTGATAGTGATTTTGGCATTCAGCTTGCTTCACTCAGTCAAAAAATTGATAATATATACCCAGGTTCCCCCGATCAAAGCGAAACAAGTCCATTCCATGATGAGCTTGGCCAGAAGCTGGATTCTCTGTCACTAACTCTGGAACGCGCGATCAACAGCGGAGATGGATCGGTCAATCAACTGGAAAGCCAGATTTCAGATTTATCCAATCGAATTGATCAGGCGGTTGGCGCTGAACAGGGCGAACAACAATCTCGTGAACAAAATGATTCCCGGATTGTTGAGGAATTGCAATCGATATCGGCTCGCGTTGAATCGATGGAACCGGGGCAGATAAACACTGAATCCTACAATTCACAATTGTCGGCACTGGAAGAGCAGATGTCGGCGATTGCCACCCAACTGGAGTCTATAGGTGGGCAACAGGACTTGAATGCGATCGAAGCGCGCCTTGGTGGTATTGAAGAACAATTTGCGACTAACCGGGAAACAGCATCAAACTCGGCGACTGTCAGTGATGATGAAATTCATTCTCCCATGATTTCCATGCTGGCTGACGATTTGAAGAGCCTATCCCAGTCGTCTTTTGAACTCAAGGGACACAGTCTGGAAACATTTAATGCTGTGCGCGATTCGCTGGCAATGATACTTGATCGCATCAACAGCATCGAAGCACGTATGGCAAACGATGAGCCATCTGCAAATAATTCCCATTCACAACCGGTACCTGACCATGAACTACACAATGCGGATATGGTAAATGCCGCACGTGAATACGCTTCCAGCCTAACAAGAGCCGAGGCGCAACAAGAAGTACAGGGGCATAAGAATGAAGTTTATTACGATGATCCTTTGCATCACGAGAAAACACCCAATGAATTGAATATGCCAGGCGTAGATGTACAGTCTCTTGACCTTCAACATTTACCTGAAGTGGAAAACCCGCCCGTACCAGCCGATAAAATTGCCGACGATGACATTCCTTTGGAACCCGGGTCCGGTGCACCGCAGATCGAAAAAAATGCTCCCAATATGGATGCATTGGTTCAACAGGCCAAAGAGAACCGGCGCAAGGAAACTTTGGAGGATGAACAGCAAAATCCGACAGATTTCATCGCTGCCGCGAGAAGAGCCGCACAGGCGGCGGCCAATGAAGCAAATTCAATCACGGATGTCGCTGACAAGGAACCAAAATCAGGCAATTTTTCGTTGAAAAAAATACTGACAAGCAGAAAAAAAGTTATATTGCTTTCCGCAGCTGCAATAATTCTTGCTTTGCTTGCCGTCCCGGCGAGCCAATACCTGAGGATACCGGCGACAAAACAACTGGGCAAGTCAAATCCAATTGTGCAGGAGCAGCAAACCGAGCAAAACAATCCGGTTGTCGGCACACAAAAACCTGAAGAGCATTCGCAAATACAGACGATTCCAGAACCGATCAGACAAGCGACAACCGAGGTTTCATCTGCCAAAAATCCGCAAGACAATCAATCACTCGAAGCGGCCAGGCCTGTTAGCGAGCAATCCAAACCGGATATTGACAAAGCCAGAAATATTTCGCCTGAGCAACCTGACGTTCTGACTGTGAAAAACCCGCCTGCCGTGGCAGAGAACAAGCAGGATACCGCCCTGCTGCCTGAGACAACACCGAAAACGGCAGAAGTTGTTGAGATACCAATGCCACCGAAGGAATTGGGTCCGATCGCTCTTCGCCAAGCTGCAGCCAATGGCGATCCATCGGCCTTGTTTGAAGTTGGCCGTCGCTATACTCAGGGACTGGAAGGCGCACCGGATTTCGCTGAAGCCGTCAAATGGTACAGACTTGCAGCAAAATCCAATCATGCGCCAGCCCAGTACCGATTGGGCAACTTCAATGAAAAGGGTCATGGCATAACGCGAGATGTGAATAAGGCAGCGGACTGGTATAAACGGGCTGCCGAGCAAGGTAACGCGCTTGCCATGCACAATCTTGCTGTAGTCAATGCTATGGGTGTACTGGATGGCGGCACCAACATGAAAGAAGCGTCTGTCTGGTTTAGTAAAGCTGCCGAACATGGCGTAAAAGACAGCCAGGTTAACCTGGGAATAGTATATGCCAAGGCAATGGGAGTAGAAGCCGATCTGGCAAAGGCTTATAAATGGTTTGCCATCGCCGCCAGGGCCGGAGACAAGGATGCGGCGCAAAAGCGGGATACCGTAGCCAAACAGCTGAAAGCAGACCAGTTGAAAGCCGCACGTGGTGAGGTTGAACTGTGGAGACCGCAGGAATTGAACAAAGAAACCAATTCTGTCGAAATCCCGGCTGAATGGAAAGTCGCGCCCCAGGTTACCGCAAGTCTGACAAACAAGCAGATGATCTTGAAAGCCCAGACCATTCTGACCAAACTGGGATTCAACCCGGGTTCAACCGATGGTATTATGGGAGCCAAAACCATTAATGCAATCAAGGAATTCCAAACCCAGGCGGGCATTAGCGTGAATGGTGAGGTAACACCTGGTTTACTCAGCGCGCTGGAAAAATCCAGTTTCTGAAATACCTTCTAGAGCACTTCCGGTTTAGATTGAACCATTTGATGGAGTCAAATCAGTTCGCTCGGCCAGGCGCGGAACCCGAAATTGTATCTGGGCGATATGTATGTCGGGCAAGGTTCGCAACGCAGCCCCAATAAGATTCTGGGGGCTGATTTGGCCCACCCAAGAATATGGCGAAGGCTTGTTTTTCACGCCCGCTGGACTGCGTTATGCTTCGCTTATGGTCATATAGACCACTGCGCAAAGCATGCCTTGCCAGCAAACGTGAAAGACAAGTCAAATGATTCAATCTAAACCGGATACTCTAGACTAACGTCAATTCGGGATAAGCACTCGCTAACTATTTGAAATATAACGCAGCAGGTAGATGAAGGCCATTTTGTAAGAATCCTAACCGGATTTTTCGGTATTTACATGGCAAACTCGCTAGTTGCGACAAAAACATCGCTCA
>JAAEMP010000419.1 GCA_024225445.1 Hyphomicrobiales bacterium | reverse complement strand
TTTGATCTGATATTTTCCGCTGTTATCCTGCAGGCCGTCGAATTTGAAATCGCCGAAATTGTCGCTGGTCGTTACGGCCAGAGCCTCGTTATCCTTAGACAGCTCAATGCTCGCACCTTCTACGCAATCGACAATGCCATCTTTGTCGACCTCAAGGCTGCCGGCAATAAATGACGTGGTGTAACGATACAGGTTCTTATACCAGACCCGGGGTTTGGTTCCGTATTGGGGAAGATAATGTTCAAGGCCTTCGCGCTCGGCAAATTTGAGCATCTGCGAGTCTTCAACTTTCATCGACCAGATAGCCTGCGTTGCACAAATTTGCTGTGCGCGGGGTTCTTTCCAGCCCTGATCAAGAAGATGAGCATCGAATATCCAATGCTGGGGAAGTTGCAAATCTTCATTCCAGAAAATCGCCTGATATGGACACGCTTCGACGAGCTGTTTTTGTCCTTTGGCTTTAATCGGATCGATAATAACGATGCCGTCCGGGCGTTTTGTCACTGCGTTATTATTCGCTGCCTTTATGCAGGGTGCTTCATCGCAGTGCTGACACATCACTGGAAGATAGGCGGCATCGATAACGGGCGCAGTACCACGAACTTTCGATTTTATATCAATCCATTTATGTCCATGCTTGGGCATCTGGGCCGCATAGCCCGGAAACTTGTTTCCGTGGTGCTCGTCACTGCAAGCCAGAACGCATGCATTGCAGTTTGTGCAATTGTCCAGATCAATTATGAGATTCCATTTTTCCATGTTCGTATTCCCTTGAACCTCATTCCGCCGGGACTGAAACTGTTTTGGGGATTGTTTCAGTTGCTGATTCAGCAAAGGCATGATCAGTTTTACCGTCCCAAAGTTCTACCTGCACAAGTGCGGCACTTGCGGCCATGGAATGGCCTTTTTTCAACTGGGAGCGAGGCGGCGTCAACTGGTTCAGGCAGCCGCTTCGTTCAATCGATTCGCCTGGCTTGCCGAGTGGTTCATAGGTTGCACAGGATTCGTAGCCGTGAACGGTTCCGCGGCGAACCCGCTCAGTTACAATTGCCGCGCAAAGCACGGCACCACGGCCATTGTGGGCCTTGATAATATCGTGCATTCCAATTTTACGTGTTGCGGCGTCTTCGGGATTAATACGCATGACCCAGTAATAGTATCCATCAATCAGAATCCGGTGCTCATCAATATTATTGAGATAGGAATCCTTGCCATCACCCTGGGTATGGAAACTGAAGCGTGGATGAGGTGTGATCATCTGCAAAGGATATTTGTCAACCATTCCCTCGGTTCGATGGCCTTCCCAGGAAGTAGTGTATTTTGCAATTGTTGGACGTTCCGGATCGTTTGCGTCAAAACGTTTCAAGCTCTCACATTCGAACTCGATCCTACCCGTCTGGGTCTGGATACCATCCAGGTAGTCATCCGTGTAATCGGACGGCAACGGCATTGGTTCGGGTGTGTCTTTCTTGCGCCCCTCATAAAACCATCGCCACGAACAGGGGGCTCGAAGCTCTTCTTTTTCGGTTGGCACCACCACGTAACCCTTGCGAATGAAGTCTTTCCAGGAAATTATTTCCGGCAGGTCTGATGCCTCAAATTCCCGCTTTGCCCAATCCAGTTCACCCATCCCTTCCGAGAAATAGGCGCTCAATCCAAGGCGCTTGCAGATTTCGTTAAAGATGTTGAAGTCGGATTTCGACTCGCCCCGGGGCTCAATCAGTTTGTGCTGGAATACGCAGACGCGATGATTAAGCTGGGTTTGTCCATGGTGGGCATATCCGCCAAGAGCGGCCCATTCACTGATGTCGGGGCGTTCGAAGTTGGTGCAGGCAGGCAGGATGATATCGGCGAACTTGGCTTCACCTTCGAACCAGATTGACTGGTTGACAACGCATTCAAGGTTTTCTGACTGATACATCCTGATATGACGATTGGAATCCGCCATTGTCGCCAGTATTGATCCGCCATATTTATACAACATGCGAACTGGTGCAAAGCCCGGCTTGGGATAACTGATCTTGTTGAACTGTGCTTCGATAGAAACACCATTCCAGATGTAGCCCTCACTCTTGCCCTCAACAATCGATTCAGGAAGGTACATACGCGGGATAGTCTGATCGACCGTGTTCACACTGGGCAGTTGTGGCTTGCGCTGGTATAATTCTACCGATTGTGCCGTGTGATGAAGGTCGCCGGACATTCCGCCTTCAGCATATCCGGGGAAATAGAAGTTGGTATCGACCGGTGTTCCCCATTGCAGGTTGCCCATGTTGACGCCCGGCTTGCCCAGGCCCTGCATGGCGATCAGGCAAACCATGGTGCGAGCCCACTGGTTGCCATTGGAATTGCGGCACGCCCCACCGTGGCCATTGCCCCAGCCACCGGCACCAAGGTACGTCTTCCGGGTTCCCCATTCGCGCGCCAAAGCACGGATGTCCTTGGCCGGAACGCCGGTTTCCTCAGCCGCCCATTCAGGCGTCTTGGCCTCGCCGTCTTCCTTGCCCAGTATGTAATCCCGCCATTTGTCGAAGCCGGTCGTCCTTTTATCAACATAATCCTTGTCATAAAGGTCTTCGGTGATCCAGACATAGGCGATGGCAATGGCCAGCGCCGGAGAGGTCGTCGGGCGCGGGGCAATCCATTTGCCACCCAGGAACTGGGCCGTGTCATTAAAATAGGGGTCGATATGAACAATCTTGATGCCGAGTTCTTTCAGCCATTTGCGCCGTATAGAGCCTTCCAGTGCACCATATGCACCACTGGTCCCTTCCGGATTGGAAGACCAGAACACAACCATTTCTGATTCTTTCAGAAGATCCTCAACACCGCCATATGTTTCCGACTGGCCGACCCGCAGACTGCCGCCCCAATGGTGTGACGCCCCCCAGTACCAGCCTTCCCAACTGTCCGGATTGTGATGGACACGTGTCATGCCTGTTGCATTGATGAAACGGAAATTGGCGCTCAGGTAATAACCGATATTACCCCAAGTATGATGTGATCCATGGCTATTGGCAATGGAGCCGGGACCATGCACGCGCTTGGCCCTCTTGATTTCGCTGGCGACGATATCCAGTGCTTCGTCCCAACTGATTCTCTGATAACCTGAAATGCCTCGATTTTGTGGATTGCGCTCACCGTCAGGATAAAAGTCAACGCGCTTCATCGGATAGAGCAACCTGTCCGGCGAGTAAACCATGGATTTCCAGTTCATCCCGTGAGGGGCCAGTGAGGTTTTGCGAGGCGGAGTGAATTTCTTACCCCGCGCATTAATCGTCCATGGTTGCGGATCGGTTTCATCAAAAGAAATCGGGGTAATACGAATGATCTTCTCGTCTTTTACATAGACAAAGACGGGGCCGCCATTCGTCATGTTGGTATAGCGGGTGGCACCATCTTCCATCTCGATACCATATTTGTAATGCACGGTCTGGGTCATCATGGTGGTCTGGGTGAACCATGACGTCAACTCATCAGGCCCTTCCAGGGCAATTTTGAAATCCTTCATCGCATTGATTTGCGCAAGCATATTGATTGGCGGGGTCAGCAGCTTTGCGCCTATCTCAGCCGTCTTGAAAATCAGGGCCATGTCCGGATTGGGGTGAATACCGCTTTTGGAGATGACCCTGCCGTCTTTGAAAGTGAAGTAGCGACCAGTGGAATTGTTTTTGGTCTTTATCTGGGCAGTAAAGTTTTTCTCTTTCAACCGGGCGGCAAAAATCGGGTATTTTTGAGCCTTGTAGCGCAGCATATGCAGAAATCCGAAAAGCAATATTGAAAACTTCGCTGCACCCACGGTTGCATCCTCATCGTTTAATCATGTGTTTTCTTAACCTGCCTCATTCAAATGAAGCACTTTGTCCTGACAGCTCGAATGTCGCGAGTCGAATGTCGCCTGACAGGACGCACCCTCATTGGTGGGCTCGCCTCAGCATAAAGGCGGGCGGCTCACCTGATTGATACAAAGTTGTTAAAGGTTGATCAATTTTGGTGAACGGGCGTTCAATTTTTGTCTTCATTATGGCATTCCTGAGGAAAGAACAAATCGGGCCATAATCATCAAGAAATGGAAATATGGATAGTTTTGCAGATAACAATGCCTGGAATCCGAACCTGGGAAAAACCGTCCTTAAAAGCGTTTGTCGCAGCTGTCACGGTGGCTGTGGCACCATAATGCATGTCAAAAACGGAGAACTGGTCAGGGTCGAGGGCGACCCCGATTCCCCTTTGAACAAGGGCCGGTTATGCCCCATCGGCGTTGCGACAAAAGATCTTGTCTATCATCGCGACCGATTAAAATATCCGATGCGTAGAAAGGGGGAACGTGGTTGCGGTGAGTGGAAACGTATCTCGTGGGACGATGCATTGAATGAAATTGCGGAAAAACTGCAAAACATCAAGGATGAATTCGGCGCTGAATCCATCGTTATGGGAACCGGTACCGGCCGTCACCATATCCGTTGGGTATCGCGCTTCGGACACGCATTGGGAACACCAAACTGGTGCGAGCCGGGTTTCGCCCAATGCTTTCATCCCAGAATTAATGCCAGTTTGCTGACATTTGGCGACTTCCCAGTGTGTGACTTCACCGGCAACACCCCGGCAGAACTCATTCTTTATTGGGGCCACAATCCAATTCACTCCGGCCCGGATGGAGAAACCCGCTTCAATGTCCGTGATTCACTGGCATCCAAACCCAAGATTATTGTCATTGATCCCCGTGAGACATTTCTCGCCAAGCGGGCCGACCTTTGGCTGCAGTTGCGGCCGGGCACGGATGATGCCCTGGCCCTGGCGATGCTCAACGTCATGATCAAGGATGAGATCTATGACAAGGAATTTGTCAGGGAATGGACATACGGCTTTGATGCGCTGGCCAATCGGGTTAAGGATAATACGCCTGAATGGGCAGAGGAAATCACCTGGGTAAAGGCGGCGGATATCCGCAAAGCCGCCCACCTTTTCGCCAGTATCAAGCCATCCCTTATGGAATGGGGAGTGGCAATTGAGCAAACGCCGAACTGCATTCAAACCGTTCGGGCGGTCTCGATGCTGCCAGCGATTACCGGCAATATAGATATCCCCGGGGCCTGGATTTTCGGCATGGGTGGAATTGGCCGTTTCCCGAGTCTGATTGAAAATATCAGCGAAGAAATGAATGCCAAACGCCTGGGTGCAGATCGTTTCAAAATGCTGTGCGGCGAAGGGGCTGATCTTCCCGCGGCCCATATACCAACCGTCCTGCAGGCCATGCGAGAAGGCAAACCCTATCCAGTCAAGGCCTTCATGGTGTTTGGTAACAACACTCTTACGACCTATGGCAATTCCTCCCAGGTTTATGAGTCACTGATGAAGCTGGATTTCATGGTTTGCGCTGACCTGTTCATGACACCTACAGCTGAACTTGCCGATATCATTCTGCCGGCGGCGGCCTGGCCAGAGCTCGACCAGATTGCCGGATTGCCTACACGGGCGGCCAATGTTGTCCTGGCCCAGCAGAAAGTCGTGCAGATTGGAGAATGCAAATCTGATGAAGAAATTTTTGTCGAGCTGGCCCGCCGCATGAACCTCGATTGCTGCAGGGAACCTGTTGAAGATGTGCTTGATGAACAGCTTGAAGCAGGGATCGGTATGAAATTCAGCGATCTCAAGAAAATCGGTTTCTTCAAGATTCCGTTTCGATATCAGAAGTTCAGGGAAAACGGGTTCAAGACACCAACCGGAAAGATTGAATTATTTTCGACCCGTTTCCAGGAGATGGGATATGATCCGCTACCTTCCTACGAGGAACCGCCTGAAAGTCCGGTTAGCACACCCGATATCGCTAAAGATTTCCCGCTGGTCCTGACAACTGGAGGACGTATCCCTTTCTTTTTCAATTCAGAACATCGGCAATTGAAGCGGCTGAGAAAGGCGCGGCCGGACCCATTAGCCGAAATTCACCCCGACACCGCAAAGCAAATGGGTATCAAGGACGGGGACTGGATGTGGATTGAAACCCGCCGGGGAAAAATACGCCAGAAAGCGAAAATCTGGAACGGCATTGACCCAAGGGTCATCCATGTCGAGCATGGCTGGTGGTTCCCGGAGAAACCGGCACCTGAATATGGAGTTTGGGAATCAAACGCCAACCTGCTGACCAGCAACCTGCCACCCTATGACCCGCAGATGGGGACTTATCATTTACGGGGCTTGCTTTGCCGGGTCGAAAAAGCGGAAAGACCCTGACTCTAAGGCGTGATGTTTCGAAGCTCTTTCAAAAATGCCAGGCAAAGCGGCGACAACATATGCTCCGAGCGGGTAATAACCATTACATTCCAGGGCGGCATGGTCGATTCCATACGCAGCGGTGTGATATTTCCCAACATTGATTTTCCCGCGAATATTTTTTCAGGAACAAGCGTCACGTAGTCACTCCTTTCGACCAGGGACAAAGCACAGGCGAAAGATGTGCACCGGGTTGTTTTCTTCGGAGGTTCCAGGTCATGGGAAATAAATGTTTGTTCAAAAATATCCCGCCGCGTCTTATTGCGCCGGTAAATGACCCAGTCGTAGGAAAGCAGGTCAGAGAAAGACAAATTGCTGCGTTCGGTTAGCGGATGACCGGAGCGAACGGCGGGAGTTAACCTGTCGCGAACCAACAGTTCATAATTTAGTTCGTCATCAGAAGGGCGCTCGGGGACAAGACAGATCGCCAAATCGATCTCCCCCATTCTCACCCCCGGCAATACGCCGGGATATAACCCTTCCTCTATTTGAAAGATGACGTTTGGCCGCATTTTCCTGAAACTGAGAATTGCCTTGGGAAGCAGGCCAATAGCTACAGTCGGTGATGCACTAACCCTGATCTCGCCACTATTCGTACCCTGAACGGCTTCGATATCATTTCGTGCCTGACGCAATTCAGACTCAATTATTTTCGCACGCGTAACCATAGCGTTGCCAGCCACTGTTGGCACAACGCCGTGAGACTTCCTGTGGAAGAGTTCCACGCCGAGGTGTTCTTCAAGCTGTTTGATGCTCTTGGTAACGGCAGACTGGGAAACATGGAGGTTCCTTGAAGCCTGACGAACGCTGCCGGCTTCCGCCACAGCGACAAGTTTGCGTAGTTGGCTCAGCTTCATCTTCAGTCCTTGTTTAAACCAATTTCAGCTAAACTATACCCCAGGCGAACCTCCACATCCAATAGAATACCGTACGAAGCCGGGACCATTTTGGGATTCCGGTTTTGTTTTCCTTGTTAAAATTGCGGAAAAAAGCCTATGAAACTGACTGCGAGTCCCCGCGATCAATCCAAATATTTAAATGACTATTTCATGCCTTTCGCACTGTTATAGCAAAACACCTTTATTTTGCTCAGGGCTATTCGGGCTTGCGCCTGGCCTCTGCGAGGGTGGCGCACCGGCACCGGTCGCTTTTCGCTCCTGATTGCATGATCATTTTAACGGTGTTTTGCTATAGTCGTGTCAGCAATCATTCGTTCTTGAGCGCGGAGTTGATATACAGTCTGGTTATTAAAATCCGTAGTTGAGTATCGACAACTGCCGTGTAACACTCGACAAAAACAGATTTACACGTCTTCACCCAGGTTGCTTTTTTGAATAGATTTAGCAACAGGCGTTGTCGAGAATCGCAACTCAATTAATATTATCAGATAGGAATTTGTTTGATGCGTGCAGTTAGAGTTCATAAATTCGGTGGCCCGGAAGAACTGAAGTTGGAAGAGGTGCCAGATCCTGTTGCCGGGCCTGGCGAAATTCTGCTCAAGATTGAGGCAATCGGAATAAATCCCCTGGATACCTATATCAGATCGGGAGTGCATGCGATTTGCCCGCCATTGCCATACACACCGGGTGGTGATGGCGCCGGCACCGTAATCTCGGTTGGTGAGGGGGTCATTGAATTTAGTGCTGGTGACCGGGTTTATATGGCGGCGGCGGTGGGGAGTCATTTCGATGGTGCGATGGCTGAGATGGCGGCTGTAGCGACCTCGGAAATATTCCATTTACCCGAAAACTCCAGTTTTGCTGAAGGAGCGGCTCTGGGTGTTCCCTACGCCACTGCCTATTACGGGCTGCATCTGCGCGGACAGGCTCAACCGGGCCAAACGGTATTCATTCATGGTGCCAGCGGTGCGGTAGGTACAGCAACGGTGCAGATGGCCCGTGCCCTTGGTCTGAAGGTAATCGGCAGTGCCGGATCGCAAAAAGGGTGTCGGCTGGTACTGGAACAGGGTGCCCATCATGTGCTCAACCACCTGTGCGATGGTTATCTTGACGAGCTTGGTTCGTTGACCGGTGGAAAGGGTCCCGACCTGATTGTTGAAATGCTGGCCAATGTCAATCTGGCCAGAGACCTCGATGTGGTAGCTAAATATGGCCGTATTGTTATCGTTGGCAGTCGAGGAGAAATAACAATTAATCCACGCTCGGCTATGATGAAAAATGTCGATGTTGTCGGTTTGGCGCTGTTCAATGCGTCCGACGAACAGACACAATTAATTCATGCGGGCCTGCGCGCGGGTCTGGAAAGTGGCATATTGAAGGCGGTGATTGGAAGAACAATGGCTCTGGAAGAGGCCGTTGCTTCACACGAAGCAGTTCTGGAGCCGGGTGCCTTTGGAAAAATAATAGTCACGCCATAGGTGCGATCCTGTTTATGAGTCTATGACCTAGACCGGGATGCGGGGCTGGTTGACCCTGGTAAAAATTGTTGGACGTAATATAGCAGAACACCTTTATTTTGTTCAGTTCTGAATTTTTCTCGCTCACGGCTATTCGGGCTTACGCCCGGCCTCCACGGGGGCGGCGCACCGGCACCGGTCGCTTTTCGCTCCTGATTGCATGATCATATAAAGGTGTTCTGCTAGACCCCTTCTGGTTTACACGGAAGCATTTGATGAACCAAACCAGTTCACTCGGCAAAGCGCTAAATGCGGGAATGTTTTTGGGCGATCTGGGTGATCGGACAAGTTTTGCGCCATTAATTAAACTGGGCAGATGAACTGGTTTGGTTCACCGAAGGCCGGTTATTCACGCTTTCTGGACAGCGTTATGGTTTTCTTGTGGTCTTATAGACCA
>JAAEMP010000418.1 GCA_024225445.1 Hyphomicrobiales bacterium | reverse complement strand
TGGTCTATAAGACCACAAGAAAACCATAACGCTGTCCAGAAAGCGTGAATAACCGGCCTTCGGTGAACCAAACCAGTTCATCTGCCCAGTTTAATTAATGGCGCAAAACTTGTCCGATCACCCAGATCGCCCAAAAACATTTCCGCGTTTAGCGCTTTGCCGAGTGAACTGGTTTGGTTCATCAAATGCTTCCGTGCAAACCAGAAGGGGTCTAGAGTCTCAGAGATCATGTTCACTGTGTCATCGAGCAAATTGGAAGTCCCATTACTGAAGTAAACCTGGAATTTCTCATGCGTTTGGGGTGCCAGTGTGGACTATCTCCTGCGACGGCCACCCGACCGCCTTTGCGGGGCGCGATTGACCTGCCTTGAGCGGTTAGCGTTGGACCTGCCCCTGTTTCGACTGTGGCTTTGACGCGACATCTGTTGTGAATGGCTTCTGCTGGGTTGCCGAACCCCGGGAAGTGATGAGCGTTGTTTCGTAGCGGGTCGTGCCGCCCTGTTGACGGGTTTTGCCGCAGGCCTGGTTTTGGGCACATTCGGCTTTGCCGCAGGCCTGGTTTTGGGCACATTTGGTTTTGCCGCAGGCCTGGTTTTGGGCACATTTGGTTTTGCCGCAGGCCTGGTTTTGGGCACATTTGGTTTTACCGTGGGTTTGGCAGGTCTGGTTACCGGTCTTGCAGAAGGTTTTGACGGAAGCTTGTTGTTGAGTTTTGTATTCTTCCACTTGCCATTTTCGCGTGATTGCCAACCCTTGTCGGACTTTCTCAGCACATTTCCGCTTTTGTCGACAAAGACATTGTTCTTCCGGTTGGAGATATTGATATTGTTGTTTTTGTTGATATTTACTCTGGTATTTTTAAAATGGTTTCGACCGCGATTTCCCGCGCGATTATAAATATTGTTGCGGGTTCGGTAGGTTGTTCGCCTGGCTGTACGTCTGGCGATACCTCGATAGGAATGGTATCCACCTGGCCCAAACCACCGATTGTGCCTGATGCCTATACCAATACCAATCGCCACGCCTGCAGCAAATCCGGGACGGTAATAGAATTGGCCCCACCCCAAACCATAACCCCAGCCATACCAGGGTCGGTAATAAACTCCAAATCCCCAAGTAAACGGGCGAGGGTAGTAATAGCGTGGATAGAGGATTGGATAATAGTAGCCAGTGCCATAGACGACCACTCCATTGTAAATATAGGATCCCAGATATCCAGGGGTGTAACCTACATAAACGTATTTCGGTGTTGAATCGTAAATACGGACATATTTAACATTATGAACGGGGCTTGATGCCGGTATTGCCTCCACTTCTTCAGGTACTTCATCGGCAACATTCCAGGGTCCTATCGCGCTATCGGCGGTATACCAAACTCCTTGATCGACCGCGTAGAATTTATTGGCAATCTTGAGAACGGTGCTTGCGGTATTGATTGCATATGCGACTTTCGTGCCCTTGATTGCAGCGAACTGGGGCTCGCCATCATATTCTGGGTTGAAATCTACACCTTCGCGACTGATAGCTGTTACCTGGGGGACACTCGCATTGGTAATAGCCTCTTGTGCCTGTTCGGTTCCGGAAATGTGGCTGAGTGCACCACCGCGATCAGAATCTTCGGGAATCCTGGCAAAAACCTCCGGCAATTTATCGGAGGACAGATATTCCCAGGAACCCGCATCCAGCGATTTGGATTTGTACCAACGCCCCGATATCAGGATATAAATGTCTTTGGAGCTGACCATCTGAAAAATTGGCGTCTCCGAATTGGAGACATAAAGCAGTTCGGCTCCGACAATCGGTGTAAATTCTGTTTTTCCTTCAATGACGATGAGTTCAGTCGGTTTGAACGATATTACAATTTCCGGAATCACATCTTTTTCGCGTTCAGATCTTACCTTTTCGTCGAGAAGGTCCATTTGTTCTTCGCTCAGTTGCAATGTCTTCGCAACATAATCGGGAACATCCTTGGTATAAGTCCATGGTCCTTCGACCGCACTTGCGTTATACCAAATCTTACCACCGTTCAGGAAATACGATTTTGTTTTTGGATCAAGGACAATGGGAAATGGAGAATTTTCGACATAAAGCAGATCGGTTTTTTCAACAGGTCTAAGCTTTGCTTTCCCATCCACTGAAACCAGCACCGCAGGTGTATTTTTCACGACTATTTCAGGCGGCTCATTATTCAGATCGCTTTCTGCTTCTGTATCACGATCGCTTGCATTGAGGATCGCAATAAACTGGTCGTATTGCATGGTTAGTGACGATTCACTTACGGTTTCCTGTATTTCTGCTGAAATCTCATCAATCTCTTTTTCCGGTGTATCTCCAAGTGCAATCTTTTCGATAGTCACTGAATCAATATGGGCCATGCGATTTTCACGGTCCGCCTCTACCCGGGCAGTCATGAATATTGCCCCGAATTCCGGCTCTGAACCGGCACTCTTGGTTATGGAGAATGCAGCCCTGGCTGACAGAATTACCCCATCCAGGCCGTCGAGTTGTGGCTGATAGACAACAATCGTCCCCTTGTCGGTGTCAAATTGCCTGGGCCATGATTTCTGGTCTGCTTGCGCGTTTGCATCCTGTGCATTGATGTTTCCGACGCAAATCAGCAATCCCACCATGAAGACCAAACCATGCACAATAAATCTTGTTTTCACTAATAAATCAGAAATCGTCATTAATTCATCCGTTGCCAAAATAGTGTTGTCATGTGTTTGGTTGATGATCGCTGAATTCCAGCCAGAGTTCAACCTTTTTGATAGAATAGAAAGAAATTTGACAATTTTCTGACCGTTTCAGGGACGTCAAGTCCGCATGTGATTACCCGGAGAATATCCCAATAACTTTCAGACTTGGAAAATGGAAACAAATATGCCAGCGTCAAGGCATCAATCAATCCTATCTGGGGATATCGGCTTAATTCAATGTTGAAAAAAATATTGTATCAGTATTGGCGATCATACTCGACCACCGGTTTGCTGGTTGGAACATTTTTTTTTGCATTTTCCCTGACCCCCTCCCTTGTGCCAAGGATTGCACTGCTACAAGGTGTATTGTCTGGGATTTCCTTCGCCGTTGGTTACGGGCTGGGAAATCTTGGCGTCTGGCTATGGGATTATCTGGAATTACCCAAACGGGCCACTCATCTGGAACAATTGGTAAAATGGATAATGACCCTGATCTGCTGCGGTTTTGCAGCCTATTTTCTCTGGCAGTCCGCTGCTTGGCAGGACAGCATCAGAGTACTCATGCAACTCGAACCGGTGGGTACAGCCCAGCCTTTAATTGTCGGCCTTCTGGCATTCTTCGTATTCGTTCTGGTGCATTTGCTGTCGCGTCTGTTTAAATTCGTTCTGATGAAAAGCTCCAGATTCATCAATCGCTTTATGCCACGCAGGGTGGCCAATGTGGTCGGGTTTTGCATTGCTGCGACACTGTTTTTTTTACTCATTGATGGCTTGTTGTTCAAACAGGCATTACGGCTGGCCGATTCAATCTACGAGGATCTGGATAAGCTGAGCGAGGCAAATATTGCCCAACCTGCCGACCCGTTGAAAACGGGTTCTGTGATGTCCTTGATAAATTGGGACAGTCTTGGCAGAATGGGGCGAAATTTCATTTCAAGTGGCCCGGATAAATCCGACATACAGAAATTTTTCGATGAACCTGTATTATCCCCCATCAGGGTTTATGCCGGCCTTCGTTCCGCCGACACCCCCGCTAAACGCGCTAAACTGGCGCTAAACGAATTGATCAGGGTTGGTGGATTTGAGCGTTCGGTATTGATTGTTGCCACACCTACAGGCACCGGATGGCTTGATCCGGCAGGCGTGGACACGGTTGAATATTTGCATGGCGGCGATACCGCAATCATTGGTGTTCAATATTCTTACCTGGCAAGTTGGCTTTCGCTGCTGGTGGAGCCCGGGTACGGCGCAGAAACGGCACGTGCTTTGTTCCGGCAAGTCTATCTTCATTGGACGACTCTATCCAGGGACAACCGTCCCAAACTCTATCTGCATGGCCTGAGTCTTGGTTCACTGAGCTCAGAATCTTCTGTCGACTTGTTCGAGATCATCGCCGATCCTCATCATGGCGCACTTTGGGCCGGACCGCCATTCCCCAGTAGCCACTGGCGCTCGGTTACCGACGATCGAAAGTCGGGTACTCCCGCATGGCTCCCCCGGTTTTCCGATGGCTCCTATGTCCGTTTTACCAGTCAGCAAAACCATCTGGCGCTGCCGGATACCAATTGGGGACCAATTCGGATTGTCTATCTCCAATATGCCAGTGATGCAATTACCTTTTTTGAACTGGAATCGATTTTTCGCGCACCAGCCTGGATGGAGGGGCAACGCGGTCCGGATGTTTCAACCCAATTGCGATGGTATCCGCTGGTCACTTTTCTGCAATTGCTTGTCGATGTTATGGTATCGACCGCCCCGCCTTTGGGTTATGGGCATAATTATGCACCCGAACATTATCTTGATGGCTGGTTGGAAGTTACCCAACCCAGGGGTTGGTCCGATGCAAAAATTATCAGGCTGAAATCCGGATTTGCAAGCCTGCGCGAAATGAAATGACAACATGTCATTCAAATCCAAACCCCTATTTATCGCAAGCCTTTGGACCCTCTTGAGGTCATTCAACCTGGCGCGAAAGGGCGTCATCCTTGACCGGCAATATGAGCTCTCTGTTCAGGATATTACACCTTGGTGTCTCAGTCAGATGACAATCGCTTTCCTCTTGAAGTAAAAGCCCGCGGGATATCGATCAACTTTAACGCTCCACAAGAAGTTGTATTTATACCTCTGTCTGGTAATACTCTAGGAAATATTTGATGGATTTCCACAGATTTCAAGGATCAATGAATGTTTAAGACTTCACAGGTCAGGATCGTCGCATTCCTGTTTATGCTTATTCCAGGCTTTGCCATGGCTGATGTCATAGAAGATGTTTTGGCAAGGGGTACATTGCGCATCGGTGTTGCGAAATTTGTGCCCTGGACTTTTGAAACAAATTCTGGAGAACTTGATGGTTTTGACGTTGAAGTGGGCAGGAAAATTGCCAAAGATATGAATGTTAATGCGGAGTTCAAAGTATATGTGTTTGAAGAAATCTTTTCGGCTCTCCGCAAAGGTGACATTGATGTGATTGCTACCGGACTGGCAATCACCCCTTCCAGAGCACTGAGAATTAATTTCACTATTCCCTATATGGAATCAGGGGTGGGAATTGCCACCAACATTGAACTTACTAAAGATATCAAGAGTTTTTTAGAAATGAACAGGACGGGGATTGTCATAGCAACAGTCAGAGATACTCTTGCCAGTGAATTTGGTAAAAAGTTTTTTGATAAGGCGAAAGTAACTATGTTTGCCTCAAAGAACGAGGCGGAAGCAGCTGTGCTGGAAGGTAGGGCACATGCCTATCTGGCAAGTGTGCCCGAAGTGAGTTTCTTCTCGCTTCAAAACAAAACTGCAATAGATTTGCCGATGAAAAAACCGTTGCTAGCATCCAAAGCAGGTCTGGGAGTAAAAAAAGGTGAGCAGGAATGGCTTAATTTTCTGAATTCATGGATAACCGCACGTGATGCTGACCGGTGGCTTGCATCAACCTATTCATACTGGTTTGGTTCTCTGGACTGGGTGAAGGACGTAAAACAGTGAATTCGTCCTTGTATTGCCAACCCCACCCAATGCAGCAGTTGACATTCATGCTTGGTTTTATTGTCGTTGTATTGGCTGGTGTGGCGTTGGCAAATGATCTGGATGACACTCCCAGATATAAAAAGGCTTTTCGCGACACTGTTAACAATAGCTTGGAATCTCAATGGCGAACTCCACTGAGTAACCAAGACACCTGGCGAGAGAGCAAAAAATCAAGAAAAGGCGCAGCGCCCGCATTTGATAATTATAATCCGGACGACCTCGATAAATTCCGAAATTCTCAATCTTATGACAGCAACTTGCAAGAACAAAATCCGACTTTGTTTGGACTGAAATTCGATTTCTAGTACATCGCTAAGAATTCTTAGCCCACTGATGTGTCGTAAAAGTACCGCGCTGTATTTGGTTTGTTTTGCAGGGATATCAAATCAACATAACTTGATGCATGGCAATCTCGACAGGATAACGCCTGTTATGGTATTTTAAGCTACTGTGGCATATTTGTTAGTCGGATCGCCGTCGCTGAGAATGGGTGTATGGATTGGCAAGTTTTATGATACGAATTCAGGACTGGTATATGATCATGACTTATCAACTACGAACTGCGATGTTTTTTGTATTCGCACCCTTGCTGTTAATCCAGTTCATATCCACCGATGCTAATGCTCAAGCCATTGCCGATAATATGACCTGCCAGCAGGCCATCAATTATTACGAGAGAAATGGCCGGATATCCAAGTATGCACATGGCAAGAATGTTATTCCAATATATAATGGCGTGCCCGTCTCAAGGAGGAGACAACTGAAATGCTCAAGCACAGGCATCAGGTTTAAAACTACCGACAACACCCGGTGTACAGTGGCCTATAAATGTATGCCTCGAAGCGGTAGATAGACAATTCAGCAAATCATGCACTAACATTCAAAATGGACCAGTCATTGGGCTCGATCACCTATCCATCAAATCCTGTGCAACCGCACGCCAGCAATCAGTACAGAGTACTTCAACTTCGCCTTGCCAAATATATTGCATTGTTTGCTCAGCGAGCGCTTGGTCAAGCATATTTCCATAGAATATCTATCAGGATTTTACCATCTCCACTTGTTTTAAGAATGCAGTGTTGTTAGGAATGCAGTGTTGTTAAGAATGCAGTGTTGTAATGGGCAATCATTTATAAACATGAAAGCCTCTTGAGAATTTAATTTGACTTGTAGAGACAGATGAGCAAACCTTTTTGGATCAAACCACCACAAAAAGAGTTGTATCTGAAGATGGATAGGTGATAAATTATGTACTCAAATCACACTAAGAATATGGAGAGTATCAATGAGCAAGATTACAAACCTGATTGCCGTTATCGCAGCAGTTATCGCCTTGGGTTCGATTTCGGCAATGCCCGGTAATGCAAAAGCCGAAGATGCCCGCATTGACATGCAGATTGGCAAAGTTGGTTTTATTATCGGTGTATCCGGCGGCCGTGGAACGGTCTACTTTGATGGTCATGCCTATCCAATTCGGGTTGGTGGTGTAAGTCTGGGTGCGACATTTGCGATGTCATCGATTGATCTGACAGGAACCGTATACAACCTCAATCGTATTGAAGACCTTTATGGTAATTACACTGCTACATCGGCCGGTCTTGCTGTAGTTGCTGGTGGCAAGACAGGAAGCCTGACCAATGCACGCGGTATCAGGATGGAACTCAGAGGTCGCACAATCGGTCTGGAATTCTCCCTCGATCTAAGCGGCATCAACATCCGTCCCCGATAGGCTGAATACAACTGAAAGGAAGTGAACAATGCGTATCAAGATAATATTTGCAGCCGTGATCGGCATCTCTGCGGGGATGACTGGTCAGGTTGGGCTCAATCTACAATCCAGCTCCATCAGCACTGTCGTTGAATTGGGAGCCAATGAGGCATTTGCACGCCCTGCTCGCCGTGTGGCGAGGCGTACATCAAGACGAACTACCCGTAGAGTAGCCAGGCGCCATTCGATTTCCGGGTGTTCACGCTACAATGCCTATTACAACTGTGGCGGGGTTTATTATCGGCCCATGGTCGAGAGTGGCACCACAGTTTATGTCGTTGTCAATCCTTAAGAAATCGAATTGGATATTTGCATGTTTAAGAAATCTCTTTTGAATATAGCTATAGTTTGTGCATTGGCATCTGTCATTACCCTATCGTCGGGAAAGACTGTATTGGCCCAGGGCATGCTGGAATCCTGTGCTGAGGACATTGTCAAATATTGCGATGGTGTTACCCCGGGCAATGGCCACATTGCTTCATGCCTTTATGCACGTGAAGACCAGATCAGTGATCAATGCGGGAATGCATTTGAAGATGTTGGTGATGTGATGGATACCATGTTCTCGACAATTCGTTATGCTCTTGCCACCTGTGCAGAAGATATAGGAAAATTTTGCGCTGGCACAAAGTTTGGCCAGGGAAGACTGTTTACCTGCCTCAATACGAAGAAAGCTGAAATTGGCGGCCAGTGTAAGGCTGTCGTGGATGAAATTGGTGGTAATTTGGTTGAATAGCCAATAGCCAGTAATAAATCATGTATCGACCTGTCAGTCGACCGGTTGATAGTGAATGCAGGAGAAATCTGATGCGTAAATTAGGAGTTCTAATCGGAGTTTTGGCAATAACCGGAACTTTGGCAGGCTCAAATTCATATGCTGCAGATCCGGTTGTGATCGAGGACCCACCGGTTGCCGACCAGGTTTCCACCGGCTGGACGGTAGCAGTTGATCCCCTATATACTTGGTTACCTGGCCTCAATGGAGATGCTCGTATCTTCAACAATGATATCAGCATCGATATCACTACCGGTGACATACTCCATCATATTGATGACTTTCTGCGCGCCTTAGACGGGCTTTACATGGGTTCGGGTGAAATGCGGAACGGACAGTTCGGACTTCAATATGACATTGTCTACATGTCTTTGGGGAGCATCAAGGATTTTGCCGTTGGACCCATTACCGGCGGTGTAGATCTGGGCTTCAAGTTATCGATGACGACATTGGCTGGAAACTATCGGTTTTATGAAACCCAGAACGCTTATCTCGATGTAGTTGGCGGTATCAGGATTACGGATGTACAAACCGACTTGACTATAACACTTGGTCCGGTAGGTCTGAGTGCTACCGATGGAGACACCTGGGTTGATCCAATCGTCGGGGTGAAGGGAAGATATGATCTCAACGACAATTGGTACTTGAAAGGTAGTGCCCTTTATGGCGGATTTGGTGTGTCATCCCATTCTCTTTATGATGTAGCCGCATTTGTCGGCTATGAATGGGCCAATGGCATTGAACTCTATGGCGGCTGGCGTATCGCCGACACAAATTACGACAATGGTTCCTTCAAATGGGATATCACGATGTCTGGTCCAATGCTGGGACTAACATTCAAGTTTTAACAATATTTTAGGCCTACAGAGTGAATTTCCAAAGGCCACGGTTTGGCCAGACAGAGAGGAATTCCGGCATGTATTTCATATGGTAATAGTTTGCTGTTACCTGAAGAGGCAGTTGGTGAATCATACAGTAATTTATGCGTCAGCTGTTAAGTATTCTCAATCCACTGATATCACGTGAACAGTTGACACCATTTTCGGTTCATTATTGTGATCCTCCCCCAAAAGAATTAGTCCACCTGATGTATTGACGAACTATTGCCGTGAAATTATCATTCAGATTGAAGTGAAAACGCGGGCGCTTACATTTTCCGCAAATGAAAAAACACTTGACTATGTGCCTGGAATTATAGATCAACGAAGGCTCAAAGTGATCATGTTATCCTGTTTGGCGAATGTTGAGTTGAAAGAGAGGGTTAAATGAAATTTTCTTGGGCATATGCCGTAATGTTTGTCGTTATGACTTCTTATTCGACTGCAATAGCGGGAAATTTTTCAACTTATCAACCTTCGACAGTACCAGAGCCTCTGCCGGGTACCGTTTTGCCGATTGCATCGTCTCCACTATGCACGTTATGCACTCAAATTTACAACAGCTGTAAACGTGGTTGCGATATATTCAATTCAGCGCGGGACTTTGGCGGAAATTTTTTGGATTTGAGTGGTTGCGGAATAAATTGCTTGCGCAGCGAGAGAAGTTGCAAATCGGTAAATTGTCGATAACCAACGCTTGTTTTAAGCGCTACCAGGATTTCCTACATCGACATAACTGCGATTTCATCAGTATGCATCAGGTAGCTTTCGCTGGATTCTGTTTATGAGTCTATGCTCTAGGCAGGAACTTAATAACCACGCCGTCGTATCTGAGTTGTCCGTCCAACGCTTCCCATGTCAGTTCCTGCATGGGCGTGAATTCAAAACCACTTGCACAGCACCTTATTCAAACTTGGTGAAGCTCAGGTTGACTGCTCTTTTGTCTTGTAAAGGGTATTCAATATTGCTCTTGCAACATGCCTGTGCCCGCGGGGCGGTTGAATAAGACTTTGCCACCCTTTCCGGTACGCTCGCGTCGCTCGGTAAACATGCCAAGATGTTTCGCCAGCATTTAAAAGCGGTGTTCTCGTCCCATGTGAAGACCAGATCAGTGACCAATGCGGAGACGCATTTGAGGATGTTGGTGATCTGATGGATTCGATGTTTTCAACAATCACTTATGCATTGTCGACATGCGCTGTTGATATAGAAAAACACTGTGCCGGTACAAAATTTGGCCAGGGGCGACTTTTTACTTGTCTTGATGAAAACAAAGCCAACATTGGTGCTCAGTGCAAGGGTGTTGTCACCGAGTTCGGGAAAGATCTGGCCAATTAGGCCAGATTGGATTTTGTTTTCGAATGTTGAATACCGGGTTTGATTCAATGATTGATTGCTAAAAAATCCCCCAATACTGTTCGCATTACCGTGAAGCAAGACGGACCGTGAACCGTATCAAATCGGCAGCGAATAGCAGACTGGAACATCGTGAATGGAGTGTATAAATGGAATCTGAAGTCTTCGAGTGGTTTGGCCGGATTGATGGACCATTGAACTTGCGGTTGATTATTCAACCCTGTATTGCAGCAATTCTTGGCTACCTGGATGGCGCCAAAGATGCCAGGGCCGGTGCTCCGCCCTATTTCTGGTCAGTGGCAAATATGCCGCCAGAAGAACGCAAGGCACTGATCAAAAACGGCTGGGCACGTATTGGAAAGGTGTTTATTATTGCCCTGGTGCTTGACTGCGCGTTCCAATACGCGGTTGATAAATCAATCCATATTTTGCCAGCAGTACTCATCGCGATCATTCTGGCAATACTGCCTTATCTGATACTTCGCGGACTGGTCAACCGGATTAAAAGCAAGGGATAACCTAAATGGTACACATGGCGAATTGCAAAACTCGATTTGTCGAATTCATGACCAGGGAAACAAATTTTTGTCGCAGGCAAGCTCTGGATTGCACCTGGAAATCCCTGAGTGGCTCATGGCTTATTGTCATAGTCGCTGCGTTTGTGCTGATCGGCAGTCCGGTAACCGCACAGGCTAAGTGCGCGAAAG
>JAAEMP010000417.1 GCA_024225445.1 Hyphomicrobiales bacterium | reverse complement strand
GTATGAGTTGTGATCTGTAATCTGTCATTTAGTCTGATTTATCGTTCCAATCCCGGTATCCTTTATGTGGAATTTATAACAACGATATTCAAAATGCCAGCAAAGATTATAGCGATTGTAGTGTTCATGGGAAGTAATAGTTAGAGTAGGCGCTAAAAAACAATATGGTCTGTCACAACTGAAGCATGATTGTGACCCATTCTCTAAATAAAGTAATTCATCGGTAATCACAAATGTTCTCTTTGAAATCTCACAAGATCGGTTGGCAGGAGAGTATGCAGGCGTACGGTCATCCGAGAGTGGTGAGTATTTTCTTTCTCGGTTTTTCGGCTGGACTACCATTTGTGCTTGTTTTTGGCACCCTCTCTTTCTGGCTCAGAGAGGCGGGTGTTGGGCGCAGCACTATTGGTTTTTTGAGTTGGATTGTTCTGCTTTACGGTTTTAAGTGGGTGTGGGCTCCTTTGGTTGATCGACTACCTCTCCCCTGGTTGACTCGACACTTTGGGCGTCGTCGGGCCTGGATGCTGTTGGCACAGACAATGGTGATTCTCGGATTGGTAATGATGGCTCTGACTGATCCCCAGGAGAGTCTGGTTTCATTGTCGCTGTTTGCCTTGTTGGTAGCATTCGCTTCTGCCAGCCAGGATATCGTCATAGATGCCTACCGGATAGAAAGTGTTGAGCCTCGGATGCAGGGGGTGATGGCCTCGGGTTACATGATTGGTTATCGTCTGGCTATGATTGTGGCGGGTGCCGGTTCGTTGGCAGTTGCCGCACTTTTTGATCCAGACCCCGAGACTTACCACTATTCATCTTGGTTTGCCGCCTATCTGGTTATGGCCGCTTTTATGCTGGTCGGGGTGATAACAACACTAGTGATCAGTGAACCCTCAACTTCCAAGGCGATGACCGAATCGCTGTTGCGGCCTTTTGAGGATGAGTGGCAGCCTCGTAGCGCCCGCTTTGCAGTTTGGTTGCAAGACGCGGTAATCGCACCTTTTGTTGAGTTTGCACTGCGTTATCGTTGGCGTGCGCTACTGTTGCTTGTCTTGATTGCGAGCTATAGGGTGTCTGATATTGTACTGGGTGTGGTGGCTAATGTCTTTTATGTGGATATGGGCTTTTCCAAAGAAGAGGTCGCGACGATCACAAAATTTTATGGTGTTGTGATGACTCTCGTTGGTGCGGTGTTGGGTGGTGTTCTTGTAAATCAATTTGGAGTGATGCGGATATTATTGCTGGGGGCAGTGCTTGCGGCCGGGAGCAATCTTCTGTATGCATTGCTGGCAACGGTAGGCAAGGATATTACGCTGCTTGCGTTTGTGATCTCTGCGGATAATCTCAGTGGTGGCTTGGCTACTGCTGCGTTTATTGCTTATTTGTCTGGGTTGACCAACGTGGCTTATTCAGCGACCCAATATGCCTTGTTCAGTTCAGTGATGCTACTGTTCCCCAAGTTTCTAGGAGGCTTCTCCGGAGTGATGGTGGATCATATAGGGTACCCTGAGTTTTTTATTTTGACCGCCGCTATGGGGCTGCCGGTGATGTTGCTTGTCCTGTTCTTGATCTACCTGCTTCCTGATTTGGGAAGGGAGCATAATGGATAATCACCCTCTTTTTTTGGCCGCCTTTGTCGCCGGGCTCCTGGGTGGTGTTCACTGTGTTGGGATGTGTGGCGGTATTGTTGGCGCGTTGACTTTCGGTATTCCCCAAGAACGACGTGGACGGCTCGGTGGGATTATGCCCTACCACCTTGCCTATAATCTGGGTCGGGTCATCAGTTATGTTGTTGCCGGTGCCCTGATGGGTGGGCTGGGGATGCTGTTGGCTCAGTTGATGCCGATCTACTACGCCCAGAAATTTCTCTATATTCTGGCGGGTGTTTTCATGGTGCTGCTGGGGCTCTATCTTGCCGGCTGGTGGATGGGGCTGGGCCGTATCGAGCAGCTT
>JAAEMP010000416.1 GCA_024225445.1 Hyphomicrobiales bacterium | reverse complement strand
TTGTCAATGTATCTGAACGCCAGATCAATATCCCGGCAAGAAATTCCAGGGCCGGGGCAAAGTTGATGCTGACCGGTGACCAGAATATCGTTGAAGTTGAATTCACGGTGCTTTATCAGGTTTCAGTTCCAAACGACTATCTGTTCAAGGTGGTGGCCCCGGATGCGATGGTGCAGCAGGTTGCAGACAGTGCCATGCGTGAAGTTGTCGGGCGCCGTCCCGCTCAGGATATTTTCCGCGATAATCGTGCGGTAATTGCTGAGGACGTGTTGAAAATTGTTCAGACAACCTTGGATCAATACGGTGCGGGTATACGGATCAACGTTGTCAATATCGAAGATGTTGCACCGCCACAGGAAGTGGCAGATGCTTTTGATGAAGTGCAGCGTGCTGAACAGGATGAAGACCGTTTCATTGAGGATGCCAACAAGTATTCCAACCGCAAACTGGGTCAGGCACGTGGTCAGGCGGCACAAATTCGTGAAGATGCTGCAGCCTATAAAAACCGTGTGGTTGAAGAAGCCAAGGGTGAAGCCCAGCGCTTCATCTCGGTCTATGACGAATATGCCAAGGCTCCCGAAGTGACCCGTAAACGGCTGTTTCTTGAAACCATGGAAACGGTTCTGAAGGAATCCGATAAAGTTATCCTGGAACAGGGAGAGGGGCAGGGCGTCGTGCCTTATCTGCCGCTACCTGAAATCAGTAAACAACAAAGAAAATCCAATCTGGCCAATAAGGGAGTCAGTCAATGAGCCGTATGCCCATAATACTCGTACTTGTCGCCATCGTGGCCTATCTTGGAATTAATTCACTGTTTGTTGTCAATGAACGTGAGCAGGCAATCGTCACCCGTTTTGGTGAAATTCAGCGGGTTGAAACAGAGCCCGGCCTTTATTTCAAATGGCCTCTGGTGTTGGTTGAACTGGAAAATGTTCAGATCGTTGAGGACCGGTTAATCCGGCTGGATCTGAATGATATTCGTGTACAGGTTTCCGGTGGTAAATTTTATAATGTGGATGCCTATCTGGTTTACAAAATAGCTGATCCAAAGCTGTTTCGTGAGCGGACTTCAGGAAGTTTGACTGTCGCCGAGAACCTGACAGAAACCAGCTTCAACTCAGCACTTCGACGGGTTTATGGTTTGCGCGATTTCAAGGCGGCCCTGTCTGAAGCACGGGCGGAGATGATGACGGAAGTGCGTGATCAGGTGCGCCCGAAAGCTACCGCACTTGGCCTGGAAATCGTTGATGTCCGTATCAGGCGAACTGATCTCACCAACGAAGTTTCCCAACAGACCTTTGAGCGAATGAAAGCCGAGCGTCAGGCGGAAGCTGAACGGTTGAGAGCACGGGGCAAGGAAGCAGCCCGGCGCATACAGGCGCGTGCTGACCGCGAAGTAATCGAGACTGAAGCAGCGGCACAACGCGATGGTGAAATACTTCGTGGTCAGGGTGAGGCGGAGCGCAACAGCATTTTTGCTGATGCATTTAACCGTGATCCGGAATTCTTTGAATTTTATCGTTCAATGGCTGCCTATAGTGAAGCGCTCAAAGACAGCAACACAACGATGGTACTGTCACCGACATCAGATTTCTTCCGCTTTTTCCGAGACCCCGACGGGAAGAAATAGTCTTGAGAAGCGATGCTGAACTGGATGGAAAAAACGGCCTTTTGGGCCGTTTTTTTTTAAATTGATGCAAATTGCAAGTTAAAAGCAAGCGTCCCGCAAGCCCCACTCTCTCGCCAGTGCCCGCTCACCAAACAGACTGGGCAGGATGGACAAGCGATAAAAACGGAACATGTTTCTGCGTGACAGGCGTTTTTCCAGGCTTATGTTGAACATAGCTGAATTCCAGCTGAAATTGGCAATGGATCAAAGTCG
>JAAEMP010000415.1 GCA_024225445.1 Hyphomicrobiales bacterium | reverse complement strand
TACTTCGAGACCAGCACATGGGTAATAAGTCCCGGTCCAGGACGACCCCGTTCAATCGGACGCGATGGCATTGGTGCCTGCAACACCACCTCACAGCAAGAACAGGCCATGCGCGGGCGAACAATCTTGTTGACAATGAAACGACCCGGTACATATTCCAGTTCCTCGGTGACATCCTCACCCAGTGTCTTCAAGTCTCCGCCACACTTGCTGCAATTATACCCATCTCACCCAATTAGCTTGTAATTTTCCTGTGTTATTACCCTGAAATTATCTGTCACGGTATCACGAAATTCGAGCCATTTTTGCGGCAGGGTTTTTCGGAAGAAGTTGAGGATTGCTTCGGTGAAATCGTTGAAATGCGCATAGTGGCGACTGTGGGTGACATTCCTGTGCATGACGCCCCATAATCGTTCAATCGGGTTCAAATGCGGGGCGTATGCGGGCAGGAAATGCAGTTTTATCTGTCGTTCGGGTGCCTTCAGCCAGGGTTGCAGCACCTTTGCATGGTGATAACGGGCATTGTCGAGAAAGACATGAATAATGCGCTTTGAAGGATATGTATCTTCCAGTTTTTGCAGTAACTGTCGGGTGGTTTCAGCATTGATCTTTTCCGCCTCGACAAACCGGAACAGACCGTCTTCCAGATTGAGCACCCCGTGAATGTTCAGCCGTTTGCGACCGGATGTAGCGACAATTGCCGGGCGACTTTCACGCAAAAACCAGCCGTGGGCAGGGCGGCTTTGGTGCTCAGGATGCACCGCATCGCCAAACACAATCGCTTCATCCGCCTCCAACCCATTCATAAGGTCGTTGTATTGTTTGATGAATTCGCGCTGCTCACCCTCTTTGGCTGCAAGCGGCAGCAGTTTTGGCTTCTTGTAGACAAAACCAAGCCGCGCCATCAGTTTGATCGCGCCCGAACGCGAAAAGGATTGCCCATAGCTGTTTTGAATAAACCCGCGCACCTCATTGGTTGAGCGCGGCGGGTGCAATGTCAAATGCTCTTTCAGTGCCGCTTCCCGGGCGAAATTGAGATGACCTTCACGCTTCGAATAGGGTGAAAGATACAAAAACCGCAAACTGTGTTTGATGAAATGACGACGCCATCCGCGAATTGTCTCCGCATCCAGATAAAGCGCATCAGCCACCTGATCCGCCTTCCAGCCCTTGTCTAAAAGCAATAACGCGTTGGCGCGACGAACAATCAGACCATCAGCCTTGCGCTGACGCAAAACCTGCTCAAGTCCTGTGCGTTCTTCATCCGTCAACGAAAATGATTTGCTTTGTGCCATGCCGCAATCGTAGAATCTATCCAAAACAATTTAGCAAGAAAATTCTCAGGCTGTTCTATTCGGGAGTCTGGGTATATCTCCGGGGGTGAGAACCTGCTCGTTGCGTTCCAGATGCTCAGGCAAGGGTTTGCGCTTTGGCTTGTTCTTCGGCTCACTGGCTTGGGGCTCGGGAGCATCTGTTTCCTCGCTCGCTGCTGCTATCTCTTCGTTCTCAGTAAACAGCTGAAGTTGTTCGAGGCTTTCAGATTTATTACCAAAGCGATGACGGTTATGGCCTGCAAGCTGGTGCTTGAGATCAGCAATCTTGAGGTCGCGGTTCTTCAACTCACTCGCCAGAAGTGTCACCATATCCTGAAGTTCAGCAGGGTCATTGGGCAGTGATTCGAGGTTGTTCAGCATGGTGATTATCTACCATAATCACCCCTATAATGAAACCGAAAACCCTTGGAAATACTCACTTTCGCTAAGAAAAGTGTAGCTCAGTATCCTGCCCATTCAACCCGTCTTCAGCGGTCGCCATGTGCGTTGTGGAATGCGCCAGTCTATGCCTTCCAAAAGCATCGCCAATTGAGCCGCAGTCAGGCTGACCTTGCCATCCTTTGCCGCAGGCCAGACAAACCGTCCCCGCTCAAGGCGCTTGCTAAACAGGCACGCTCCCTGGCTATCCCACCCGCTGCCCGGCAGTGGTTTGCATGCAAACCATGAGAGGGAGATAATCTTCAGCAGATCACCGCGACGACCACGGAAGACAAACAGATG
>JAAEMP010000414.1 GCA_024225445.1 Hyphomicrobiales bacterium | reverse complement strand
TTGCGCCCGGCCTCCGCCAGGGCGGCGCATCAGCGCCGGTCGCTTTTCGCTCCTGATTGTGTGATCATTTTCAAGGTGTTTTGCTGTATCATGCTGTGCATTATTCAGCTTGTCATGCCAATCTCCCTACGGTTCACCCCGGCAGTCCTGCATCTGCTCCCGTATTTTCTCACCGGTCAGGCGGTCAAAACCGGCCCACACATCACCGGTGGCAGCGGCATTGATCACCGGGTCAGCTCCGGGGTGGTCGCCTGGTCATGGCTGCTGTCTTTCTCAAGGCAATCAAGGTAGCGGCAGGCCCGATCAATTCAAATAGAACAGTGGTGCCTATGGTAACGGCAAGAATGGTTTCCGAGTAAACTGGAAACTCCTCGGCTGCAATCATTGCAATACCCACTGCAACCCCTGCCTGAGGCAACAGCGCCATACCAAACCACGGGCGGTGTACGCGTGGCGCACCACTGATGACAGCTCCAATCCAGCCTCCGATGATCCTTGAGATTATCCTCAGAAAGACATAGCCAAACCCGATCAGCCCGACCTTGCCCAGGGAACTGACATCAAGCAACGCCCCGGCAAGGATAAAGAACAGGATCATGAACGGCCATTGAATATGCTCGATTTCATGGAATGCACGCGAATGATGGCTGGCAAAGTTCACAATCACCGCCCCGGCGGTCATGCCCGCAATCAGAAACGATACGTCCAGCCACAACGACAGACCGGCACACAGGAAGACAACACCCAGTGCTTCTGTCTGTAATGGCTCTCCCTTGGCCAAACGACCGGTCAAATAAGCCCCGGGCCAGCCCAGTACACAGCCCAGCGCCACGGCACCGCCGATTTCCCAGGCAGCATCGAGTAATCCACCATTTGCTTCACCTCCATTCAGCACGCCAACGAGGATAAGAATCAAGGAGAAGGCCAGTACACCCCAGGCGTCATCAATAGCGACAATACCGGCCAGAGTTTTGGCGAAGCTTCCCCTGACTTTGGCCTGACGGATTACGTCCTGCGTGGCTGCAGGGTCCGTCGCCGTTGCGATAACGCCCAGCAGCAGAGCAAGACCCGGATCGATGCCTATAGCCCAGAGCCCGGCGCCAACGACCGCAATCGTCACGATTACCACAGCCAGCGAGATAGCCATGATCATCGCACCATGCTTTCGCAGATTTTTCATCGATAGTGAACTGCCGAGCAAAAATGCAACCATGGTCAGAGCCGCAATGGTCAGAAATTCGTACCAGTAGCTGGTCTCGGTCGGCAGCAAATCCAAACCCGATCTGCCAACCGCGATACCACAAAGCAACAACAGGGTGACGCGGGGTAGTCGGGTTCGTCGCCCGACCTGATCGGCGATCAGTCCTATCAGGAAGAGCGCACCCAGAGTCAGAAAAATCACTTGCAATTCCATACCGCACCCTAACAGGAGGTGTTATCAACTTGAACCAAATAATCTCCCAATATTCAGGGATGATTATTTTTGGGCCACGCAAGTCTGCCATCGCTTATGCAAAAAATAGAACACCTTTAAAATGATCACACAATCAGGAGCGAAAAGCGACCGGCGCTGGTGCGCCGCCATAAGTGGAGGCCGTGCGCAAGCCCGAATAGCCGTGAGCAGAATACCTTTAAAATGATCACACAATCAGGAGCGAAAAGCGACCGGCGCCGGTGCGCCGCCATAAGTGGAGGCCGGGCGCAAGCCCGAATAGCCGTGAGCAGAACACCTTTAAAATGATCACACAATCAGGAGCGAAAAGCGACCGGCGCCGGTGCGCCGCCCTCGCGGAGGCCGGGCGTAAGCCCGAATAGCCGTGAGCAAAAAAAGTGTTTCTGCTATAAGTGGCCATATAATTCAGTGTGAATTACCGTTGCTGTCAACGTGATCCCGGATTTTCCAGGTGAAACTGGATGCAGTTACCATGAGCGGCACCTCTTCCCTTCATTTACCCGCCACAGCATCAACCCCATGGCGCAGCGCACTGACAAAATCGGACCGGTCATAAATGTCGTTGTGACCGGCCCCTT
>JAAEMP010000413.1 GCA_024225445.1 Hyphomicrobiales bacterium | reverse complement strand
GCACCGCGTACCACTACCCCCACAAGACGCTCGGCATGCAAGGGTTCAAGGCCCTCGGCGGGTGGACGGTGCGCGCAGTCGATCCGGGCGTGCAGCGCGTTTACACGTCGAGCGACCTGTTGACCGAGGACACGGACGTGCGACACACTGCCAAGGTGCTGCGCTCTCGGGCATGGTGCCAGCGGTCGGGGTCCAAGCAATACAGCGCGCAAACGAAGAAGCGCCACGAACGTGCGCTGGTGGACGTGCAACACAAGCTCAACTGCGTTCCCTTCCGCCGCACGGCCGACCCGGCCAAGTTTGGACGATACGTCGACGCTCTCACCGAGCCTATGACGTGGGACGCCTTGCAACGCTACGCGAAGCACCGCGTCCTGCGCAAAGACCGGTTTCAGGCCAAGAGGCACCTGCAGCGGGCCCTCGACCACGAAGTGGGTGTGCTGTGCAAGCTGCGCGAAGGGACGGACCAAACGCTGCTGCTGTATGGCAACGGCGCGAGCAGCAACATATTTAGGAAGGTCAAGAATACTGCCAAGGGCCCGGCCAAGAAGCTGTTTGACCAGGCCGTGCGCCGCAAGAAGGCAGTGTGTATTTGGGCCGACGAGTTCCGTACGTCAAAGCTCGGTATTGATGGCCATCTCCTTGTCCACCCAGAGGAACGGCGCGTGGACCGATTAGATCCGCCGCCGTGCAAAGCCGCCCGTCACTACCTGGGCGAGGCATTCCCCGGTTGTCGCTGTTTCTGCAACGAGAGACTTTGCCACTCGAAGCGTAAGGTGCTGTACCACTGTGCTGTCCACGCTAAACGTCATTTCCAACACGACGTGTGCTGCCAGACCACTGGTTCTAAGTATGAGCGTCGCACGTGGAACCGAGACGTGGCGGGGGCGCTGAACACCGGCTGCCTGTCTCTCGGGCAAGCGCTAGGCTTACGAGGTCAGGTCGGGATGTGGGACTGCGGGGCAAGGGACGGGATGGGAAAGGTGGGAAGCCACAAGGGAGAGATTCGAACGACTTTACTGTCGTGGGCTGAGATCTTTGGGAGTGCTGGCCAAGCACTACCTTTCTTGCTCCCCTCGACAAAACCACTCGCCTGAGGCGGG
>JAAEMP010000412.1 GCA_024225445.1 Hyphomicrobiales bacterium | reverse complement strand
CCAATGCAACAATTGAGCGCAGGATTTAACCCTTAGCCTCGCTGTCATTTTATCATACAATGGTATCACGTAAATAATTATACCTACGCTTTCATACATTAGCGCGAGTAGATGCTGATTGGAAACAATCAAAAGAATTAGAGTCTGACTCAAAACTATTCGCATAAAATCAAACCCTTGCCAAACGCCTGGTCACCAGCTTGATATGTGCGATGAGTAACCAGCTTTCTGCTGAGAGGATGGATTTCTCCCAATCTTTCGCCAATCTTCGGCATCGACCCAGCCATGCAAAAGTGCGCTCTACGACCCATCTTCTGGGGATGACTTCGAAACCCTTCGCTTTGTCCGAGCGCTTGACAATTTCCATTGTCCAGCAACCAATCTTTTCCAATTTGCCTCGCAATTTTGGCCCTGCATAACCGCCATCCGCAAATATGTGACGCAGCCATGGGTGGGTGCGGCTGATTGATTTGAGTACATGGGGGGCACCATCACGATCTTGAATATTGGCGGCATGAATAACAAACCCGATCAGCAAACCAATCGTATCGGTGATGATATGACGCTTGCGGCCCTTGATCTTCTTGCCTGCATCATAGCCACAAACCCCGCCACTTTCTGTTGTTTTAACACTTTGGCTGTCAATCACCCCAGCGCTTGGTGAGGCCTCGCGCCCTTCTTTCTCTCGTGCCGCCATGACAAGCGTATGATTGATCTCGTGGTACAATCCACGCTCTCGCCAATCATAAAAATACCCTTGTACTGTCGACATCGGCGGGAAATCATTCGGGATCATCCGCCATTGGCAACCGGTCGTCGCCATATATTGGATAGCATCCCAAATATCGCGAAGTTTGGTAGTGCGCGGTCGACCATTCGATTTTCTGCCAGGCATTAACGGCTCAATCATAGCCCATTCTTCATCACTGCAATCACTTGCATAGCGGCCGGTTTTACGTTCATATTGCTGGCGGGTGGTATCAGTCCAGGTCATCGTGATCTCCTTCGAATCTTTTACAATCCGAATGAATCATAAACCACTGATATCACTCAACTAGTTTTCGGTCAGGCTCT
>JAAEMP010000411.1 GCA_024225445.1 Hyphomicrobiales bacterium | reverse complement strand
GGGGTCAGACTCGAATGGCGCTAAGTTAAGGTGGTTTATCATCTGATCTATCAATGCTTTAGCCCTTATTCTATGCGGAATTGGCCGCTGTAGATTTCATGCTAAAGGGGCTTAACTTAGTGGCATTCGGGTCAGACTCGATTGAAAATGCAGGGTAGACCGGCCATTTACACATAACATTTATTACGGAAGTGATTCCGGAAGGGGGAGTGATTCGGGACACCCACTCTAAAAGAAGAAATCAATCCGCCGCGCCGATGGTCGGTCCTTCTTCGGTAAAGTCGACACCAAATCCGACGAGGCCGGCAAGTAACTGGCGTATTTCGTAAACTTTGAGAATTCAAATCATAGCGGCCCGTGGCCCGTGTCACGGAGCCGCTGGCAAAGGCCATGGTGAGAAAAGCGGGCTAGCCCGTATCGAGCTGTGGAGTGATTCGGTTGAAGCGTTTGGGGTGGAGTGTCTCAAATTGCGTGGTATTGATGCACCACTGAGCTGCTGTGAGCTGCAGTCGGTCGAGAATGGGTGGCAGGGTGTTGCCGATGTGGCTGCGTTTGTCGCGGCGGATAAGGCGACCGGTCCAGTCGACCAGGGCCAGGTATTCCTCGAAGTTGAACAAAATGCCGCTTTGGAGCTCGTTTGTCAGCTGGTTTTGAAAGGGCAATAACGGTTTGAGTGGTGACTTGAAGTCGAGCACATCACCGCATTCGGTTTGATCGTCTATCGCTGAGTGATTCGGGACACCCACCCTAAAAGAAGGAATCAATCCGCCGCGCCGATGATCAGCCCCTCTTCAGTGAACCCGACACCAAATCCGACGAGGCCGGCAAGTAACTGGCGTATTTTCTGAGGGTCTAGCTCATGGCTTAGGTGAATATTTTGATGCAGAGACAAAGACGCTTACTAAAAGAATGTGGAAGCATGGTACTGAACTTAATAATTAAACATAATCGGGTAGCCAGGGGTCTCTAACCCCCGGTCCCCACAACACCTTACTATTACCCACAAATATTCCAAATTAATCAATCTTGGCATGTAACTATTCAGGTACAAATTTATTCCAAACAAACAAAAAAAGTGCTTGACACCATTTTCGCGTAAAAGTGCAGAAAAATTGTAGCACGCACTTCTCTTGGATAATTGGCACATAGAATGCCGCAGAACACCTGCTAGC
>JAAEMP010000410.1 GCA_024225445.1 Hyphomicrobiales bacterium | reverse complement strand
TAATTGGAGCACTCCCACCATCCATAATGGCATGGTGAATACATATCATCATCAAGTGCTTGCTAGGTACTCCAATCTCACTAGGAAACTTGACAAGAAGTGACTGAACCACCTCCACTTCCATATCAAATGGTGTTCCAACATGGTCTCCAATGGCGGCTATGACACCCGCTGCTGAGTCAAACCCACAACTGTTCCAGCCAATGGAGTAATCCCAAACTTCCAATGGTATAGTGCCACCTGGCTCATCAGGGGAATAAATGATTTGGATGAGACTGCTCTCCTCAGTCTTTGCCTCCTGTGGTGTCAATCGCATGGCATTTCAGTTACAGTTATATAAAAACAAACCAGGATATAATGTCACCTGAAGGATCAGTCTAGTGCGCAACACTTGGTGACGACGCCACAAAAATACAAGAGCCATCTTCAGTGCATCAACATCTAGCTTGCCGATGGCACCAAACTGAATCAGCACATTATAATCTGAATGTGCCTGAGAT
>JAAEMP010000409.1 GCA_024225445.1 Hyphomicrobiales bacterium | reverse complement strand
TCGATCGGTTGATAAACCGATGCGATCGGTCTTGCTAATGTTTGGCGCCCATCCACTTTCAAATATTTTCAACGAAAAGCCACCGCTGATCGTAGAAGGAGAGGACGACGAGCGTATTTTGCAGGCCGCGGTTCGTAGTTCCTAGCGACGCATCTCTGTATATCCGTGTGTTGCTGGTGATATCCAATCGATGAATGAACACGAAGTATCGGCGCACGACCTGATCGATAGTGTTTACGATAAAGCTATGGCCATTGCCTTTACTCTGATTGAGACTGCCAAACTTAACGGCGTTGGTCCGCAGACTTGGCTCACAGATGTTCTCAGCCGTATTGCAGATCACAAGATCAACCGGATTGACGAGTTGCTGCCTTGGAATTACGTTGAGGGTGAATGACCATCTGGGCGCTTACCAGTGTTCGCACCTCATCACCAATCATCACCGCGTCCGGATGGCTCGTTGTAGCGTTATCTTTGATTGAAATCGCTTGTGCCTCGATCTCATCATAGCTTGTGACACTGACAACCCCATCGGACGCTCCAGAGCTCACTACGCCAATGTACTTACTCTCAGTTCGCACCTTACCGCCGACGCGAAAGGTTCGTTGTCGGTAGAGATATTGCTGTTTTTTGATTGTTTTGACGACGGTGTACCAGGCCATTTGAACTCTGTTCATCTGTAGTGTGGTGTGTTTTGCATGTAAGGTGATGCTGGCCTGATCGCGTTTATCGCTCATACAAGCAGCAATCATGTCAGCCAAAGCGATATCCGGCACCACGAACGGTTGAAATATGATTGCCGTACTGACCAATTTTTTTACGAAGACGCCCGACATATACATCGACAACATTGGTCAATGGATCTTCCTGCGTTCCCCAAACGGCGTTCAAAATGCGTTCCCGACTAAGAAGTTTGTCTGGGTTGGAAAGGAATAATGTCAGCAGGTCGAGTTCGGTAGTTGATAGGTAAATCTCCTTCCCGTCGACAAAAGTCTGCATTGAGTCACATTTAAGGGCCAGCCCCCGAAAAGACAAATGATCGCCGGACGTACCGCTTTGAAAGGCAATTGATCTGCGATGGAGTGCGTGAATTCGTGCCAGCAATTCTTCGAAGTCAAACGGTTTTGGCAAATAGTCGTCGGCGCCAAGGCGCAGGCCCGCAATTCGTTCATCGGTGCTGTCAAGCGCTGTCAACATCAACACTGGCGTAAAATTTTTACGTGCCCGCATTTTTTGGCATACATCAAGGCCGGAAATGCCGGGGAGCATCAGGTCGAGTACGATCACATCGTAATTTTGGTCCCGCAATAGCTCAAGCGCAGTTTCACCATCGGGTGCATGTTCAGTCGGCCAGCCTTCGGATTTCAGCCCACGACGGATGAAATCGGCCACACGCATTTCGTCTTCAACCAAAAGTATATTCATGAAACCGCCTTAAGATGCGACTGTTTGGGTAATTCAATCACAGCCAGTGTTCCACCGCCATGGGCATTTTCCAGACGAGCAGTACCGCCATGCGCCTTGGCAATGGCGAGAACCACCGGCAGTCCAAGCCCGGTTCCTTCGGAATAGGCATGGGATGCATTTGAACCTCTGAAGAACCGCTCGAAAGCATGCTCCCTCTCGGCATCGGTCATTCCTGGACCTTTATCCTCGACAGTTATCCGATAGCCTGACGGTGTTCGATCCAGCGAAACACGCGCAGCGCCGCCACCGTGAAACTGAGCATTTTGCAACAGGGCTATGAGGCCCTGGCGAAGACGCACACGGTCTGCATTGATTGTTGTGGGCGATGTGCTGGTTTCGAATATCACGTCTGCATTAACCATATTAAGCGTATCATCGATCAGCAAATGCAGATCAAATTCCTCCATTTCCAGCCTTACTGCCCCAGTTTCCTGCCGGGAAATGAACAGCAAGTCGTTAACAAGTTGTGCGGTATGGGTAGCAGCATCATGGGTGCGCTTCAGGGCTTCGCGGTATTCCTCAGGTGATTTTTCCTGGCCGCGCAGCGCAATGTCGCTTTCACCCTGTATGATTGTCAATGGGGTGCGCAACTCGTGGCTGACATCAGCAAGGAGCCGACGCCGGTTAGCTTCCGAGGTTTTTGCTTCGTCGATCATTCGTTGCAATTCCTCGGTTCGCGATCGAACTGCCTTCTCCAGTTCCATGTTCTGGTCGGTTAGACTTTGGGTATTTCCACGCACCTTTTCCGCCATTTTCTCCAACACCTGACTGATCTTGGCAATTTCTGTTTGGCCCGGAATTCTGATAGTTGTATCAAATTCACCCTCGGAGAGTTTGTTTGTAGCCCTCCTAAGCAGGGTGAGCGGGCGGGAAACATGACGTTGGAACACCCAGAAAACCAATAATGCTATGAGGATCGCCATAATTGCGAACCCGAAGGCAATGCGTTGTACGCGAACAAGATGTGCCGCTGATTTTGCACCTGCATCATTCGACTCCTTCAGTTCGTGGTTCAGAGCGGTATTGATCATGGTGCTCAAATTGTGGTCAATATCGCTGTTGAGGATCTCGGACAGTTTCTGCCAGTCACGCGAGATCATGTTGTCTGGCTGGCTGGAGTCATGAGACCGCAATTCGGCAATGAATTCGCGGGTTTTCGCCTCGATATTGGCGAGCCGCTCCAGTTCATTAACCTCCTCATCTCCAACCAATTCGATTTCATCGCCGATTACTGCGCGGATATCAGAAATATTCTGTTGGATCACGTCTATGAGTTGGGCCTCTCCGGTATCATTATTCTGGTTGCCCATCAATATCGCATCGCCGTATTGTTTGAATAGCTGGAAGATATTGGATTTGAGTTGCAGGTGCAATTCGTATGATCTGTGGGCATGAGTGGTCCGCTGGTCATGGAATTTGGCGCTATTCGAAATCCACAAGGCGACAGCTACACCGCCCAGCGTGAGCAGCAAAAAGGTTGCTGCAATTCCGTGAACAAAATGTGTGATCTTCATTTGCCTTCCTTCCGATCGAAACGGTGAGCGCGATAGTTCTGCGTGTACTGAAACACTACGTGATGGTTGCCTGATTCACAACAATTAGCAAAAAAAAGCTGAGCCGAATACTCTAAACATTGGGGAGTAGCTCAGCATCCAGTCTAAAATAGTCAATTCCGGAAGTTCTTCTTTTACAATTAGCAATCCTTCCTCTCCGTCACTAGTTGCAAAGATCCGATACCCTTCTTTATCCAGATTATAGGAGAGAAGTTCCATTTGCGCCGGCTCGTCTTCGATAATTGAAACTTTTATCCCACGCGATTTAACCACGACTATTCCTTGCTCTCACAATTTTCTTCTACAATCATTTGACTGGTTTTATCAGCTTTCGGCCTGTTTTCTTCGGGCACTGAACCAGTCACAACATAATGAACCTGTTCTGCTATGCATGTTGCATGATCACCCATACGTTCAAGGTTTCTGGCAATGAACAACAAATGCATACACAGGGTAATATTGCCTGGATTTTCCATCATATAGGTCAGTAACTCACGAAACAGCGTGTTATGAATATAATCGACTTCCTCATCGCAAAGGAGAATTTCGTCAGCTATTGCCAGATCTTTGTTGATGTAAGCATTTAGGACATCCGTAACCATTTTTCGAACCATTTCTCCCATACGCTTGATGGTTCGCTCGGCAGTTCCAACGCTTCTAATATCAGCCAATACCTGAGTACGTTTTGAAATGTTTTTAGCGTAATCACCAATGCGTTCCAAATTTGATGAGATCTTCAAGGCACAAATTACACTGCGCAAATCCATTGCCAAGGGTTGGCGCAGCGCAAGTGTTCGTAATGTTAAATCATTAATTTGACTTTCCAGAACATCAACTGCCTTGTCATCCACCCGAACCTTTTCAGCAAGCTTTTGATCATGATTACAAAGAGCGGTGACTGACTCCAAGATTTGTGTTTCAACCAAACCTCCCATTACAAGAGTCATGTTTTCAATCTGGGTAAGTTCTTCATCATACGATTTTACAATATGCTCATTTTCCATTGTACATATCCTGCCAATTAGCCAATACGCCCGGTAATATAATTCTGGGTACGTTCATCTTTGGGTGCTGTGAAAATATCTGATGTTGCCCCATGTTCCACAAGATTACCCAAGTGAAAAAATGCGGTGTGCATGGAAACGCGAGCGGCCTGCTGCATCGAATGGGTCACAATTATAATTGTAAAGCGCTCACGCAATTCATCGATGAGTTCTTCTACCGTCGCTGTGGCAATCGGATCAAGAGCAGAACATGGTTCATCCATCAGAATGACTTTTGGTTTGACGGCAATTGCCCGCGCAATACATAACCTTTGCTGCTGACCGCCAGAAAGCCCAGTACCTGGTTTATCCAATCGGTCCATTACTTCATTCCATAAACCGGCCCGTTTCAAGCTCTCTTCTACAATTTCATCCAACTCAGCTTTTGAAGCAGTCATACCATGAATTCGTGGACCATAAGCGATATTGTCATAGATTGATTTTGGAAAGGGATTTGGTTTTTGAAATACCATTCCCACTTTCTGGCGAAGGGATACAACATCAACATTTGGTGCATGAATATCCTGCCCACCCAAAGTAATGGAGCCATCCACGCGGCAAATTGGTATCACATCATTCATTCGGTTAAAGCAGCGCAATAATGTACTTTTACCACACCCGGAAGGACCAATAAGAGCGGTAACAGAGTTTTCTGCAACATTCAGGTTTATATCAAAGAGCGCTTGTTTATCGCCATAAAAGACGTCAACATTCTTTGAGCTGATAATTGTATTTTCAGGTGCAAAATCGTTATTCTCTATCATTGCAATACTTTTCACTTTATGTCCCTACCAACGCTGCTCAAAGCGCCGCCTCAATATGATGGCAACGAGGTTCATGACAATCAAAAACGCTAGTAATACCATGATTGCAGCCGAAGTTTTTTCCAAAAACCCGCGTTCCGGACTATCAGCCCACAAAAATATCTGAACCGGCAATGCTGTAGCCGCATCGGTTATGCCTTGCGGTACATCGACGATGAAGGCAACCATACCGATCATCAAAAGGGGGGCTGTTTCGCCCAATGCCTGAGCCATGCCGATAATGGACCCGGTTAACATTCCGGGCATGGCAAGCGGCACTACATGATGAAAGGTTGTCTGTACTTTGTTCGCGCCAATGCCCATTGCCGCTTCTCGTATAGAAGAAGGCACAGCACGAACGGACGTCCGTGATGCAATGATGATGGTTGGTAATGTCATGAGCGCAAGAACCATACCACCCACCATGGGCGTAGACCTGGGTAAGCCAAAGAAATTTAAGAAAATTGCCAATCCGAGCAAGCCAAATACAATAGAAGGAACTGCTGCCAGATTGTTGATATTAACTTCAATGATTCGACTAAGTCTATTTTTGGGAGCAAATTCTTCGAGGTAAACAGCCGCTAGAACGCCAAGCGGAAAAGATAGCATAAAACATACAAGCAGGCTGAGAGCAGAGCCTATTACAGCACCTAAAACTCCAGCTTGCTCGGGCTCACGTGAATCGCCTCCAGTGAAGAATTTTGTATTAAACCGGCTCTCAATTTTATTTTCGCGTTGTAGAAGAGAAATCCACTCAAGTTGCAGATCGCTCAAACGCCGCTTGCTTTCATCAAGATTGGCATCCACATACCCTTTCAGATACATATCGACGTCGCTTGAAGTGCGCACCCATAGTTTTGCAGAAGTGCCAATGAGTGTTGGATTTGCCTCAACTTGTTTACGAACTGAATACTCTGCTGTAGGGCTAACAAGTTTATAAAGTTGTTTCTTGTCTTTACGGGAGGTTGCTTCCGGAAATTTGTTACGGAGGGATTGTTTTAATAACTTCCCAAATCTTACTCTTTTGATATTGTCTGCATCAATTGCATCCGCAGACAACTCAATCTTTATCTGCACAAAGGATTGCTTAAAAGCCGAGCTCCCGCGCAATACAATGGAACCCACCATTATAAATAAAAAGGTAAGTGAAAGGCCTATTGCCAGAAGTCCGTATGACTTGAATCTTTTTTGGGCGCGATGCCGTGCTGATCCGTCAACGGAAATGATGTCGATATGATCAGTCATATTGTTCCTTGTATCGATCTACGATTTTAAGCGAGACCACATTCAAACATAGTGTGATAATAAATAGCAGCAGACCAAGGGCAAAGGCTGAAAGGGTCTTGGCACTATCAAATTCCTGATCGCCTGTTAAAAGGGTCGCGATCTGTACCGTTACCGTGGTTACAGCCTCGAAGGGATTGGCGGTTAAATTAGCAGCGAGCCCCGCCGCCATAACGACAATCATGGTCTCGCCAATTGCCCGTGAGGTTGCCAGCAAAAGACTTCCAGCAATGCCGGGAATGGCAGCCGGAAAAATAACCTGCTTTATGGTTTCGGCCTGAGTTGCACCAAGGCCATATGATGCATCACGCAAGGTTTGCGGTACGGCATTGATGACATCATCTGAAAGCGAGGAAACAAGCGGAATAATCATAACGCCCATGGTAAGGCCCGCAGCCAGTGCGCTCTCTGATGAAATGACGAAGCCGAAAGTTTCCCCCGTATTTCTGAGCATGGGAGCAATCACCAGGGCTGCAAAAAACCCGTAAACAACAGTTGGAATCCCGGCCAGCAATTCAAGCAAAGGTTTTATAATCGCTCGAGCAGGATTGGATGCATATTCTGCCAGATAGATAGCAGATAGAAGTCCTAAAGGGGTTGCAACGGCCATAGCAATGGCGCTGATCAGTAATGTACCGGTGATTAGGGGTATTGCCCCAAAAGAGCCTGATGAACCAACCTGATCAGAGCGCAGAGCCGTTTGCGGACTCCATTCCAATCCAAACAGAAAATCAAATAAGGAGACTTCTTGAAAAAACCGAAATGCTTCAAAAGCAAGAGAAGTAATGATCCCGGCGGTTGTTAAAACAGCGACCAAAGAGCACGCCAACAAAAGCGCTATTACCAGCATTTCTCTGGTTTTTCGACCCACAGCGTTTCTGGTAATATTAATCGTTTGTAAGTTGCATTGTTGCATTATTTACCCAAAAGAATTTGGCTTAGCGCTTCTGGCATATGCCAGATGAATGGCGCTAAACCGTATTGTTTAATTACATAGAAAGATTTTCCAAGCCTTTGACTTTAGCTTTCCATTCTGTAGATTCTTCTTCTGTCATCGGGATCAATCCCTTGTCAGCGAGGTAGCCATCTTCACCAGCTGCATCTTCGCTGATAAACTCAGCAAGATAACCTTCAATGCCTGGAACAACGCCGATATGCGCTTTTTTTACATAGAAATAAAGCGAGCGTGATACCGGATAAGTGCCCTCTGCAATATTTTCAAAAGTTGGCTCTATATCACCAATTGTGCTGCCCTGAACTTTGTCAGAATTTTGATCAAGAAAGCTGTAACCGAAGATACCAAATGCTGACGGGTTTGCTTCAAGCTTTTGAACAATCAGATTATCGTTTTCACCTGCTTCAACAAAAGCACCATCTTCACGAATTGTGTGACATAGCGATTTATATGCGTTTTTGTCAGACTTTTTCATGGCTTTGACCCAGTCGATCTTTTTGCAGCCACCCTCCATCGCAAGTTCGACAAAAGCATCGCGCGTACCAGAAGTTGGAGGCGGGCCAAGTACCTCTATCTTAACAGCTGGAAGTGCAGGATTTATATCTGCCCAAGTCTGATAAGGATTTGGCTTGGTCTTGCCTTCTCCATCGGGTACATCCTTGGCCAGTGCCAGAAAAATATCTTTGCGAGTAATATTCATAACACCAGAAGCACGTGAGTTTGCCAATACGATACCATCATAGCCAACTTTAACTTCGACGATTTCGGCAACGCCATTTTTAGCACAAAGATCAATCTCGGAAGCTTTAATGCGGCGAGACGCGTTAGTGATATCGGGTGTGTTTTCGCCAAGGCCCGAACAAAACAGTTTTAAACCACCGCCAGAACCAGTGCTTTCTACAACGGGTGTTTTAAACCCGGTGTTTTTGCCAAACCGCTCAGCAACAGCAGATGCAAATGGAAATACAGTTGATGACCCTACGATGTTAATTTGATCACTGGCAAAAGCTGATGATGCTGCTGAAGATACTGCAAGGGCACCCACCACTAATGTGATAAATGGTTTCGTGTCCGACATGTTAACTTCTCCTGTTAGAATAGACATTCAATCTTGTTGCGTTGGGTTGGCGGTCATGTTCAGGCGCATACCAACGAAGATCATGCGCATAGCGTCTTCGGCTGCCCGGCGCAGAAGCTTCTGTCCGTTTTCCATGGCCGTTTCCAGCGTACAAGGACGTTTGATAATGGATGCAAAGGCGTCGATACCTGCATCAAATGTTTGGTTGACGCCGGAACCGATCGTGCCAGCAAGGGCAATCGTCGGGATACCACGCGCACGGGCACGCCTAGCGACTTCACACGGGATTTTGCCGTGAGGGCTTTGACCGTCGAGGGAACCCTCGGCCGTAATCACGAGGTTGGCCTGGCTGAGCATCTCCTCGAAATCAATATATTGCATGACGATGTCGAATCGCGGATGCAGTGTTGCTCCGGCGAAAGCAACAAGCCCCGCGCCAAGGCCGCCAGATGCCCCCGATCCGTTAGCGTTGCCAATATCAATTCCCAGATTGGCGTTCAGCAGCTTTGCATAGTTTTCGAGTGCGCTTTCCAATTGAGTGACCTGCTCTTGGCTGGCGCCCTTTTGAGGTCCAAAAACACGGGCAACACCCTTCGGCCCCAACAGCACATTGTGCCAGTTCACGGCAACGTCAATGGTAACATCACTAAGACGTGGATCAATGCTGGAGGTATCGATTCTCCCCAGCCTGGAAAGTTCGGCTCCTCCAGAACCAATATCTTTGCCAGATGTATCGAGCAACCTTGCACCGAGCGCTTGTGCCATTCCGGCACCGCCATCGTTGATGCCACTGTCGCCGCATCCGACTAAGATGCGTTTTGCTCCTGCATCGATGGCAGCGAGGATCAATTCACCGACACCATAGCTGGTTGTCGAAGTGGGGTCTCGCATGTCACGGGGCACCAAACTAAGACCTGCAGCAGCAGCCATCTCCAGAACCGCCGTTGGCTGTTGTTGTTTCCCGAGAAAGCCAAAAAAACTGTCAACAGGTTGGCCCACGGGGCCAGTAACCACAATCTTGTGCAACTTTCCCCCCGTGACTTCAATGAGCCTCTTGGTGAACCCCTCGCCGCCATCAACCATGGGTGCTTTAATGATAATGGAATCAGGCGCTGCTTTTGTAACGCCTTCGGAAATGGCGTGAACAACGTCATCAACATCAATAGATTCTTTGAATCCGGATGGTGCAACAAGGATTTTGATAGACATAACTTAATCTCCTTCGTGGTTAGTTTTCGGGGTAATTACCCTCGTGATGGCCTGGGTACAGGCAAAGGCACACGCAGGGTTTGTTTTTCTAAAGGTTGCGTACTCATAGTCTCGGTGAGACAGCTGGCTTTTGCCGATTCAATGGCGCTGCGAATAACATTCGACCCTAAGAGACGTGTTGAATGGGACCGCAAGCGGACCATATCCTCGCTGCGATAAATGTTCTTTACAGCGTTGCGGTCGACCCTGAAGCCATCAAGTGTCAGTCTATTCCAAACATGCCACCAACCGGAGGACCACATTTTGTTGTCGCGAATGGTCGCCACCATCACTGTCCGCAATTGCCGACGTGTGCAAAGAGCACCTTCCATATACGGCGAACTGTTTTCGACGATGGCCGTGCGTTCGGCAGTCAATGAAGACACCTGCTTTGTGATCTCGCTCCGACCCACTGGCTGTGGTACCGGTGACGAGTTATCTTGCGACATCGAATGCGGCCAGACAAAAAGTGCAAACACAATAATAAGAAGCGCTTTGACGGGTAAAAGAGGAAGGGCAAGCCGGTATAGATCACTCTGGGTAAAAGTCTCTCTCCCAGCATTGCCGAAGATAGCAACCGGCTTGGCGCTGGCCATCAGAGTCTGGCAAAAGCCAGTCCCAAGTACCGTCACCAACACCAGGACTGTGGCATCGTGACCGAACCCGACTGCCGGCAACGTGAGTGCCGGGATCAGCACAGCTGCACGGGCACTGCGAGAATTTATGACAAGGTGTGCCAGCACCGCGATCACGGTCAAAAAGATAACAATCAGCGGCAAAGACCGGGTTGCTCCATCGGGTAGAAGTGCCATCGCACCCTCTGCCATCCATTCGCTGGTGCCCGACAGGATAACGCCATCGGCGATGGCCACCGTCGCCGCCAGAAAGATCAACAACTCGAGGTTTACATTGCGGAACACCTGCTTTGGTGTTTCTTTGGTGAACAGATTGGTCATGAGGAGAATCGCCCCACAGCATGCAATCACGGCGATGTTGATGCCATGCCAAGATGTTGTGATCCACAGTGCAATGATGCCGCCGAGCGCCCAAACAATGCGGGTTTCCTGGCTGCTCAACGGTGTTCCTTTTTCGACATGGCGGGGGAGCGCAATCTGACGTTCCGAACGCGGCACAAACAACACGGTGATGAGGATTACCGCTGCGTGGCTCGCCAACAGAGTTAGTGGCATTGTCAGCTTCATCCAGGTGAAATATCCAATCGTGGCGCCTGTCGCGCGCTGAATGGATTCCACAGCGACAAAATGGGCACCAGCACCGATCAGTGATCCGCCTGCCGACAACAGAATTATCGTCGGGAACAGAAGCGCAAGCGCCCGTTCGGAATGCTTGCCGGGCATCCGGTCGACCAAAGCCATGAATACGGGCAGCAAAAGGGCTGCGCGGCCCGACGTAGAGGGAATGACAAATGCGGTTAGCGCAATGACAAAGGCAATTGCGTGAAAAAATGCATCGACACTTGCAAAGGGACGTACGGCGGCAAAAGCGATGCGCTCCATCAGACCGCTTGTCTTCACTACCGCTGCAATGACGAATGACGCTACAAGTAACCAGATAAGTTCGCTGCCAAGTGCCTCAAAGAGCTTCTCTTCCGGTAACACTCCGGTAATCACCAAAGCCAGCGCCGCTGCTATCGCTACGATAGAATCGGGAAGAGGGGATAATGCCCAGCCGACAATCGCCAACCCGGTAATTGCAATTGCTAATCTGCCGTTTGTTCCGATGCTGTCAGGTAGAAACCACGCCGTGGAAACAAGCAATGCGCAAATAGTAAGCATCAATCCATAGCGTTTCGCAACACTGATAAGCAGCTCTCTGTAAGAGCGACCTTCAGCGCCTAATCCGATGCGGACGGAATCAATTGTTTCAACGGTTGATATGGTCATGTTCACGACACTTCTCTTTTTCTGGCATGCATTAGTCTGAAAGATTCACGAACAAACACGATGCAATCCGATTTTCGCAGCGAAATCAATCTGTTGCGGCCAAGATGTAAGTTTTGCTGAGGGGTGCACTTTGTACCCGAACTATTTTTCCAAACGTGGCATTCAATTTTTGAAGACAAGGCTCCCGGTCGAAATTTTTCTGATAAACCATTGATTCAGAAAAGATAATCTGCACCAGCAAATTTGCGCTGAGATATCATCGCGAGATCATTGTCTTAACTACGCGGTTGGTGAATTATTCGGGTTAGGCAAACTATGGTCTCGTCGCTCTCATTCATCTGTATTTATGGCGATGTGCGGCCGATCGGGTAAAGGTAGCGGAATAGAGATATTCACCACCAAAGAGACGCTCGCTCACGCCTTCATCACTGACCAAGTCAAATTTATGCGGCACGATCTGACCACAAATTGAATAACCCTCGTCGCTCAGACCACGACGATGGAATTCTGAAATAGCCTGTCCGGGATTGTGGGTGATAATGGTAATCGTATCTCCAGTTATCTGGTCAGACTGAGGGGTAATTGTATGATGGATATTCATGTGTAGTTCTCCCGTCTATTAATGTTCGCTGTGAAATTACCTGTTCGCTGATGAACAGATAATCTTTTAGTTGAGTGAATGATCGCTACCTTAAGTCGAATGGGGGTGCAGAGCTTGTCAGGGACATTACGCAGGCATTAAAAACAAATGAACGTTTTCTAAATTGCCTCGGAAAGAACGCTGCCGATTCGATTGATCCCCCAGATTTGAAGTGGCTACTGCGCCTAACTCAATCCACCAGCACAATCTCGTTTTCACCTTGAGCGGTAATCAATGGGGTGTGCAACTCGCGGTTGACATCGGCCAGAAGCCGTGGCGGCAGGCTATCAACGGGTTGCAATATGAGGTGCTTTCGACGGGTTCTTATGTATTCAACCCGAAACTCTGAGGAGGGCTGAAAAACCGGCCACGTTCAAGCCGCTTTGAGAACTGACAGGCTCCCTGACTATACCACCCGCTGCCAGGCAGTGGTTTGCATGCAAACCATGAGGGAGATAATCTTCAATAAATCACCGCGACGACCTCGGAATACCAACAGATGGCCACAGAAAGGATCGGAGCCAAGCGTATTTTCAGCCTGTGCCGCCAGTGTATTAAAACCACGCCGCATATCAGTCACATCGGCAGCAAGCCAAACCCTTGTATTGGCGGGACCGGGATCATGATGCTAATCCCTTCAACACGCGGGCAAGTGCATCACCGTCAAAACCGTCAAAGTCACCCTCTACTGTCGGCCGACGCCCATTGGAAAGGGCAATCTCTACACAGCCATGAGAACCGCAAGCCGTGCGCTAATGTCCAGTCCAACAAGTTGTCTGAGTTTGACGAATGTCAAGGCCGTATCTTGTTGATGTTCTAGACATTGAGTTCCATAGTGGGGGAAGTGCGGTATCAGCGGTTCTTCTTGTTGTTCAACTGGTAGATTGAACAAACGAACCGCAATTCAGGAACGGAAGAGCAGAGCAATGACAACGACAGCACAAAAAATGCGGGATTATACCGGACCTGTTGTTTTTGAGCGGGGTTTTCGACCGTTTTTTCTTGGGGCAGGACTGTTTGCCGGATTGATTATGCCGATATGGATATTAGTCCTGCTTTCGGGTAATTCCGTTCCCAGTAGTTTTCTGCCCAGAGAATGGCATTTTCATGAAATGGTATTTGGCTATGTCCCTGCTGTTGTTGCCGGTTTTTTGCTAACGGCCATTCCAAACTGGACTGGACGGTTGCCTGTTCTTGGCTTGCCTCTGGCAATGCTTTGGGGGGTATGGTTCGCCGGGCGAATAGCTGTAACTTTTTCGAGCATCTCACCTTTAGGTGCGGCGATCATAGACAGTGCATTTCTCGTGGTATTTTCCCTGGTTGTCTGGCGTGAAGTGCTGACCGGCAAAAATAACCGGAATATTCCAGTATGCATAATCGTATCGGTGTTTGCATTTTCCAATATCACTTTTCATTATCTTCATTTGACTGGCGCTGCAACTTACTGGTCTGAAAGGCTTTCTTTGGCGATAGTGGCAATATTGCTGGTGCTTGTCGGTGGTCGTATTACTCCCAGTTTTACGCTGAACTGGATGAGGAAACATGGTCTTTCTCCCTTGCCTGCCGCATTCGGGACTTTTGACAAAATCGCGCTGGCAAGTGCAGGACTGGCGGTCATTGCCTGGGTGTGGTTTTCTGATCACGGAATTACAGGCTGGTTGTTTTTCCTGGCTGCAATATTGAGTTTTATCAGAATAGCTCGCTGGCGTGGTCTTGCGGTTGTAAGCGAGCCGCTATTGCTTGTTTTGCATCTTGGTCAACTATGGATTCCCATCTGGTTTTGTCTGATGGCGTTATCAATTGGTATGCCGAATATGATTGATGAGACTACGGCGCTGCATGCTTTGTCGGCAGGTGCGGTTGGAACGATGACGATGGCGGTAATAACCCGTGCCAGCCTGGGCCATGCCGGGCGTCCTTTAAAAGCAGGGAAGGGAGCGGTCGCGATATTTGCTCTGGTGATTACTAGTGCTGTGGTTCGTATTTTCGCAAACTGGTTACCTTTTGAATATCTGCAAGCTGTCGCCCTTGCCGGAATTTTGTGGAGTATGGGGTTCTTGTTGTTTGTGATATTGTGGACACCCATGCTGGTTACACGCAAGCCGGATTGAATATCTATTTTCTGTATGCAGAAATATTGTATCCAGTCATAAAAAGTACAAGCTGAAAAATGTGGTAAAGATCAGGGTGAAGGGACGCCGCCCTTTAAAACATCAATAAATTTGTCGGTATCAATATTTCCTCCAGATAGAATTACTCCAACGGCTTTGCCATTCATGTGTTCTTTTTCCTTGATGAGCGCTGCAAGGGGAGCTGCTCCTGCACCTTCAGCAACATTGTGAATGGCGTTGAAATATATTCGCACAGCCTCAGCTATTTCATTCTCGCTGACCGCGACAATTCGGTCGGCCCCTCTGGCATAAATATCCAGCGCCTCCTTGACTGGAACACGAACGGCCATGCCATCGGCGAAGGTGGCTGCCTGATTGGTTTCTACGAGTTTATCCTGTTCAAAAGACAATTTGGCAGACTGTGCCTGGGTTGAGACCACGCCGACAATTTTTGTTTTCAGGCCAAGCGCATCGCGCGCCAGTATTGTGCCGCATATTCCCGAGCCGCAGCCGATCGGGACATATACGGTATCGAGATGAGGTGCTGCATTGAGTAATTCAAATGCATAAGTAGCAACTCCACGTACCAATTCGATATGAAAAGAGGGAACCAGATGCCAGCTATTTTTTTTTGCAACTTTGGCAACTTCAATTCTGGCTTCATCAAAATCACTGCCAAATTCTACCAGATTTGCTCCAAACGCGCGCATTGCATTATTTTTTTCACGGGAATTGCCAAAAGGTACATAAATATTGGCTTCCAGTCCCGCTCTGGTGGCAGCTAGAGCCTGGGACTGGCCGTGATTGCCTCTTGTCGCAGTGGCAATTGATGTGACATTTGGATATTCGCGCCTCACCCAATCTAAGTAGGTAACAGCTCCACGCGCCTTGAATGCGCCGGTAGGGGTATGGTTTTCATGCTTTATCCATGTCTCACAACCGGTTGTTTCCTGGATCAAGGGCCATGTAAACTGTGGTGTTGGCGGTACAAATTGGTGAACGAATCTTGTTGTCTGTTCCAGCTCTGTTTTTGAAAACAATTCTAAATCCTTGCCCATAATTGGTTGGTATTTGATGGAAATGAATTTTGTTTTTGGTGTTACATGTTGAACGGTATCAAACGGAATTTGATGTTGACAAATGAGTGTATTGGCCATTGCCCGAATGCAAATTATAACGGAGGGACAGGCATATTCCAATTAATATTATCCAATAATGTCTGGCTGGACTTTGAGCGACCTGACATGTGCTAACCTGAGCAGTATACATGGCCTCGGGTAATGATGACATTTATGAGAATTTGATTACCGAAGTTTCCGTCAGTACCGGTTCAAGTCTCGATTTTCCGGGTGACAATATCAATTTGTCCTGCATTTGCAGGCAGATTAGTGGATGGTGAAAGGCTGATGCAATAAATACGCCGATTATTTGGTGAAAGCATAGGATTGATGTTGCTGGAAAGCAAAAAATCCCTGAAATGAGGGTTGACGGATAACATAGAACCGACTATCTAACGCTCATTCACAGCCAATGTGATCCGCTATTGCCTTTCTGTGGTCTTCAAAGGCCCGTGAAGCATGCCGGTCAAACAGGGTTGTTATACAAAACAAATATTTAATACATGACCATTCGTGGTCCTCTGTTTTAGGGTTCCCACCGCAAGATGTGATTTGCGGCAGCGGAGCCTTTCACGCATGGGCAGTGATGTCGTCTTTTTTAGGAGGCGGATTGGTGCCGGGTTGTTAGTTGGGCATTTTGCCCTTGGACGAATTGAAAGAGGTTAGGTTTAATGCCAACCATTAATCAACTGGTACGCAAACCTCGCAAGGGTATTGTCAAGCGCAATAAGGTTCCTGCAATGGAAGCTTGCCCACAAAAACGTGGCGTTTGCACACGCGTATATACAACAACACCAAAGAAACCGAACTCGGCACTTCGTAAAGTTGCGAAAATTCGTCTGACCAATGGTTTTGAGGTTATTGGTTACATTCCAGGTGTTGGTCACAATTTGCAGGAGCACTCAGTGGTGATGATCCGTGGCGGACGTGTCAAGGATTTGCCCGGTGTTCGGTACCATGTTATTCGCGGCGTTTTGGATACCCAAGGCGTCAAGGACCGTAAACAGCGTCGTTCGAAATACGGCGCCAAGCGTCCAAAATAATTGGCATTTAAGGAGCTTATTTAGATGTCTCGTCGTCACCGCGCAGAAAAACGTGAAGTAAATCCGGATCCAAAATTTGGCGATCTGGTTGTCACCAAATTTATGAATTCCGTCATGCTTGACGGAAAAAAATCAACAGCAGAGCGTATCGTTTACGGTGCTATGGATATTGTTGAAGAGAAAGCCAAGCAGAACCCGGTTGAAATGTTTCATCAGGCTCTGGAAAATGTTGCTCCCTCGGTGGAGGTTCGCTCTCGTCGCGTTGGTGGAGCAACTTATCAGGTTCCTGTTGAGGTTCGTAATGAACGCAAGCAGGCATTGGCAATTCGCTGGCTCATAGCCGCTGCGCGCAAACGAAATGAAACGACAATGGTAGGTCGGTTGTCTGGCGAGTTGCTTGATGCGGCCAACAATCGTGGCGCAGCAGTCAAGAAGCGTGAAGATACCCATAAAATGGCAGATGCCAACAAAGCATTCTCCCATTATCGCTGGTAATATTAATTGATGGATTTTGTGACGTAAATGACGTCACTATTTAAGGTTGGACAAGGGCATGGCTCGCGAATTCGCAATTGAGGACTATCGTAATTTCGGCATCATGGCGCATATTGATGCTGGCAAAACTACGACCACTGAACGTATCCTCTACTATACTGGTAAAAGTCACAAGATTGGTGAAGTGCACGATGGTGCTGCTACCATGGACTGGATGGAGCAGGAGCAGGAGCGAGGTATTACAATTACCTCAGCTGCTACGACTACTTTCTGGGAAGGCCGTGACGGCAAAAAACGTCGTTTTAATATCATTGATACACCTGGTCATGTTGATTTTACCATTGAGGTAGAGCGCTCGCTTCGTGTGCTTGATGGTGCGATTGCATTGCTGGATGCCAATGCCGGCGTAGAGCCGCAGACAGAAACTGTGTGGCGTCAAGCCAATAATTATAATGTTCCACGCATGATTTTTATCAACAAGATGGATAAGATTGGTGCAGACTTCTACAATTCGGTTAATATGATCAAGGAGCGTCTTGGTGCGAAGCCTTTGGTTATCCAACTGCCGATCGGCGCTGAAAACGAGTTTGTCGGAGTTGTCGATCTGATCGAAATGAAGGCGCTGATCTGGAAATCAGAAAATCTTGGCGCTGAATGGGATGTGCTGGATATTCCCGATGAATTGCAGGAAAAAGCGGCCCAATATCGTGAAGAAATGATCGAAATGGCTGTTGAGCTCGATGAGAGTGCTATGGAATCTTATCTGGAAGGCAATGAACCTTCGACAGATGAACTTCGCTCATTAATTCGCAAGGGTACAATTGACGTAGAATTCTTCCCCATTCTTTGTGGAACGGCGTTCAAGAACAAAGGCGTTCAGCCTTTGCTTGATGCGGTTGTCGATTTTCTGCCAAGTCCAATTGAGATTCCAGCGATCAAAGGTATTGATGCAAAAAGCGAGGAGCCAATTACACGCGAAGCGTCTGACGATGAACCGCTTGGTATTCTTGCGTTCAAGATCATGAATGATCCGTTTGTTGGTTCATTGACATTCTGCCGTTTGTATTCTGGCAAGCTTGAAACAGGTGCCACTGTTATTAATTCGGTTAAGGAGAAGAAAGAGCGCGTTGGTCGCATGTTGTTGATGCATTCTAATGATCGTGAGGATATCAAGGAAGCTTTTGCTGGTGATATCGTTGCTATTGCGGGCCTTAAAAATACAACGACGGGTGATACGCTTTGTGATCCTCTAAAACCCGTTATTCTCGAGCGTATGGTTTTCCCTGAGCCGGTAATAGAGATTGCTATTGAGCCAAAAACCAAGGTTGACCAGGAAAAAATGGGTACTGCTCTGCATCGCCTGGCAGCTGAGGACCCTTCTTTTCGTGTGAAATCTGATGAGGAATCCGGCCAGACAATTATTGCCGGGATGGGTGAATTACACCTTGATATTCTGGTTGATCGTATGAAACGTGAATTTAGTGTAGATGCCAATATCGGCGCGCCACAGGTTGCGTACCGCGAAACAATTACCCGGGCCTTTGATGCTGATTATACCCACAAAAAACAGTCGGGTGGTTCGGGTCAGTTCGCTCGCGTTAAAATCACCTTTGAGCCAAACACAGAGTCTGAAGAATTTGAGTTCATTAGCACGGTGGTTGGCGGTAATGTTCCCAAGGAATATATCCCGGGCGTTGAAAAAGGTATTGAAAGCGTTCTGTCTTCAGGTCCGGTAGCCGGATTCCCGATGTTGGGTGTCAAGGCAACATTGACTGATGGAGCCTATCATGATGTTGACTCCAGTGTCCTGGCGTTTGAAATAGCAGCCCGTGCATGCTTTCGTGAGAACAAAAACCAGCTTGGCGCAAAATTACTTGAGCCAATAATGAAAGTTGAAGTTGTAACTCCTGAGCAGTATATGGGCGACATCATCGGTGATCTGAACTCGCGTCGTGGTCAGGTATCCGGTACTGAGGCCCGTGGGGTATCTAATGTCATCAATGCGATGGTGCCGCTAGCCAATATGTTTGGCTATGTGAGCAATCTTCGTTCGATGTCCCAGGGGCGCGCGCAGTTTACCATGCAGTTCGATCACTATGAGCAGGTGCCGCAAGCGGTATCAGAAGAAGTGCAAGCGAAGTATGTTGGTTAATATAGTTAGTAAATTCAACACCTTGTGATAATAACCTCACAAACTGATGGAGAGCCAAAATGGCAAAAGAAAAGTTTGAACGTACCAAACCCCATTGCAACATCGGCACAATTGGCCACGTTGACCATGGCAAGACTACACTGACGGCAGCGATCACCAAATATTTTGGCGATTTCAAAGCCTATGATGAAATTGATGGTGCTCCGGAAGAAAAAGCCCGTGGCATTACCATTTCAACAGCGCACGTTGAATATGAGACTGAAAACCGTCACTACGCGCACGTTGACTGCCCAGGACACGCAGACTATGTGAAAAACATGATCACAGGTGCAGCGCAAATGGATGGTGCAATTCTGGTTTGTTCAGCTGCTGATGGACCAATGCCTCAGACTCGTGAGCATATTCTGCTCGCTCGTCAGGTTGGTGTTCCAGCTATCGTGGTTTACCTCAACAAGGTGGACCAGGTTGATGATGAAGAACTGCTGGAATTGGTTGAGATGGAAGTTCGTGAACTCCTTGATACTTACGAATTCCCAGGAGATGATACCCCTATCATCACGGGTTCTGCTCTTGCTGCAATGGAAGGCAATACTCCGGATATCGGTGAAAACTCCATCCGTAAATTGATGGATGCTGTTGATACATTTATTCCACAACCAGAGCGTCCGATTGATCAGCCATTCCTGATGCCAATTGAGGATGTGTTCTCAATTTCAGGTCGTGGCACAGTCGTTACCGGTCGTATTGAGCGTGGTGTTGTGAATGTCGGTGATGAAATTGAAATTATCGGTATCAGAGACACCAAGAAGACTACATGTACCGGTGTTGAAATGTTCCGCAAGCTGCTTGATCGTGGTGAAGCAGGAGACAATGTCGGCGTGTTGCTTCGTGGTATTGATCGCGATGGTGTTGAGCGTGGCCAGGTTCTTTGTAAACCAGGTTCGGTTAAGCCACATACCAAGTTTGTTGCTGAAGCCTATATCCTGAATAAGGAAGAGGGTGGTCGTCATACGCCATTTTTCACCAATTACCGTCCGCAATTCTACTTCCGTACAACCGATGTAACCGGTGTTTGCGCCCTGCCGGAAGGTACTGAAATGGTAATGCCTGGTGACAATGTAGAGATGGAAGTCTCACTTATTGTTCCAATTGCTATGGAAGACCGTCTACGTTTTGCTATCCGTGAAGGTGGCAGAACAGTTGGTTCAGGTATCGTAACAAAAATTGTCGAATAGTCTTTAATTGACAGGGCGGACAATCAGGTTCGCCCTGCCTTTTCATTCAACGCAAGCGCGGGCAGATATGCTGTTCGACGTTTCAAGGAAATCAGACCATGAACGGCCAAAACATCCGCATTCGATTGAAAGCGTTTGATCATCGCATTCTTGATGCTTCTGCCAAAGAGATTGTCTCTACGGCAAAGCGCACAGGTGCACAGGTGAGAGGACCGGTTCCACTTCCAACCCGTATTGAGAAGTACACCGTCAACCGTTCACCCCACGTAAACAAGAAGAGCCGCGAGCAGTTTGAAATGCGCACGCATAAACGCCTTCTGGATATTGTCGATCCAACACCGCAAACAGTAGATGCTTTGATGAAGCTTGATCTGTCAGCTGGTGTTGATGTCGAAATCAAGCTCTAGAATATTTGAGCAAGTTTTGAGGAATTGAACCAATGCGTTCAGGTGTAATTGCACAGAAAATGGGAATGACCCGCATCTTCACTGATGCAGGTGTACAAATTCCTGTCACTGTATTGAAGCTGGATGGCCTGCAAGTGGTCGCTCAGCGCACAAAAGAGAAGAATGGCTATTCTGCTGTACAATTGGGCATTGGCCTTGCCAAGGTCAAGAATACGACCAAGGCGTTGCGTGGACATTATGCTGTTGCCAAAGTTGAGCCAAAACGCAAAATGGCGGAATTTCGTGTTTCCGAAGAAAATTTAATTGAAGTTGGAGCAGAGTTTTCAGCCGATCATTTTGTTGAAGGCCAAAAGGTTGATGTTACCGGCACTTCTGTCGGTAAGGGATTTGCCGGTGCCATGAAACGTCACAATTTTGGTGGTCTGCGCGCCTCGCATGGCGTTTCGATTTCTCATCGCTCCCACGGTTCTACCGGTCAATGCCAGGATCCCGGTAAAGTATTTAAAGGTAAGAGAATGGCGGGTCATATGGGAGCTACCCGTGTGACAACCCAGAATCTTGAAATTGTACGTACAGATGTTGAACGGGGTCTTATCCTTGTCAAAGGTGCTGTCCCTGGTTCAAAGGGTGCCTGGATTTATGTCAAGGATGCTGTCAAAAAGGCGCGCCCGGATAATGTTCCAATGCCGGCAGGTCTCAAGAACACTGCTGACGTCACACCAAGTGTTGATGCTGGTGAAGAGGGAGCGGAATAATGGACCTCAAAGTCAAGACACTGGCCGGCAAGGCTTCAGGTGAAGTTTCAGTTTCTGAATCAATATTCGGTTTGGAACCCCGTCATGACCTGATGGCTCGCATGGTCCGTTATCAGCTGGCTGCTCGGCGACAGGGTACACATGCGGTCAAGAACCGTTCAGACATTACGGCCACCGGCAAAAAGATGTATAATCAGAAGGGTACGGGTAATGCTCGTCACTCTACTTCCAAAACCCCACAGTTTCGTGGTGGTGGCCGCGCATTTGGGCCAACACCTCGCGACCATTCCTTTGCCATGCCAAAGAAAGTTAGAGCATTGGCCTTGCGCCATGCTTTATCAACCAAAGCGTCAACGGATGCCCTGGTGATTGTTGACGACATTACAGCCAAAAATGCCAAAACAGCTGCACTGCGCGGAACTCTTTCCAAACTCGGGCTGACTAATGCTTTGGTTATTGGTGGTAGTGAACTGGATGAAAACTTCCGTCTGGCTGCTCGCAATATTCCGCATTTGGATGTACTGCCGGTCCAGGGAATTAATGTTTACGATATTTTGCGCCGGGACACTTTGGTACTTTCTAAATCTGCGGTGGAAGCACTTGAGGAGCGTTTCAAATGAGTAATATCAGCCACTATGATGTGATTGTTTCTCCTGTCATCACTGAAAAATCAACCATGGCTTCTGAACATAATCAGGTTGTTTTCAAAGTTGCGAAAAATGCTACGAAGCCTGAAATCAAAAAGGCTGTTGAAAGTCTTTTTGGAGTGAAGGTAAAAGCGGTTAATACGCTTGTTCGCAAGGGCAAAGAAAAACGCTTTCGTGGTGTTATCGGCAGGCAAAATGATATCAAAAAGGCGATTGTCACTCTGGTAGAAGGCCAGTCAATCGATGTAACGACCGGTCTTTAGGACCGACACATGCAAGTTTTAGGACATCCAAGGTAAATTACGATGGCACTTAAAAAGTATAATCCAAGAACGCCCGGACAACGCCAGTTGGTGATTGTTGACCGTTCAGATTTGTGGAAAGGCAAACCAATCAAAGCTTTGACTGAGGGTCTTTCCAGCAGTGGCGGGCGCAATAATGCCGGGCGTATTACCGCGCGTCGTCGTGGTGGTGGACACAAGCGTACCTATCGTGTGGTTGATTTCAAACGCCGCAAATTTGGTGTGGAAGGTAATGTTGAGCGCATTGAATATGACCCTAATCGCTCAGCCTTTATTGCTTTGATCAAGTACAATGATGGTGAATTTGCCTATATTCTGGCTCCTCAGCGCCTTGCGGCAGGTGACAAAATCATTTCTGATGTGAATACTGATGTGAAGCCCGGCAATGCGATGTTATTATCGTCGATTCCGATCGGCACGATTGTCCACAATATTGAAATGAAGCCTGAAAAGGGTGCGCAAATCGCTCGTTCCGCAGGAACCTATGCCCAGCTTGTTGGTCGAGACGGTCCTTATGCGATCCTTCGATTGAAATCGGGTGAACAGCGCCTTATTCATGGAAATTGCATGGCATCAATTGGCGCTGTATCCAATCCTGACAATTCTAATACCAACAAAGGTAAAGCGGGGCGTAACCGCTGGCTCGGAAAACGTCCCAGTGTTCGCGGTGTTGCAATGAACCCGGTTGATCACCCGCATGGCGGTGGCGAGGGGCGTTCATCCGGTGGCCGCCATCCTGTTTCGCCCTGGGGTAAACCTACTAAAGGCAAGCGGACCCGTTCAAATACGGACTCCGATAAATTTATTATGCGTTCGCGCCATCTGCGCAAAAACAAGAGGTAAGTGTTTATGACACGCTCAATATGGAAAGGCCCGTTCGTTGATGGTTACCTTTTGAAAAAGGTAGAGAAACTACGCGAAAGTGGCAGAAATGATATTATCAGGACCTGGAGCAGACGCTCTACTATCCTGCCACAATTTGTCGGTGTGACATTCGGTGTCTACAACGGACGAAAGCACATACCTGTATCCGTGTCCGAAGATATGGTTGGACATAAGCTTGGTGAGTTTTCACCTACTCGTAACTATTATGGTCACGGAGCTGACAAGAAAGCTAAAAGGATTTAGAGATGGGCAAGGCAAAGCGAGAGCGCTCGCTAAAAGACAATGAGGCGAAAGCGGTAACCCGCACGATTCGTGTTAGCCCTCAAAAGCTGAATGATGTATGCATGCTCATCCGTGGCAAGAAAGTGGCCAGCGCATTGGCTGATCTTGAATTTTCCACACGCCGTATTTCAGATACCGTAAAGAAAACGCTGGAATCTGCAATTGCCAACGCGGAAAACAATCATGACCTTGATGTTGACAGTTTGATTGTTGCTGAAGCACATGTTGGCAAATCTATTGTTATGAAACGCTTTATGGTGCGTGGTCGTGGTAAGGCCAGCCGGATATTGAAACCGTTTTCACATCTTACAATCATTGTTCGCGAAGTCGAAGACAATGCAGAGGAGGCCGCATAATGGGCCAGAAAATTAATCCTATTGGCCTGCGCCTTGGCATTAATCGTACATGGGATTCCAGATGGTACGCCGGCAAACGAGAATTTGGAAATCTTTTGCATGAAGATTTGAAAATTCGCGAATATCTTGAAAAGAAACTTGCTGCGGCATCTATTGCAAAGATTGTAATCGAGCGTCCTCACAAAAAGTGTCGCGTCACCATTCATTCCGCCCGTCCTGGTATTATTATTGGTAAAAAGGGTGCGGATATCGAGACCTTGCGCAAGAAGCTTGCAAGTATCACTTCCAGTGAAGTGCACATTAATATTGTTGAGGTACGTAAACCGGAAATTGATGCAACAATTGTTGCGCAATCGATTGCCCAGCAGCTTGAGCGCCGTATCGCATTTCGCCGTGCCATGAAACGTTCTGTTCAGTCTGCAATGCGTCTTGGAGCGCTTGGTATTCGTATCAATTGCGGCGGCCGTCTTGGTGGTGCAGAAATTGCACGTATGGAATGGTATCGTGAGGGCCGCGTACCGCTTCATACACTTCGTGCGGATATTGATTATGGTACAGCATCAGCTGTTACTGCCTACGGAATTTGTGGTGTTAAAGTCTGGATATTCAAGGGTGAAATTCTTGAACATGATCCTATGGCATCAGAGCGCCGCTCAATTGAAACACAAAATCAGGGTGGAAACCAGCAGCGTCAGTCACGCCGCCGCGGTTAGCATTTTGAATTTGAAAACAACAACATTAGAGTTGAGGATCAGGAATCATGTTGCAGCCTAAGCGCACAAAATTCCGAAAGCAGCATAAGGGACGCATTCATGGCTCTGCCAAGGGCGGCACCACGCTGACTTTTGGGATGTATGGCTTGAAAGCCCAGGAACCTGACCGCATCAATGCCCGCCAAATTGAGGCAGCAAGACGTGCAATTACGCGTCATATGAAGCGCGCTGGTCGGGTTTGGATACGGATTTTTCCTGATGTTCCGATATCCAAGAAGCCTACCGAAGTTCGTATGGGTAAAGGCAAAGGAACCACGGAATATTGGGCGGCGCGGGTAAAGCCTGGCCGTATCATGTTTGAGATTGACGGGGTAAATGAAGAGATTGCACGTGAAGCACTAAGGCTTGGTGCTCGCAAACTTTCCATTAGAACCCGTTTCGTTCAGCGTATTGCTGATTAAGTGTAAATTGAACTTACGGAAAGGTTGAGGCGATGAAGCCCAGCGACATTCGTGCAATGAGCGAAGACCAGATGACTGATGAACTGGTTAAACTGAAGAAAGAGCAGTTTAACCTGCGCTTTCAAAAGGCAACAGGACAAATGGAGAATACTGCACGTGTTCGCCAAATTCGTCGCGACATCGCTCGTATTCATACAATTAGTAATGCCAGCACCCGCTCTTCGAAGGCGGATGGCGTCAAGGCTTAAAGGGTAGAAAATGCCAAAACGTATACTACAAGGCACTGTGGTCAGTGACAAAAATGACAAGACCGTCGTGGTGAAAGTTGAACGCCGTTTCACCCATCCTTTGTTTAAGAAGACTGTTCGTCGGTCCAAAAACTACAAGGCGCATGATGAGGCAAACAAGTGTAAAGTCGGTGATTTGGTTTCTATCCAGGAAAGCAAGCCGATTTCAAAAGACAAACGCTGGGTAGTTCTGGAAGTCTGATACGACCAGAATTTTCGAGCTTGGATGGCAGGCAGGTTCAGAATTATTCTTTGCCTACACAACGAACAGAAGGTAGCCAGTCATGATTCAGATGCAAACAACTCTCGATGTCGCCGATAATTCCGGTGCGCGCCGTGTAATGTGCATCAAGGTGCTGGGCGGTTCCAAAAGGAAATACGCTTCAGTGGGTGATATTATTGTGGTTTCAATTAAAGAAGCCATTCCACGTGGTCGTGTAAAAAAGGGCGACGTGACGAAAGCGGTAGTGGTTCGCACAGCCAAAGAAATTCGCCGCGCTGATGGCAGCGTTATTCGTTTCGACGGCAACGCCGCTGTTCTGGTTGATGGCAAGAGTGAGCCGGTTGGTACGCGTATTTTTGGGCCGGTTCCAAGAGAACTTCGTGCCAAAAGGCATATGAAGATAATTTCACTGGCGCCAGAAGTGCTTTAAGGAAAGCTGTTCAAATGTTTAAAATTAAAAAAGGTGACAAGGTTGTGGTTCTTGTTGGCAAGGACAAGGGACGCTCTGGTGAAGTGATCAAAGTGATGCCAAAAGAAGGCCGGGCCCTTGTTGGGGGTATCAATCTGGTCAAACGCCATACCAGACAAAGCCAGACTTCCGAAGGTGGTATCATTTCCAAGGAAGCCCCGATACAAATTTCCAACCTGGCTATTGCTGATCCAAGTGACGGCAAAGCAACACGGGTTGGTTTTAAGACCCTTGATGATGGCCGCAAAGTGCGTTTCGCAAAACGCTCAGGAGATGTGATTGATGGCTGAGGTAAATTACGTACCACGCTTGCGTCAACAATATGATGATGTTGTGCGTGCAAAACTGCTGGAAGAATTCGGATATAAAAATCCGATGCAAATTCCGCGTGTTGACAAGATTGTTTTGAATATGGGTGTTGGTGAATCCACACAAGATTCCAAAAAGGCGCGCAAAGCGGCTGAGGAATTGACACTTATTGCAGGTCAAAAAGCACTTGTGACCCGGGCAAGAAAATCTATCGCGACTTTCAAAGTTCGTGAAGATATGCCCATTGGTGCAAAAGTGACTTTGCGCAATATCCGTATGTATGAATTCATGGACCGCCTGGTTACCATCGCATTGCCGCGAGTACGGGACTTTCGTGGCCTGAACCCGAAGAGCTTTGATGGTAATGGCAATTTTGCTATGGGCATCAAGGAGCACATTGTCTTTCCGGAAATCAACTATGATAACGTTGATCAGATCTGGGGCATGGACGTAATCGTTTGTACGACTGCGAATTCGGATGATGAAGCCCGCGCATTGCTAAAGGCTTTCAACTTCCCATTTCGTAACAAATAGGCAGTAACGGCATCCGTAACATAAGGAAAAAGACAGACCATGGCTAAAGTAAGCGCGGTCCAAAAAAACGACAAGAAGCGTGCGCTGGTTGAGAAATACGCCAGTAAGCGCGCTGCGTTGAAAGTGATCATCAAAAATCGAAATCTTCCGATTGAAGAACGGTTTAAGGCACAGTTGAAGCTTTCCGAATTGCCACGCAATTCTTCAAAAATCCGGGTTCGTAACCGATGTGAGGTTTCCGGCCGTCCACGTGGCGTGTATCGCAAGTTGAAATTGTCTCGTATCGCACTTCGCGATCTAGGCAACCTGGGTAGAATTCCGGGTATTGTGAAATCCAGTTGGTAGAGGCTAGTTCAAGATGTCTATGACAGATCCAGTCGGCGATATGCTGACACGCATTCGGAATGCTCAAATGCGTTCGAAATCAAAAGTTAATACACCCGCGTCCAAATTGCGCACACGTATTCTCGATGTGCTGCAATCGGAAGGTTATATTCGTGGCTATGCTCAAACAGAGTATAATGACGGTAAATCTGAAATCGAAATCGAACTCAAATATTATGAGGGTTCACCGGTTATTCAGAAAATAGAACGTGTTTCAAAGCCTGGAAGGCGGGTATATGCATCAGTCAGGTCTATTCCAAGAATTGCGAATGGTCTGGGTATTTCAATCCTTTCGACACCCAAAGGTGTGATGGCGGATCATGATGCACGTGAACAAAATGTAGGCGGCGAAGTATTGTGCACCATTTTCTGATGGTTGATGCAAATCTTTAATCCGTATAAGAAAACAGCGAACAGGTAATTGATATGTCTCGCATTGGAAAAATACCGGTAACGATACCCGAAGGGGTAACAACCACCATCGAAGGTCAGAAGGTGACTGCAAAGGGCCCTAAAGGGGAACTGTCTTTTGTACTCAACAATGAAGTCCTGATCAAAATGGAAGAGGGAAACCTTGTAATCGATCCGCGCAACGATACCAAAGTCGCCCGCTCTATGTGGGGTATGTCTCGCACAATGATTTCCAACGTTGTTGTTGGTGTAAAAGATGGTTTTGAAAAGAAACTGGAAATTAATGGCGTTGGCTACCGCGCTGCCATGCAGGGAAGTGATCTTAAACTTACTCTGGGGTTTTCCCATGATGTTGTTTTTAAGGTGCCCGAGGGTATTTCGATTGCATGTCCCAAGCCGACCGAAGTGGTTGTAAGCGGGATCGACAAGCAAAAAGTTGGGCAGGCTGCTGCTAAAATCCGCAGTTATCGTCCACCAGAGCCTTACAAGGGCAAAGGTGTAAAATATGCGGATGAGACAATCTTCCGCAAAGAAGGCAAGAAGAAGTAGGGTCACTGATATCATGACAAAACTTACACAATCCCAGCGTCGCGCCAAGCGTGTTCGCCGTTCACTTGTCAGGGTGGCAAATGGCCGTCCTCGTCTGAGTGTTCACCGTTCCTCACAAAACATTTATGCTCAAATCATCGATGATGTTAATGGCGTAACGGTTGCGGCGGCTTCCACACTGGATAAAGACTTGCGTAAATCATTGAAAAATGGCGCAGATAAAGAAGCTGCTGCAGCAGTCGGCAAACTGGTTGCAGAACGCGCCAGCAAGGCTGGTATCAGTGAGGTGATTTTTGATCGTGGATCGTTCATTTATCATGGCCGTGTGAAAGCATTGGCTGAAGCTGCCCGTGAGGGTGGGTTGAATTTCTAAGTTCTGCCCGGAAATTATTGTGCTACCGAAAAAAAACAAAGGCTAAGGATAATGGCACCCAGAGAAAAGTCGCGTAGAGATCGCGAAGATCGTGATAACGAGTTTGTTGACAAGCTTGTTCACATCAACCGAGTTGCAAAAGTGGTTAAAGGCGGACGTCGTTTCGGTTTTGCCGCGCTTGTGGTGATTGGTGACCAAAAAGGTCGAGTGGGCTTTGGTAAAGGCAAAGCGCGCGAGGTGCCTGAGGCAATTCGTAAAGCAACCGAAGCGGCAAAACGCGAAATGATTTTTGTACCTTTGCGTGATGGACGCACCCTTCACCATGATGTGAATGGTCGCCATGGTGCTGGTAAGGTGGTTCTTCGTGCGGCCCCGGCAGGTACCGGAATTATTGCTGGTGGACCTATGCGTGCGGTATTTGAAACTGTTGGAATGCAGGATGTAGTCGCAAAGTCCATCGGATCGTCAAATCCTTATAATATGGTGCGTGCAACATTTGAAGCGCTGAAAAACCAAATGCATCCAAAAGACATTGCTGCCCGCCGTGGGATCAAATATGCAACCTTGCAAGCGCGCCGCCGTGATTTGATTGGTGCAGAAGAATAAGATTTTACTGAATTCTTGGCTTTTGCGAGTTTTAGTAATTCAAAGATCAAACACAGGAGCCATGTTATGGCGAAGGAAAACAAAACGGTTACCGTAGAACAAATTGGTTCACCGTTACGCCGTCCCGGCGAGCAACGGGCAACACTTGTTGGCCTGGGACTGAACAAAATGCATCGCCGTTCGACGCTGGAAGACACTCCAGCAGTTCGTGGTATGATTCGTAAGATACATCACCTAGTGCGTGTCGTGGAAGACGCTTAGTCCAGGTCTGAGTTTTAAAGGAATATTGGTAATGAAACTCAATGAAATTCGTGATAACGATAACGCTTCGAAAACCCGAAGAAGGGTTGGGAGAGGAATTGGTTCGAGCAAAGGCAAGACAGGCGGACGTGGCGTAAAAGGCCAGAAATCCCGTTCTGGTGTTGCTATTAACGGGTTCGAGGGCGGTCAAATGCCGATCTATATGCGTTTGCCAAAACGCGGATTCTCTAATGTGAAATTTTCTTTGAAACTTAATATTGTTTCAATTGGGCGCATTGAAGAAGCGGTTGCTGCCAAGAAACTCGATCCGAAGAAAACAATCACCGCCCAGTCTTTGGTAGAGGCTGGTGTTTTGCGCCGTGCCAAGGATGGTGTGCGTGTGCTAAGTGATGGAGATGCCAAATCAAAATTGGCATTTGAAGTCGCTGGTGCTTCAAAAGCCGCAATCAAGAAAGTTGAAAAAGCCGGTGGTTCAATAAAAATACTTGCACCTGCAGTGGTTGAGGCGCCAACAGAGAACTAGTACAAAACCACGCGTCACAATGTCGTTGAATGGTGGTAATTGCTGTCAGGGATGACTATGTGAAGTGGCTGGATTACCATCGTTTTGAAGCAGGAATATTGTACTGCTCATAATCGGAGACAGAAATGGCATCGGCAGCAGAACAACTTGCATCAAATCTAAGCTTTTCATCCTTTTCCAAGGCAACTGAGCTTAAACAGCGCATCTGGTTCACACTCGGCGCACTTGTTGTATATCGGGTTGGCACTTATATTCCGCTACCCGGTATTGATCCGGAAGCCTATGCAAATGCTTTTGATAATGCCAGTCAGGGTGTCTTGGGACTGGTGAATATGTTTTCCGGCGGTGCGGTGGAACGTCTTGCGATTTTCGCGCTCGGAATTATGCCCTATATTTCTGCATCAATTATTATGCAGCTGATGACTTCTGTTGTGCCTTCGCTGGAACAATTGAAAAAAGAAGGTGAGCAGGGGCGTAAGGTTATCAATCAATATACCCGTTACGGTACTGTAATTCTTGGAACCTTGCAGGCATATGGCATCGCTGTGGGACTGGAATCGGGGTCTGGAATTGTTACTGATCCAGGCTGGTTCTTTAAAATATCAACGATGATTACTCTTGTCGGTGGCACCATGTTCTTGATGTGGCTGGGTGAACAGATTACTGCACGCGGTATCGGCAACGGCATCTCTCTGATTATTTTCTCTGGTATCGTTGCTGCATTACCAAGTGCTATCGCGGGAACTCTGGAACTGGGTCGTCAGGGAGCATTATCTGCTCCGTTGATAATGGCTGTACTGGTGATGGCTATTGTCGTCATCATGTTTATCGTTTTTATTGAACGCGCCCAACGTCGGCTCTTGATCCAGTATCCCAAGCGCCAGGTTGGCAATCGCATGTTTCAGGGAGACTCTTCTCATCTGCCTTTGAAGTTGAATACAGCAGGCGTTATTCCACCAATTTTTGCTTCATCACTGTTGTTGTTGCCTGTAACCGCTGCGGGATTTGCCAACTCGGAAGCGATGCCTGAATGGCTTTCCAGAATTACCGCGCTACTTGGTCACGGCCAACCGTTGTACATGGTATTTTTTGCTCTGATGATAGGCTTTTTTGCTTTCTTCTACACCGCTATTGTTTTCAACCCTGCTGATACAGCGGATAATTTGAAACGTCAGGGTGGCTTTATCCCGGGGATTAGACCCGGAGAACGTACAGCGGAATATATAGACTATGTGCTGACTCGCATTACCGTTGCGGGGGCTTTATATCTGATACTTATTTGCTTGTTACCGGAGTTTTTGATTTCTGCTACTGGCGTGCCGTTTTATCTGGGTGGAACGTCATTGCTGATCGTAGTTTCGGTGACTATGGATACAGTAGCCCAGGTTCAGGGACACCTTCTGGCAAATCAGTACGAAGGGTTAATCAAGAAATCACGCTTGCGCGGAGGTAAGAAGAAGCGATGAGACTAATTCTTTTAGGGCCGCCAGGTTCGGGTAAAGGAACTCAAGCTAACCTTATTGAAGATAATAACAGTATTCCGCAATTATCCACTGGCAGCATGTTGCGGGACGCTGTTGAGGCGCAGACGGAAACTGGAATCAAAGCCAAATCTGCCATGGATGCCGGAAAGCTTGTTTCTGATTATGTTGTGATTGCTATCGTGTCAGAGAGAATTGACAAACCCGATTGTGCCAACGGATTTATTCTGGATGGCTTCCCCCGGACACTACCGCAAGCTGACGCGCTTGGAGCGATGCTCGATGAAAAAGAGTTGAAGCTGGATTGTGTTGTCGAATTGCAGGTTGATGATGATGCGCTTGTTGAGCGGATATCAGGTCGATTTACCTGTTCGGAATGCGGAGAAGGTTATCACGATAAGTACAAGTTACCAGCTGTCTCTGGAAAATGTGACCGTTGTGACAGCAAAGAATTCATGCGTCGTGCAGATGATAATGCCAAGACATTGCACACAAGATTACAAGCCTATTACAAGGAGACTGCACCTCTTGTCGGTTATTACTATGCCAAAGGCTTGCTGAGAGGCGTAAACGGAATGGGCGATATGGATGGAATCGCTGAAGAAATTCAAACTGTGCTGGATAAAATTTAGACAGGCATGTTGAACAATTTTGACCTGATTTGTTCTGGTTTCAGAATATTTGTTCAAAACAGCGATTGGATTAAATAAAACAGTTCAATCAATGCTTGACGAACACACCATAGGTCCGCTAAACGATTATGGAAATCGTTATAAGCATGTAATCGGCGCTGGATTTACTTTTGCAAATCCGGCGAGTTTATTTTTGCGTTGTATATGTAGGTATGGATTGCCGCATCACGTTGCGGAATTAACAGGCAGTTAGCTGCTCAAAGGAGAAACAGTGTGGCCCGTATTGCAGGTGTCAACATTCCGACTGACAAAAGAGTTGTAATCGCTTTGCGTTACATCCATGGAATCGGTCAGAAAATTGCGAATGAGATTATTGAAAAGGCTGGAATTCCAGCGGATCGTCGCGTCAATGAATTGAGTGACGCGGATGTTGTGAAAATTCGTGAAACAATTGACCGTGACTATATGGTTGAAGGTGACCTTCGGCGTGAAACTTCGATCAATGTGAAACGCCTCATGGATTTGGGTTGCTATCGCGGACTGCGCCACCGAAGGGGATTGCCAGTTCGTGGTCAAAGAACCCATACCAATGCGCGCACCCGTAAAGGTCCGGCCAGGGCAATCGCCGGCAAAAAGAAATAGGGTCATAATTGGTACACGAATTCAGATTTGTAACTGGTAACTGAAATTTGGGGGGTGCAGGCAAATTCCTGTACATCCCGGTAGAGCCACCGGAATTACGGTGGTGATGAAATCGAAAGGATATCCAAAATATGGCAAAAGATGCCAGTCGCGTGCGCCGTCGCGAACGCAAGAATATTTCCGCGGGCGTCGCCCATGTGAATTCAACATTCAACAACACAATGATAACAATTACCGATGCTCAGGGGAATGCAATTTCCTGGTCGTCTGCTGGTGCTCAGGGATTTAAAGGTTCCCGTAAATCTACGCCTTATGCAGCTCAGATTGCGGCGGAAGATGCTGCAAAAAAAGCTCAGGAACATGGCATGAAAACGCTTGAGGTTGAAGTACGGGGCCCAGGTTCTGGCCGTGAATCTGCGCTGCGTGCATTGCAGGCTGCAGGTTTTACAATCACCTCAATACGTGATGTAACAACAATTCCACACAATGGTTGTCGCCCTCGCAAAAAGCGCCGAGTGTAAATTTTGTAAAGTAGCTGCAACAAATCCATTGCAGTGAACTTTTGGAAATTGCCACGAAAGGATGGTGGCAAGTATGTCCAAGGAATATATAACATGATTCAGAAAAACTGGCATGAATTGATCAAGCCAAACAAACTTGAAGTAGTATCCAGTACCGATACGAAGGCTGTAATTATTGCTGAACCACTGGAACGTGGTTATGGCCTGACATTGGGCAATGCGCTACGGCGTGTTTTGTTGTCCTCTCTTCAGGGAGCTGCGGTGACAGCAGTGCAGATCGATGGAGTTCTGCATGAATTCTCTTCAATCGCCGGCGTTCGCGAAGATGTCACTGATATGGTGCTTAACATCAAGGAAATCGCAATTGCGATGGAAGGCGAAGGCCCAAAACGCATGGTTATTCGTAAAGAAGGCCCGTGTGTGGTTACTGCAGCCGATATTCAGACTGTTGGAGATGTTGAGGTTCTTAATCCGGACCACATTATTTGCACGCTTGATGAAGGCGCTGAAGTTCGTATGGAGCTGACGGTTGATACAGGAAAAGGATATGTACCTGCTGAAAGAAACCGTTCTGAGGATTCACCAATTGGCCTGATACTGATCGATAGTCTGTTTTCTCCAGTTCGCAAAGTATCCTACAAGATTGATAAAACCCGTGAAGGTCAAAGTCTGGATTATGATAAGTTGACATTGACAGTAGAGACAGATGGTTCTGTTACACCTGAGGATGCGGTGGCATTTGCCGCCCGCATCGTTCAGGATCAGCTTTCGATCTTTGTCAATTTTGAGGAACCGGAAAAAGAAGAAGTTAAAGAAGAAGTTGCTGAATTGGCTTTCAATCCCGCGCTTCTGAAAAAAGTTGATGAGTTGGAACTATCAGTTCGTTCGGCAAATTGCCTGAAAAACGACAATATTGTTTATATCGGTGATCTGATCCAGAAAACCGAAGCCGAGATGTTACGCACACCCAATTTTGGACGTAAATCGCTCAATGAAATCAAGGAAGTTCTGGCTGGAATGGGCTTGCATTTGGGGATGGAAATTCCAGCATGGCCTCCCGAGAATATCGAAGAGCTGGCTAAGCGCTACGAAGATCAATATTGACCTTTTCTAGGTTGAACTACCTTAGACCTGAATACTCTTTGCTTGGGTCAAAAGGGTGAACACACAATAAGGAGTGCGCCATGCGCCACCGTAAACAAGGTCGTAAATTAAACAGAACGGCCAGCCACCGTAAAGCAATGTTTGCTAATATGGCAGCAGCATTGATTGAGCATGAGCAGATTGTTACGACACTGCCCAAAGCAAAAGAGATGCGCCGGGTGGCAGACAAGCTGATCACATTGGGAAAGCGTGGTGATTTGCACGCGCGCCGCCAGGCGATTTCCAAAATCCGGGATGTGGTGCAGGTAAAAAAGCTTTTTGATGTACTTGGACCACGCTACCAAGAGCGGAGTGGCGGATATACCCGAGTTATGAAGGCCGGTTTTCGTTATGGCGATAATGCACCGATGGCGGTGATTGAATTGGTTGATCGAGATATTGACGCGAAAGGCGCCAAAGATCTGGCTCTTCTGGATGCAATGGAAGCTGATTTGCCTCAAAGCGAACAGGTATAGGCTATTCGCCGTCGACAATGTTTTCATTTGCCGGGGCATATTGCTCCGGCATTTTGGTTTCAGGACCATTCGCTTATTACCGAGATTGCACTTTGGCCCTTGCTTTGACTGAAAATCACAGTGTGGAATTTATTCATTGCTCAAGGATTTGGATTGGATAACAGAATTCAGCAACCGGAATTTATAACGGAAGTTGAATTTAAGATAGCCACTGCCTATTTGTTACTACAATAGTTTTGTGAATTGATTGTTACACAAGACACAACATGTGTTTGAAACTGGGCCAGGAAAAACAAGATGTTGAATACCAAAAAGACCATTGGTGTACTTGCAACCACGCTGGTTTTATTATTTGCACTTTATGCGGCACCCTTTGCAAAAACCAAGGTTCCCCAATCTGAATTGCAGATCACATTATCATTTGCTCCGCTAGTTAAACGTATTTCCCCCGCTGTGGTGAATGTATATGCTACTAAAAAAGTGGTTCAACGTTCTCCATTTGCAGGAGATCCGTTTTTCGAACGTTTTTTTGGGGGCAACGGCTTTAACAGACCCCGTCAACGCTACAAAAACAGCTTGGGATCCGGTGTGATTGTCGATGCTGGCGGTATTGTTATCACTAATCAACATGTCATCAAGAATGCTGATAAAGTTAAAGTGGTTTTGGCCGATGGCCGCGAATTTGATGCCGACATTATTCTGAAAGATGATAAGGCTGATC